>NZ_CATKPW010000003.1:0-221153 GCF_949767675.1 Pseudomonas sp. IT-P395
GCCGTGCAGGTTTTTGAAGTCGGCATCGCTGGTGTTCAGCGTATAGGTGTAAGTGCCGTTGGCATTGAGCACCAACGTGCCGTAAGTGCCGGTGAACGTGCCCGGGGTGACCGGTCCGGTGGGAACGCGGTCGGCGCCTTGCACATCGTTGGTCAGAACGTTGCCGGTCAGGGTCAGCTGAGTCTCTGACGCCGTGCCACTGCTGTCATCGAACGCTTTCGGCACGTCGTCGGTAATGTTGACGTCGAGCGTGCCGGTCGCGGTATCACCATTGCTGTCGCCGGCAATCACTGTGAACTGTTCGCTGAGATTGTTCGCGCCGTCGCCGGCCGCGTGGTTTTCGTTGCCGTTGAGGGTGTAGCTGTAGCTGACAACGCCAGTCGCCGGGTTGTACCCGGTGATGGTCAGGGTGTTGCCCAGTTGCGAGGTGATCGATTGCGGAAAGCCGATCGCCACACCGCCAACGATAACGTTGATGCCACCAATGCTCAGGCTGGTCAGACCGTCCGGCGCCGACACGGTAAAGCTGCCGCTTTGCGTGAGTGCGCCAGGGTTGGCCGCCGAGCCGGCAGGCAGATTGGCTTCATTGAGACTGAGTTCGCCGCCCGCCACGTTCAGGCCAGTGAGGGTTACAGGATTGTTGACCGGTGGCGGCACCACGACTGGCGGGGTGTCGTCACCGTTGTCGATGACCGCGTTATGGCGTTCTTCGGGGAATTCAGGAATACCGCCAAACCCGGCAGTCGGGAAACCGATGATCGGGTCGACCCGACCGCCAACTTCCGTCAGCAAGACAAAACTGTGACCACCGCCCAGTTCACCCGGTGTACCACCCGGTGCATTCGGACCGGCGGCGGTGGCTTCGGCGCTTTTAGTCGGGTCATCACCGGCGGCGATGGCTTTCTGGATCTGCTCGACGTCGGTCAGTTGCGCGTCGCTCGGGGTCACGGCCTCCGCGGCATTGACATGCGCCGCCTGACCCGCCAGCAGTTCACCGGTCATGGTCATGCTGCTGCCGCGTCCGAGAGTCAGTTCCTGGCCGTTTTGCAGATGAACGGCGACGGCGCCTTCTGCGCCGGTGATCAGTTGATCGCCGGCAAACAGGCGATCCCCTTCAACCAGTGCGCGTTTAGTACCGTCGGCTGACTGGGCGAAAACCTGGCCGATGACTTTAGTGACTGTGCCGATGAGCGTTGCCATGTGAAATCCTCCGCTGCCGACCACCGTCGGCACTGGTAAGCGAAGCAGCCCATGGCTCAATCGGGTTGTTGCAGGTGACGCTCGCACCTTCAACAGTTCGTTTCGCAGGTGGCTTCTTCTGGAAACATCAGTGCTATCAAGCACTTCCGCATCCTGATCAAAGCACTACGCCCGCTAACGCTACGTAACGCTGGTGAATCACTCGAGTGACAAAAATCTGTCGCTCATCAGCGGTTACGCGTCCCTCCCCTTCAGCAGTACTTCGCCGTATGTCGCAAAGTGAATGGAACTTTCCTCAAGCCTTTTTGCACTCCCTAAAGCGCATAAAACAAAGGCTTTCATGCTGAACAATGTGCTGGTTTTTACGAAGCGCATAAGTTTTTTTCGGCATAAGCCTTATGAAAATTTTTTCTTAGCTACGCTTCAGGATGTTCTTAGCTCTGTTGTTACAAGAGTGAAACGCCTACACCTAAAAATATCGTCAAATATTTGGCGACAGTAACACACCATCAGGACTCAGGGAGATGCACCCATGCGCGTTCTAACCCCCCTCTGCAGCGCGGTTTTGCTGGCCATGGCTTGCACTTCACAAGCCCAGGCCATGAACCTCACCGAGGCGATTCAAAGCACCATCGCCACTCACCCGGAACTGGCCTCGCGAGTGGACGCCCGCCTGTCGGCTGATGAACAGGTCAAAGTGGCCAAGGGCGGCTTCTATCCGTCCGTCGATTTGAACGCTGCGTATGGCCGTGGCTACAGCGACAACACCAACACCCGGGCCTTCGGTAATCACCACACCGAAATCCTCAATTACACCCAGTCCGAGCTGCGCCTGCGGCAAATGCTGTTCGACGGATTCAACACTGCCAACGAGGTCGAGCGCACCAAAGGCGTGTCCAATTCGCGCGCTTACTACGCGCAAGGCACCGCTCAGGATCTGGCCCTGCGCACCATCGAGGTTTACCTCGAAGTGCTCAAGCGCCGCGAACTGGTGACCCTGGCCCGCAACAACTTGCAAGCGCACTTGCGGGTCAACGATCAGATCGGCCTGCGCACCGAGCGTGGCGTCGGCAGCACCGCCGACTCGGATCAATCGGTCGCGCGTAAGGCGCTGGCACAAAACAACCTCGATACCGCCGAGGTCGATCTGTCTGACGCCGAAGCCAATTTCTACAGCGTGGTCGGGCGCATGCCCGATGAGCTGGAAACGCCGGCCTCGACCCGTGGCGAACTGCCGACCGAATTGCGTGAAGCCCAGCAGAGCATGGTCGACAACAACCCGTATCTGAAATCCGCCCAGGCTGACGTGCAGTCGGCCGAGAGCCAGTATGAAGTCGCCAAATCACCCTTCTACCCGCGCTTCGATGCCGAAGCCGCCGTCGGCGCGAACAACAACGTGCAGGGCGACGAAGGCCACGACAACGAATGGCGTGTGGGTGTGGTGATGAACTACAACCTGTTCCGTGGTGGCAGCGACAAGGCGCGCCTGGCCTCCGATGCGCACCAGATCAATCAGGCCATGGACATCCGCAACAACGCCCTGCGCCAGCTGAACGAGAACATCCGCCTGGCGTGGAACGCCATGGAAAACGCAAAGAAACAGACCCCGACCGCCCGCGAATACGCCGAAACCACCAAGCGTGTGCGCGCCGCCTATCAGGATCAGTTCGGCCTCGGCCAACGCACCCTGCTCGACCTGCTCGACAGTGAAAACGAGCTCTACAACGCCAACCGTCGTTACACCGAAATCCGCTACACCGAGGAATATTCGATGTATCGCGTGCTGGCGAACATGGGCCAGTTGCTGAGCAAGCAACGGGTGGTGCTGCCGGCCGATGCGATCGCCGCGACCGAAGTGAAAAACGAAGCGCGCCTGCCCGAGCTGAAATAAACGGTGCAGGAGCTGACTTTGCCCTGACCTGATCGTTCCCACGCTCTGCGTGGGAATGCCTCTAGGGACGCTCTGCGTCCAGTGACGCGGAGCGTCACGGGCTGCATTCCCACGCAGAGCGTGGGAACGATCACGCATCGACCGTAGAGCGTGGGAACGATCAACCTGAGTCCGTTCAACAGAGGCGATCAATATGACCAGCATGGAACCCGGCCATTCCGGGGTCGATCCGCGGCTGAGCTTCGATGATCCGTTACTCGACGGTCTGTTGATCCTCTGCAAACTGCATGGCGCGACGGTCAGCCGGGCCAGCCTGAGTGCCGGGCTGCCCCTCAACAAACAACGCCTGAGCCTCGATCTGCTGCCCCGCGCCGCCGCCCGGGCCGGGTTGCAGGCGCGGATTCTGCGGCGTGATCTGAAAGACATCTCGCCGCTCAATCTACCGATTCTGCTGCTGCTCAACGACGGCCGCACCGCTGTTCTGCGGCGTTTCGGCGACGACGGCAAAGCGCTGATTCTGCCCAGCGAAGCCGATGGCGGCGAACAATGGATCAACCGTGAAGAACTCGCCGAGCACTACAGCGGCCAAGCCTTGTTCGCCCGTCCGCGCCACGAACTCGAAGACCTGCGCTCGCCGCTGGTGCCACGGGTACATGCGTGGTTTCGCGACACCTTGAAGCTGTCGAAATGGCTCTACAGCGATGCGATCCTCGCCAGTTTCCTGATCAACCTGTTAGGCCTGATGGTGCCGCTGTTCGTCATGCAGACCTACGACCGCGTGGTGCCCAATCAGGCCACGTCGACCTTATGGGTGCTGTCGATCGGACTGCTGATCGGCACCGGTTTCGAACTGGTGTTGCGGGTGGTGCGTGCGCACCTGCTCGACACTGCCGGCAAGAAAACCGATGTGATCCTTTCCGCGACTTTATTCGAGCGCATTACCGGCATGTCGATGAAAGCGCGGCCGGCAACCATCGGCGGTTTTGCCCAGAGCATTCATGACTTCCAGGGCCTGCGTGAATTCCTCACGGCGGTGACCCTGACCAGCCTGATCGACCTGCCGTTCGTGGTGCTGATGCTGGTGGTGATCGGTCTGCTCGGCGGCTGGCTGGTGGTAATTCCGCTGCTGGCGTTTCCGATCACCATCGTCTTCGCGATGATCATTCAGGTACGTCTGCGTGACACCGTGCAGAAGAGCCTGAGCCTCGGCGCTGAACGCCAAGCGGTGCTGATCGAAACCCTCGGTGGCCTGGAGACCCTCAAAGCCTGCAGCGCCGAAAGCGAGCGCCAGCACAAATGGGAAAGCACCCACGGCGCCCTCACCCGCCTCGACAGCCACGCGCGCAATCTGTCGGCGCTGGCCACCAACGGCACACTGTTCATTCAACAGTTTTCGGGGATGGCGACCATTGTCGCCGGGGTCTACAGCATCATCGCCGGTAATCTCAGCGTCGGTGCGCTGGTCGCCAGTTACATGCTCGGCAGCCGCGTGCTCGCGCCGCTGGGGCAGATTGCCGGGCTGATCACCCGTTATCAGCAAGCGCAACTGACCATGAAAAGCACCGACGCATTGATGGCCCTGCCGCAGGAACGCGACGGCAAACAGCGGCCGCTGGAACGCACGCAACTGCAAGGCGCGCTGGACGTCAGCGGCGTGACCTTTCACTACAACGGCCAGAACGCGCCGGCGCTGAGCAATGTCAGCTTCAGCCTGAAAGCCGGCGAGCGGGTCGGCATCATCGGCCGCAGCGGTTCGGGCAAAAGCACCCTGGCGCGATTGCTCATGGGCTTTTACGAACCTGAGGAAGGTCAGCTCCTGCTCGACGGCCTCGACCTGCGCCAACTCGATGTCGCTGACCTGCGCCAGCAGATCGGTTACGTCGCCCACGACCTGCCGCTGCTGGCCGGCAGTCTGCGTGACAACCTCACGCTCGGCGCACGCTACATCAGCGATTCGCGGATGCTCGAAGTCGCCGAACTGACCGGCGTTACCGAACTCGCTCGTCAGCATCCGCAAGGTTTCGACCGGCCGGTAGGCGAACGCGGGCAATTGCTCTCCGGCGGCCAGCGTCAGGCGGTGTTGCTCGCGCGATCCTTGTTGCTTGATCCGCCGATCATGCTGCTCGACGAACCGACCAGTGCCATGGACAACAGCAGTGAAGACTTGCTGCGGCAGAAGCTGCACGGCTGGGTGCAAGGCAAGACGCTGCTGCTGGTCACCCACCGCACCTCGATGCTGAGCCTGGTGGACCGCTTGCTGGTGCTGGACAACGGCCGGGTCGTCGCTGACGGCCCGAAAGAAGCGGTCATCGATGCACTGCGCAAGGGCCGTGTCGGCTCGGCGGCGGTCTAGGAGTTGCCCCATGTCTGCTTCCTCCGATAGCAAAGATCGCGGCTACTTCGACAGTTTCGGCAAAAGCGCCGAAGCCGAATTCATGCCGGAAACCGCCGGCGCGTCCTTGCAGGATTCGCCGCGCTGGTCGCGGATCACCGTGTGGCTGGCCGCAGCGTTGCTGATCAGCGCGGTGGTCTGGGCCAAATTCGCCGTGCTCGAAGAAGTGACCATGGGTGAAGGCAAGGCGATTCCGTCGAGCAAGGTTCAGGTGATCCAGAACCTTGAAGGCGGGATCGTCACCGAGATCTTTGTGCGCGAAGGGCAAATGGTGAACAAGGGCGATACCTTGCTGCGCCTGGATGACACACGCTTTCGCTCGAACAAGGGTGAGAGCGAGGCTGATCGTTATGCGCTGACGGCGCAGGTCGAGCGGCTGTCGGCAGAGGCCGAAGGTCGGCCGTTCAAGCTCTCTGATGAAGTGATTGCCAAGGCGCCGCAAGTCGCCGAAGACGAACGTTCGCTGTACGAACAGCGCCAGCGTCGGTTGGCCAGCGAGCAGCGTACGCTGAGCGAGCAACTGCGACAGAAGACTCAAGAGCTGGCGGAGTTTCGCTCCAAGCAGGGCCAGTTCAGTTCCAGCCTGGCGTTGCTGCAACAAGAGATGAACATGTCCGAACCGCTGGTAAAAACCGGCGCGGTGTCACCGGTGGAAATTCTCCGGCTCAAGCGCAGCGCGGTAGAAATCCGAGGCTCGTTGAACGCCACGACCCTGGCGATTCCCCGCGCCGAATCGGCGATTGCCGAGATCCGCAGCAAGATCGACGAGTCGGAACAGACCTTCCGTTCCGAGGCGGCGAAAGAGCTGAATGAGAAACGCACCGACCTGTCGAAAATCACCGCCACCAGCATCGCCAT
This sequence comes from Pseudomonas sp. IT-P395, assembly GCF_949767675.1. Taxonomy (NCBI): domain Bacteria; kingdom Pseudomonadati; phylum Pseudomonadota; class Gammaproteobacteria; order Pseudomonadales; family Pseudomonadaceae; genus Pseudomonas; species Pseudomonas sp. IT-P395. The sequence goes on from NZ_CATKPW010000003.1 coordinate 6,342, forward strand.
CGATGACCGTGTGACCCGCACCACGGTCACTTCACCGGTGCGCGGTGTGATCAAGCAAATGAAGGTCAACACCATCGGCGGCGTGGTCCAGCCGGGCAGTGACATGGTCGAAATCGTACCGCTGGAAGACAACCTGCTGATCGAAGCCAAGGTGCGTCCGCAGGATGTCGCGTTCCTGCATCCGGGCCAGAAAGCCATGGTCAAGTTCAGCGCTTACGACTACACGATTTACGGCGGGCTGAGCGCCAAGCTTGAGCTGATCGGTGCTGACACGATCACCGATGACAAGGGCAACAGCTTCTATCTGATTCAGGTGCGCACCGATAAAAACCATTTGGGCGGGGATGTGAAACCGCTGCTGATCATTCCGGGGATGGTGGCAACGGTGGACATTATTACCGGGGAGAAAAGCGTCCTCGATTACCTGTTGAAACCGGTGCTGAAAGCGCGGACCGAGGCGATGCGCGAACGCTAGAGATATCCGGATTTTGTGGTGAATTGACTGGCCCCATCGCTGGCAAGCCAGCTCCCACAGTGTCCGTGTCGGCCACAAAACCTGTGAACACCTCAGAACCTGTGGGAGCTGGCTTGCCAGCGATGAGGCCAGCAAGAATACCGACTATTTTTCAGCATGATTACGCTGGAAAGTCTCCTCCCCCATCGCCGCAATCTGCCCTTCGATCAAGGCCTCGAACGGCTTGAGCAACGGCTCGAATGACGTCGGTGCTTCCAGCGTCTGCAACGCCTGCACAATCGCCTCAATGGTCGACAACGCCCCCGGCCCCGGTGCCTTGCGCAAGCGATAGCGCGACACGCCACCCTCGGCCAGCGTCACCCGTGGCAACGCTGCCAGCAGCGGATTGAGGTGCAGCATCTTGCGCGCCTTGCGCCAGGTGCCATCCGGAACGACCAGCAACAGGGGTTCATCGGACTCGCCGTAAGCCTGCATCGGCTGCGCATCATCAGCGGGAAACAACAACCGCGCCCGATAGCCCGGACGGTTCAGCAGCGCCGGCAAATCCTCGAACACTTCGCCAACAATCATCTCGGCATTGCTCAACCCGAGTGCCGCCAACCGCGCGGTATTCAACGCATGATTAACTTCACTTGGATGCTGCAACAGCAACACCCGCGTGCGGCTGTCGAGGCTCGGGATCAACGGGCACAGGCAATGGGTTTGTGGGCGCAGGCAGCGCGGGCATTGAATTCTGGACATCGGTCTTAAGCCTGATTGAGCTGTGCTTTGAGCAAATCACGGAAGGTCTGGATCAGCGGTTCGCGGCTACGGCCGCGGCGCATGATCATCGAAAACGGTGCCTGATAACCAAACGTCGCCGGTAGCAGCACGCGCAAATCGCCCTTGTCGGCCCACGCCTGAGCGTAGTGTTCTGGCAAGTAACCGATGTAGGCGCCGGACAGCACCAGAATCAGTTGCGCTTCCATACTTTCCACGGTGGCGGCGCTGTGTTTGAAGCCGTGGCGGGCCAATTCGGCCTGACTCCAGTACCCACGCCCTACCATGCGCTGCTGGGTGATGACTTGCTCGGGAATCCGCCGCTCGTTGAACAACGGATGCCGGCTACTGCAATACAACCAATGTTGTTCGCGGTACAGCGGCATGTAGATCAGACCGCTCATGCGTGTGGAAAACGCACCGATGGCCAGATCGAGACGGTTGTCCTGCACGCCGAGTTGCAACTCGTAGGGGCTCATCACCGACAGGTGCAAATGCACCGCCGGGTGTTCCTGGCTGTAGGCGCCGATGGCTTCGGCGAACGGCAAGGCCTTGTCGCTGACGGTGGAGTCGATCACACCGAGGTTGAGCGTGCCGCGCAGTTCGCCCTTGAGCGCGGCGGCGTATTGCTCGAAACCTTCGAGTTCGGCGAGCAGGCGTAAGGTTTCCTGATGGAACAGCTCACCTTTGCTGGTCAGGCTGAACCCGCCGCGCCCGCGATGACACAGCACCAGGCCGAGCGCGGCTTCGAGCTGGCTCATGTAGGTGCTGATGGCCGAGGTCGACAGGTTGAGTTCCTGTTGCGCGTTGGCAAAACCCTGATGACGGACGACGCTGACGAAGATGCGCAATAGTTTCAGGTCGGGTAAAGCGTTGGCCATGTCTACTCCGGGCTTTGCAACTGTGTGTCTGTGGGAAAAGCCCCTCACCCCAGCCCTCTCCCCGAGGGAGAGGGAGCTGATCTCCATGGCTTTCAAATCCTGAGTTCGACTCGTTTTTTCAGGTCGCTGCAGATTCCGCTGACAACTCGGTCGGCCCCCTCTCCCTCCGGGAGAGGGCTGGGGTGAGGGGGCCGCGATGTTCAGCCAGGCAAGAATCTCAAGATCGCAAAGTCTAATCCCAGCCTCGCCATTAGTTTAGAAAAATCTGAACTAAGTTTTTGCCCGTAGCGATTCTTCCGCCGCACTACATTTCGCATCATCGGCCCCACAGCGGCGTCCGCCCCCTGCTCTACGGCGCGCCGACATAAATAAAACAAAGACGATGAGGCCCTACCCGTGGACAAGATTCTTCACCAACCACTGGGCGGCAACGAAATGCCGCGCTTCGGCGGCATCGCCACCATGCTCCGACTCCCCCATGTACCGACCGCTGCCGGCCTGGACGCTGCCTTTGTTGGCGTGCCCCTGGACATCGGTACTTCGCTGCGCCCCGGCACCCGCTTCGGGCCTCGCGACATCCGCACCGAATCGGTGATGATCCGCCCGTACAACATGGCCACCGGCGCGGCGCCATTCGACTCGCTGTCGGTCGCCGACATCGGTGACGTGGCAATCAACACCTTCAATCTGCTCGACGCCGTGCGCATCATCGAAGAAGCCTACGACAACATCCTCGAGCACAACGTGATCCCGATGACCCTGGGTGGCGACCACACCATCACCCTGCCGATCCTGCGCGCGATTCATAAAAAGCACGGCAAGGTCGGTCTGGTGCACATCGATGCCCACGCTGACGTCAACGATCACATGTTTGGCGAGAAGATTGCTCACGGCACGACCTTCCGTCGCGCCGTCGAAGAAGGTCTGCTGGATTGCGACCGCGTGGTGCAAATTGGTCTGCGCGCGCAGGGTTACACCGCTGACGACTTCAACTGGAGCCGCGATCAGGGCTTCCGCGTAGTTCAAGCCGAAGAGTGCTGGCACAAGTCGCTGGCGCCGCTGATGGCTGAAGTACGCGAGAAAGTCGGCGGTGGTCCGGTGTATCTGAGCTTCGACATCGACGGCATCGACCCGGCCTGGGCGCCTGGCACCGGCACCCCGGAAATCGGTGGTCTGACGACCATTCAGGCGATTGAAATCGTCCGTGGCTGCCAAGGCCTCGACCTGATCGGTTGCGATCTGGTAGAAGTCTCGCCCGCTTATGACACCACCGGCAACACCTCGCTGCTGGCCGCCAACCTGCTGTACGAAATGCTCTGCGTACTGCCTGGCGTGGTCCATCGCTGAGGGTCGGGTCATGAACGAACGTGATCAGGTTTTGCGAGCGGCCGCCGAGCTGGTGGCCGCCTTCGCCCGCAACGATCGCGAAGCTTACTTCGGCGCGTTCAGCGCCGATGCGAGTTTCGTCTTCTACACCCTCGAACAGCCGCTGCTGTCGCGCGATGCCTATCAGGCCTTGTGGGACAGTTGGCGCGCCGAGGATGGCTTCGAGGTGCTTGCGTGCACGTCGAGCAACGCCTTCGTCAGCCTGCAGGGTGACGTGGCGATTTTCATCCATGACGTGGCCACCGAGCTGCGCATGCAAGGGGAGCAACACTTCAGCCAGGAGCGCGAGACGATTGTGTTCAAGAAACACGCGTCGAGCCTAGAACAACAAGGCCATTGGCTGGCCTGCCACGAACATTTGTCCGCAATGCCGGAAGGGCTGCCATCCCCTTAGCCAAGACAGGTGACGCTCACGCACGATGAGCGCGCCTTTATGATCGGAGCAGATCATGAATAACAACAACAACGACCAAAGCCTTACGCAGATTGAAACCCACGGGGTCGAACAGATCCCGGACCACGAACGCAGCGCAGGTCCGACGGACTTGTTCCGGATGATCTTCGGTGGTTCGAATACCTTTGCCACCGCCGTGCTCGGCAGTTTCCCGGTGCTGTTCGGTCTGTCTTTTCAGGCCGGCGTCTGGGCGATTGTGCTGGGCGTGCTGCTCGGCTCACTGATCCTCGCACCGATGGGCCTGTTCGGCCCGCTCAACGGCACCAACAATGCCGTGTCGTCCGGCGCACACTTCGGCGTGCACGGGCGGATCGTCGGTTCGTTCCTGTCGCTGTTGACCGCTATCGCGTTTTTCTCGCTCTCGGTGTGGAGTTCGGGCGATGCGCTGATCGGTGGTGCGAAACGCCTGATCGGCTTGCCGGAAACTGATCTGACTCTGGGCCTGGCCTACGGTCTGTTCGCGATTCTGGTGCTGACCGTGTGCATCTACGGCTTCCGCTTTTTGCTGTGGGTGAACAAGATCGCGGTGTGGAGCGCCAGCCTGCTATTCCTGCTGGGCATCTTCGCCTTCGCTGGTCCTTTCGACGCGCATTACGCTGGCACCGTCAGCCTCGGTCAGCCGGGCTTCTGGGCCGCGTTCATCGGTGCTGCGCTGGTGGCGATGAGCAACCCGATTTCCTTCGGTGCGTTTCTCGGCGACTGGTCGCGCTACATCCCGCGTGAAACCTCCAAGCAACGCATCATGGCGGCCGTGGTGCTGTCGCAGATCGCCACGTTCATCCCGTTCCTGTTCGGCCTGACTACCGCGACCATCGTCGCGATCAAGGCGCCGGACTACATCGCGGCGAACAACTATGTCGGCGGTTTGCTGGCGGTGTCTCCGAGCTGGTTCTTCCTGCCGGTGTGCCTGATTGCGGTGATCGGCGGCATGTCCACCGGCACCACCTCGCTGTATGGCACCGGGCTGGACATGTCCAGCGTGTTCCCACGGGTGCTGTCACGGGTTAAGGCGACGCTGCTGATCGGCGTGCTGTCGATTGCCTTCATCTTCATCGGCCGTTTTGCGGCGAACCTGGTGCAGAGCGTGTCGACCTTCGCCGTGCTGATCATCACCTGCACCACGCCATGGATGGTGATCATGATCATCGGCCTGTTGGTGCGTCGCGGCTTCTACTGCCCGGATGACCTGCAAGTGTTCACTCGCGGCGAACAGGGCGGACGCTACTGGTTCAGCCACGGTTGGAACTGGCGCGGTCTGGGTGCATGGATCCCGAGCGCGGCGGTTGGCCTGTGCTTCGTGAATTTGCCGGGGCAGTTCGTTGGCCCGCTGGGTGAAATGGCCGGCGGCATCGACATCAGTTTGCCGGTGACCCTGGGCCTGGCCTCGGTGGTGTACCTGACGCTGCTGAGCCTGTTCCCGGAACCGCGCGAAGTGTTCGGCCCGAAGGATGCCCGGCGTGAAGCCGCAGTAAAACCTCAACTGCGTCAGGCCGCCTGACGCAGATCCCTGTAGGCCTTCGCCTGCTCGCGATGACTTCAGCACATCCAATAAAGATGTGACTGACAGACCGCTATCGCGAGCAGGCGAAGGCCTACAAGGGAAATGATTTTGGCCTCAACATAAAAAAGACAATCGGAGACACGCCATCATGGCTTTGGATTTATTCGTCGTCCTCATCTACGCTGCCGGCATGCTCTTGCTCGGCTACTTCGGCATGCGCAAGGCCAAGACCAACGAGGACTTTCTCGTTGCCGGTCGTAACCTCGGCCCGAGCCTGTACATGGGCACCATGGCCGCGACCGTTCTCGGTGGCGCGTCCACCGTCGGCACTGTACGTCTGGGTTACGTGCATGGCATTTCTGGTTTCTGGCTGTGCGCGGCACTGGGTTGCGGCATCGTTGCGCTGAACCTGTTCCTCGCCAAACCGTTGCTGAAACTGAAGATCTACACCGTCACCCAGGTTCTGGAAAAACGCTACAACCCGATGGCCCGCTCGGCGAGCGCGGCAATCATGCTGGCTTACGCGCTGATGATCGGCGTGACCTCGATCCTGGCGATCGGCACCGTCCTGCAAGTGCTGTTTGACCTGCCATTCTGGGTTTCGGTACTCGTCGGTGGTGGCGTCGTGGTGATCTACTCGGCGATCGGCGGCATGTGGTCGCTGACCCTGACCGACATCGTCCAGTTCATCATCAAGACCGTGGGCCTGATGTTCATCCTGTTGCCGATCTGCCTGTACCGCGTCGGCGGTTGGGACGAACTGGTGCTGAAACTGCCGGCGACTGCCTTCAGCTTCACCACCATCGGCTGGGACACGATCATCACTTACTTCATGATCTACTTCTTCGGCATCCTGATCGGTCAGGACATCTGGCAACGGGTGTTCACCGTCAAGACCGCCAAAGTCGCGCAATACGCCGGCAGCATCGCGGGTATCTACTGCATCCTCTACGGCCTGGCTTGCGCGCTGATCGGCATGGCTGCACACGTGCTGATCCCGGATCTGGACAACGTCAACAACGCTTTCGCCGCCATCGTCAAACTGTCGCTGCCGGACGGCATCCGTGGTTTGGTGATCGCTGCGGCACTCGCTGCAATGATGTCCACCGCCAGCGCCGGCCTGCTCGCCGCAGCCACCACGCTGACGGAAGACCTGCTGCCGAAACTGCGTGGCGGTAAACCGTCGAGCCTGGGCATCAACCGCCTGTTCACCCTGCTGACCGGTGTGGTCGTGCTGGGTATCGCGCTGGTGGTGAATGACGTGATCAGCGCCCTGACGCTGGCGTACAACCTGTTGGTGGGCGGCATGCTGGTCCCGCTGATCGGTGCGATTTTCTGGAAACGTGCGACCACCGCCGGCGCCATCACCAGCATGGGCCTGGGTTTTGCCACCGCGCTGCTGTTCATGTTCAAGGACGGTCTGGATGCGAACACGCCGATCTACTACAGCCTGGCTGTAGGTCTGGTGAGCTTTGTGGTGGTGAGCCTGGTCTCTCCTCGCCCGGCAACCGTGGCGAGTGCGATCTAAGCTCTGATGTAACGACTTGATGCTTTCTTCGACGGGTGTGGCGTCGGTTGCCACACCCGTTTTTTTCGTCTGAAGGAAAGTGCTGATGAAGATTGTTTCTCGCGATAAATGGTTCGAAGTACAACACCTGAGTGACGGCATTCGGCTGATTCACGAGCCGTATATTCGGCCGTTTTACCGATGCAACCTCTGGCACGTTCAGGGCCGTGACAAAGACTTGTTGCTGGATAGCGGTTCAGGGCTGGTCAGCCTTCGTGAGCAGTTGCCGTGGCTGACTGAACGCCCGTTAGTGGCAGTGGCCAGTCATTGCCACTTCGACCATATCGCCGGCCACCATGAATTTGCCGAACGACTGGTGCATCCCGCCGAGGCAGACATTCTGGCGGCGCCGGATGGCGAAAACGATTTGAGCCGCGCCTTCGTCGGCGACGACATGTTTGAAGCGCATCCGGACTGCCCGTTGTGCTACGCCGAATACCGGGTCAAAGCCGCGCCGGCCACCGGGTTTGTCGAGGACGGCGATGTGCTCGATCTGGGCAATCGCACACTGCAAGTGCTGCACACGCCGGGGCATTCGCCGGGTGGCATCAGCCTGTATGAGGCGGCGACGCAAACCCTGTTCAGCGGCGACATCATTTACGACGGGCCGCTGATCGAAGACGCCTACCACTCCAATCTTGAGAATTACGCCGCCAGTCTGCGACGTTTGCGGGCGTTGCCGATCCGCACGGTGCATGGCGGGCACTTCGACAGCTTTTCCGGGGAGCATTTGCGCTCGATGATTGACGAGTGGTTACGCGGCCACGCCTGAGGCCTGCTTCACTCAAGCACAACAACAATCAGAAAATCTGCCATGAGAAGAGCAGCCGTGCGTGCCGCCGTGCATCGATATATCCGGCGTCTGCTGGAAACCCATGAATTCAACGACAACACCAGCCTCGTGCAATTGGGCCTGGAGAAAGCTGATATAGAAGATTTGATCTTTCATCTGGAAGATGAATTCGGACTGACGGCGTTCACCGCCGAGGAAGACCGCATGCTCAAGACCGCGAAGACCGCGAATGACTTGAGCCGGTTTTTGCTGGAGATCGGCCGTCATTAAAAGCAAAAGATCGCAGCCTGCGGCAGCTCCTGCATTAATCCATGTAGGAGCTGCCGCAGGCTGCGATCTCTTGACCTTGAATCCTTTGATCTCGGATCGGGGGCGTTACCGGCGCCGTTGTTGACGGCGGCGCTGCTCGTCATCAGTGCGGATCGGTACAGGTTGCAGAGGCGGTTCGATCAAGCCGAGGGCAACACCCAAGTCGTGCAGCCAGTTTTGAATTTTCTCTTTCATCGTCATGCCCCCTTCAGGGTGGTGCTGAGCGGCCGGAATTCTGAGGCCGCTTCGCACTGATAATAGTCCGAAGTCCTACGCAATGCTCGGCCAAATCCGCAATGATCTGTTACTGAATTGAACAGGAATCGCCGGCATTGGTTCAGGCGGTTTCGCGGGTTTCGATCTGAGCCGCAGGATAGACAGCCTGCTGCACCTCGATCCAGGCATTGAGGTTGGCGCCGACCATGCCTTTGCGCCACATGAGCCATGTTGTCGCACCCACGAATGGCTCGGCCAACGGGTGCGCGGCGACGCTCTCGCGCCCCGGCAGACTGGCCAGCATCGACTCCGACATCAGCGCCACACCACTGCCGGCGATCACACAGGCGAGCATGCCCTGATAGGACTCGATCTCCATCGCCCGGCCCATCGTCGCCTGGTAGTGCGAAAACCACGCCTCCAGACGCATGCGATAAGAACACCCGCGACGAAAGGTGAACACCGACCGCCCTTCGACATCTCGGGCGCCACGCACCGGCGGATGATCAATTTCGGTGATCAACACCAGTCGTTCCTCGCACAACGGCACACCGTCGAGGCCAGCCAACTCCAGCGGTCCATCGACCAACGCGGCATCCAGGCGTCCGGTCAGCAACCCCTCCAACAACTCACCACTCGGTGCCGACTGCACCTGCAGATTCACCGCTGGATATTGCTTGTGATAACGCGCCAGCAACGCCGGCAGATGAATCGCCGCCGTGCTGTACATGGTGCCCAGAGCAAAATCACCGGCCGGCTTGCCACCCATCACCGCCGCGCTGGCCTGATCGCGCAGGGCAAAGAGTTTGGCGGTGTAGTCCAGCAGGACTTTTCCTGCAGGCGACAGTTGCAAACGCTGACGCTCACGGACGAATAGCTCGACACCGAGCTGCTCCTCCAGTTGCTTGAGCCGGGTCGATAGATTCGACGGCACGCGGTGCAGGCGTTCGGCGGCGCGGGTGATTGACCCCTCTTCGGCCACGGCCTGAAAGATCCGCAGTTGGCTGAACTCCACAACCTTTCTCCAGAACAGAACAAGTTACTCACTATTATTCAATTTTAAAGAAAGTCAATCAGTCCTAGCCTGACGGTCATTGATCCTTCAACGGAATCCCGACCATGTCGCCATTGATTCGCTTATCCGCCTGCTTCGTGGCCCTGATGATGGCCATGGGCATCGGGCGTTTCGCCCTCACCCCGCAAATGCCACACCTGCTCAGCGAAGGGCAGATCGACCTGACGGCCGCTGGTCTGATTGCCGCGGCCAATTACCTCGGTTATCTGCTCGGCGCGGTGGACGCGATGTTTGCGCATCGCCCGCAGCAGGTGCAACGGCGGCTGCACGGCGGCTTGTGGTTGTGCGTGCTGCTGACCCTGGCGTCGTTCTGGGCCAATGGCTTCTGGTCGCACTTGCTGTTGCGCTTCGGCACCGGGGTGGCGAGCGCCTGGGTGCTGGTGATGATCACGTCTTTAAGCCAACCCTTGGCGGCGGCGGCGGGTCGCCCAGGTTTGGGTGCTCTGGTATTTGCCGGGCCAGGTCTGGGGATTTTTCTGACGGGGGTGTTGGCGCTGGTCTCACATCTGCTGAATCAGACGTCCGCAACGTTGTGGCTGATTTATGCCGCAGCGGCGTTGGTGATGATGTTGTGTGTCTGGCGTCTGCTGCCAACGCCTGTCGCAACGACAACGGCGGTTGCTGCGCCGGTCAGTCCGTCGAATCGGGGCATTGGCCGGCTGGCGGTGATCTATGCGCTGTACGGCGTCGGCTACATCATTCCGGCGACCTTCCTCTCGCAAATGGCCAATGCGCAGTTTCACGGGCAATGGCAGGCGGATCTGTTCTGGCCCTGCTTCGGTCTTGGCGCTGCGATTGGCGTGTTGCTGGTGAGCCTGCGGCGTCACGATCGCGCAACGACCCGTCACTGGTTGATGGCGACGCTGTGGCTGCAAGCGGCCGGGGTGTTTGCCTGTCTGCTGGGCAGCGGACTTGGCCTGGCACTGGGCGTGATCCTGTGTGGCATGCCGTTTCTGGCTTGCATGCAACTGGTCATGCAGCGCTCGCGGGAACTGGCGCCGCACGCCACCCAGCGCAACGCCGGGATGCTCACTGCCTGCTTTGCGGTCGGCCAGCTCAGCGGCCCGCTGCTGGCCGCGTTGAGCAGCCATTTCAGCGGCGGTTTGCAGCCCGCATTAGTGATCGCCGGCAGCGGTTTGCTGCTGGCCGGCGGCCTGGCGATGCAATCGACTAACGTTGGCCGAGCGCTTTGCGCAAACGCCGGCGCAACCACTGCTCGGCGCTGACAAAGGTGATACCGAGCAACACCAGCACCGCGCCGATGATGAAGTTCACGCTCAGTTGTTCGCCGAGCAGCAACACGCCAAAGGTCACGCCGAACAGCGGCGTCATGAACGAGAACACCGCAAGGTTCGCCGCCAGATAACGGCGCAGCAACCAGAACCAGATCAGGTAACTGAAGAACGACACAACGAGCCCCTGAAACAGCACACTGGCGACGGCCACAGTGGTGAGACTGACATGAGTGATCTGGCCGCTGAAAAGCGCGATCAACAGCAGGCCGAGGAAACCGACGATCAACTGATAAAACAGGGTCAACGTCACCGGCGCTTCCGACAATCGCGAGGCGCGCACCACCACCGTGGTTGCGCCCCAGCAGGCACCGGCCAAGACACCAAAGGCATCGCCCAGGAGCATGCGCCGATCAAGGTCATTCCAGGACACGCCGCCAGCGAAAGCAATCGCAATGCCGATAAACGCGAGCAGAATCCCCAACCATTGCAACGGTCGCAGTCGCTCACTGGCCAACAGGAAATGCACGCCCAGCGCGGTAAAAATCGGCGCGGTATAGAGGAACACCGACATGTGCGCGGCAGTAGTCAGTTGCAACCCTTCGGCGATGAAGAAGAACTCCAGACCGAACAACGCACCGGCCAGCAGCCCGCCACGCCAGGTCACGCCAACCTGATCCCAGCCGCCCTTCCAGCAGATCAGCAATCCCACCAGCAACGCAGAGATCCCCGAGCGCGCGGCCGCTTGCATGACTGGCGCGATGTCGGGCGCCGCCCATTTGATCATCACCTGCTGCACACCCCAGATCAGGCACAGACCGATCATCACTTGCAGGGCAAAACTGTCGGCATTGCGCCGCTCGACACTCACCGCAACACCTCGAACACACACAACATGGCAGGCCATCCAATGGTCAAAAACAATGCCGGGGATTATCAATCAGTCAGAGGGAAAAAGCCGTCTGGAAAAGACATTTAGTTCTTCAGTGGCGGCAGGGGTGAATGGCTGTCGGCTGCGCCGCCATTCGCTGGCAAGCCCGCTCCCACAGTGACAGGTTGTCCGCTATTCCACTGTTCGACACAAAACCCTGTGGGAGCCTGGCTTGCCAGCGATGGCGTCAGTTCAATCAACCCTGCTCATGGATCTGAATGCAGTCGTTTAGCCAACAAAAACCCAACGCTACAAGCCACTGCCGTGGCAAACGTCCCCCACGCCCAATCCATCAATGACACCTGCACCGACCACCCGCGCAACGTCGCCCAATTGGTCAGGTCGTAAGTGCCATACGCCACCAGCCCCAATAACGCCCCCCGCTTCGCCGCCCATTGCCACGTCACGGCCGGCAGCACCACAAACACCACACAACCAAAAACATACAGGCAATAAAAAACCGCTGCCGGAACCAGCAGCGGTTTTTCGAGCATCAGCGGACCGAGCAGTTCGCGATAGGTCGGCGCCATCAACAGGCCGAGCCAGATACCGTCGAGCAACAGAAACGTCACCAGCGTGGCAACGTAGGCAATCAGCGCTTTTTTCATCGACCCGACCTCGTGTGTGCCCCATGCAACATGGGCCACCCAAGGCTCAGGTTAGTTCAATGCGATCGGCATGAATGACGATCTTGCCTTCCTTGTACAGCGCACCGATGGCCTTCTTGAAGTTGCCTTTGCTGACGCCGAACAGGCTGCTGATCAATGCCGGATCGCTCTTGTCGCTGACCGGCAATGTGCCGCTGTTGTCGCGCAACTTGGCGAGGATCTTCGAGTTCAGGCTGCTGGCCGCTTCCTGGCCAACCGGTTGCAGGCTCAGAGCGATCTTGCCGTCGGCACGGATTTCCTTGATATAGCCCTTCTCGATCATGCCGGCGCGCATGAACTTGAAGATTTCGTTCTTGTGAATCAAACCCCAGTGCTTGTTGTTGATGATCGCCTTGAAGCCCATGTCGGTGGCTTCGGCAACCAGCAGATCAACTTCCTGGCCCTGGCTGTAGTTGGCCGGGGTCTTGTCGAGGTAGCGATCCAGACGCGCGGTCGCGGTGATGCGGCGGGTGTGCTTATCGAGGTAGACATGCACCACGCAGTATTCGCCGGCGGTCATCTGGCGCTTTTCTTCGGAATACGGCAGCAACAGATCCTTCGGCAGCCCCCAGTCGAGGAACACACCGATGCTGTTGACTTCAACGACTTTCAGACTGGCAAATTCGCCGACCTGAACTTTTGGTTTTTCCGTGGTGGCGAGAAGTTTGTCTTCGCTGTCCAGATAAACAAATACGTTGAGCCAATCTTCATCTTCGGTAGGAATATCTTTCGGAATATAACGATTAGGCAAAAGAATCTCGCCGTCAGCACCGCCGTCCAGATATAAACCGAAGTTAGTGTGTTTCACCACTTGCAAACTGTTGTAACGCCCGACTAAAGCCATTTTCCGAAACCCTCATTGCGTGGGCGGCATTCTACCCGTTTTTGGCGTGCCCGTCGGGCGGCAGATCCGCACGCTGTTGAAACCCGCTCAACGCCTTGATTTTCCTTGCTCGCGCCAGTGCTTGAGTGCCGCTCGTCAGGCAGGCACAAGCGCTCGCGGGTGAAAACCTGAATGCCGCAACACCTGAATGTTCTTATTTAAAACAGCAGGTTAGCCGAATATTTCGAACATTTAATCGAGAATAATGCAGCAATGAGGTTGGTTATTCCCGGGGATATTTACCAAGCAATTGTCAAGTTATTCCTGTACGATGCCTGGCCGAGTTACTTTTCTACAGGTTAATGGCCGCCATGCGTGTAAAAGCATCCACCAGCAAAGCAAAGCCAGCTCCAGCCGTTGAAACCAGCGAATCGATCAACGATCAGATCGCAGCGTTCCTCAAGTCCGGCGGCGAGATTCAGCAAATTGCCAAAGGCGTCAGTGGCCAGACATTCGGCCCGTCCAAGCAGATCAGCCTGGGCAAGAAGTAATACCCGGTTTACACCCGTCCAGAGGCGCTTTGAGCTTCGAAGCGTCTGGACTGGCACCGCGCAACATACCCTCCGCATTAAACAAAAATCCTTTTAAATCGACGAACGGCCTTCAACGCCGAGCATTCGCCGGTATCCTTGCACGCGTCTAGATCAAGCGTTTCAGCAGGCCCGCCGACCTGCCCTCGCTGTTCATGGAGTGACGCATGCGCAAACCATCCTGTTTATTACTCGTAGGCCTATTGGCCAGTGCGACCGCGCACGCGCAGATTTTCCAGCGTGAACTGGGCGACTTCGATCTCAAACTTGGCACCACCCCCACGCGCAGCATGGCCCAGGGTCTGGTCAAACCCGCGGCAATCGGTTCCTTCCACGGCGGCCTCGACCTGAGCCACGACAGTGGCCTCTACGTTGGCCAGTACGCGCCGAGCATGGGCATCACGCCGGGCAAGAACCTCGAGATCGACTCCTACGTCGGCTTTAAACAGCCTTTCGATCAAACCCTTGGTTACGAAGTCGGGATGATCCACTACAGCTATCCCAAGGTAGAAACGCTCGACAGCCAGGAGCTGTTCGGTGGTTTGACCTTGCTCGGCAGCCGCTTCGGCGTGGCCTTCAGCAACGACCCGGATAAACAGAACAACACCTTGTTTGCCGATCTTGGCGGCAATCAACCGTTCGGCATCGGCGTCAGCATGAAATACACCACCCACCAACTGAACACGCCGGTAGCTGTGGACGGTGGTTATGTCGGCAGCTTTACCGATTGGTCAGTGAAATTGTCCCGGCCATTCATGGGCGTCGATCTCGACCTGATCTACAGCAACTCCAGCCTCAGCGGCAGCGATTGCTCGGCCTACTCCGGGCACAACAGTCAGTGCGACGGCCTCGTCACCCTCAAGGCTGAACGCGCGTTCTATTGATCGGCTGAACTGCCGGGTTCATTCTGCGTTCACATAGGAATCAGTCCCTCGAAGCCAGGCTCACGCAAGGATTCGCCCATGTCTCGCTGGTTCAAACACATCGCCGCGCTACTGATCTTCACCCTCGCCCTCGGCGCCTGCAGTCGCGTCGGCCTGGCCTATCGCAATCTCGATGTGATCATTCCATGGACGCTCGGCGATTACCTGGACATGAACGGCGAGCAGAAAGACTGGTTCAACGAACGCCTCAAGGACCACCTGAGCTGGCATTGCACCACGCAATTGCCGGGCTACCTGGACTGGCTTGATCGCCTGCAGACAATGGTCGAAACCAATCAGGTCACCGATGCCGCGCTGCAGGCCCGCACGGTGGAGGCCAAGCAGGCCATCGCCGAAACAGCGCGGGAAATCACCCCGTCCGCCGTCGAGCTGTTGCAAGGTCTGGACGACAAACAGGTGGCGGAAATGAATGACGCGTTTGCCAAGGATTTGCGCAAGCGTCAGCAGGAATACCTGAAACCACCGCTTAAGCAGCAAATTGCCGAACGTGGCGCGCGAATGGTTAAACGTCTGAACGATTGGCTGGGGCCACTGAGCGCCACGCAGGAGCAGCGGGTCATGGCGTGGTCGACCGCGCTGGGCGATCAGTACACGCAATGGATCGCCAATCGCGCCCATTGGCAGAAGCAGTTCAGTGCCGCAGTCGCACAACGCAAAAGTCCCGAATTCCCACAGAGAATCGAGACGCTTCTGGTCAATCGCGAGACCTTATGGACAGCGGATTACCGCAAGGCCTTTGCCGATACTGAGGCGCAGGGACGCTCGCTAGCAGTGGATCTGATGGCCGAAAGCACGCCGCAACAGCGGCAGCGGTTGTTGAAGAAGATCGAAGGGGTGCGCAAAGACTTCAACGACCTCAAATGCCTCAAGGCCGCGAAGCAGAATTAGAAGATCAGAACATCGCAGCCTTCGGCAGCTCCTACACCGATTTCTGTAGGAGCTGCCGAAGGCTGCGATCTTTTGCCCTGTGGAAAATCAGGCGATCTGGGCTTTTGACGCCACTCCATCAAACGTCGCCTCAGCCAGCGCATCCTCCTGCTCATCCAGCACCTGACGCGGGTGATCGTTGCCGGGAATGCTGCTGTCGATCAGGCTCAGCAAGCTGGAACCGCGCGGCGTCAGGACAAAATTGTTACCCGTGCTGCCCTCCTCATCCGGACGCGGTGCGATGTAGCCGCGCAACAGCAGCAACCTTTCATAGTCGCAAGCCAGCGTTTTCAGATGATCCAGATTCTCGATCGGCTCGCCAGCGCTGGCTTTCGCCGCGGCATAGTCTTCGGCGTAGGCCCGTGGGGCAAAACTGTGGCCGGCGCTGTTCTGCACTTCGTGCAGCAAGCGTTCAATCAAATCCCAGTTATAAGTCGTCATCCTGATACAACCTCCGGTGCGCGTGATTTATGGCGCGTTCATAGGTTGTGACCGGAGTAGCTGTCAGCCGTTCAGCCGCATTTCCCGAGCCGACCGACCGGCGGTCTGTCGATTTTCAGCAGGGTTAAACGACTAGTCTGAAACAGACGGTTTCAACCCCGCAGGAGAAATCATCATGAACATTGAGAATCATCCGGTGGTATCGCGCGAAGAATGGCTCGCCGCCCGTAAGCAACATCTGATTCACGAGAAAGCCTTCACCAAGGAACGCGACCGGCTGAGCGCGGAACGTCGCGCTTTGCCATGGGTGAAGGTCGACAAGGACTACCACTTCCAGGGTTCGAACGGTGAATTGAAACTCACTGACTTGTTTGGCAAACACAGCCAACTGGTGGTTTACCACTTCATGTTTGCCAAGGATTGGGAGGAAGGGTGCCAGGGTTGCTCGTTCCTCAGTGACCATATCGATGGCGCCAATCAGCATCTGGCCCATCACGACATCGCCGTTGTGGCTGTTTCTCACGCCCCATTCAATGAGTTCCAGGACTTTAAACGGCGCATGGGCTGGAAGTTTGATTGGGTGTCGTCAGAGGGTTGTGACTTCAACTACGACTTCGGTGTTTGCGCCCGGGCAGAAGATGTCGCGGCGGGAAAGGCTACGTACAACTACGAAAAAACTGACAGCGCCGAGGAAGAAATGCCCGGGCTGAGCGTGTTTTATCGCAATGCGAATGGCGACATTTTCCACACCTACTCAACCTATGCTCGCGGTCTCGACATGCTGGTCGGTGCCTACAACTACCTCGATCTCACGCCCAAAGGCAGGAATGAAGACGAGATCATGGAATGGGTTCGGCATCATGATCGTTATGAGCAAGGTGCTAAATCGAGTTGCTGCCACGAAGAGCAATAAGCACTGAACTTTTCCCGCGCTCAAGGCCTCAACCGGTTAACCCGCCTTAACCGGAACTGAGGCCTGCCCCGATGAAAACCCTGATCAAGCTCACCCTCGCCGCCACCCTCGCTTGCGCCCTGCCCGTCTGGGCCTGTACGCCGGAGGAGGCCACCGCCAAACGTGAACAACTGGCCAAGGAAGTTGCCAAGCTCACCGAACAGAATCCGGCCAAGGCCAAAGAGATCAATGCCGAGTTGCAGAAAATGGATCTTGGTACGGCCAGCAAGGACCTGCCGGACAAGTGCCAATTAATAGATCAGCGGTTGAAAGAATTGAGTACGGCTGAGAAAAAAGCCGAAAGCTAAAAGCCAGGTCAAAACATCGCAGCCTGCGGCAACTCCTGCATCGATCGCTGTAGGAGCTGCCGCAGGCTGCGATCTTTTGCGCCTGAAAATGCATTAATGCATTTATTTATTTGCATAAACGCATATCTCTGGCTAGGGTTACCTCGAGCAAGGAGATCGGAACCGGCCACAGAAGATGGCAACCGTTAAGCACCGATCGCTCAGCAATACCGCAACACCCTCACAAGCAAGATGCTTGTTTTCATTCATGGAGGATTGAAAAAATGTTAACCACAGAAGCAACACGATTCACCGGCGAATCACTGCCAAGGTGCCTGGCCAGCCATCTGCTCGACCCGCAACTGGTCGAAGTCGAGGCCGCTGAACAGATCAGCGCCCTCGCCGCTGGCAGCCTCAACTTCAACATGCAGAAACAGACCCAGACCAACTGGTGCTGGGCCGCCGTGTCCGCCTCGGTTGGCAACTATTACGGCACCGGAAACTGGACGCAGTGCGGCGTGGCCAGCACCCAGCTCGACCGCAACTGCTGCAATCAGCCGGGACCGTGCAACGTCTACGGCTATCTGGATTCCGCTCTGCAAACCACCCGCAGTTACAACGGCATGAATCAGGGCTCGCTACAGATGTCGGCCATTCAGAACCAGATCAGCATGGGCCGCCCGGTCGGCTTGCGCTGCGCCTGGTACGGCGGCGGTGCGCACTTTCTGACGATCTACGGCACCAATGGCGATTACGTATTGGTTGCAGACTCGATCTACGGCTATTCGACCCGCGCGCTGAACGCGTTCCCCCGTGCCTATAACGGCGGCGGCAACTGGACCCACACTTACTTCACCGTGAAAAACTAGGAGGGCGACATCATGCAACTGACTTATCCAAAGGCGCCTTCCAACGGCGTACAGACCTTGCGTCCGGCGCTGCAAGCCGCTTTGCAAACCCATGGCTTTGGCGCCAATCGCCAGTTCGCCAATGCAGCACCTGCGAAGATCAGCCTGAGCGAGGCCTATCGTGGCTACTCGCTGAGTCTGGATGACCTGAGCCAAGGCAAAGGCCTGAAAGATGCCCGCCTCGGCGACTGGCATTACCTGGTGTTTGCCGACGGCGTAACGATTGCCGATGCGCAATTGGCCGAGGTGCGCGGGCATGTTGAATTCGCCTCGCTGAATCACGGCGATCACGCCGCAGCTACGGTGGGTGCGCTGAAACTGGCGGAACAAGCGCCGCAATTACAGGGCAAAACCGTTGAGCTGCGCGTGCTGTTTGTCTCGGCACTGCACGTTGTGGCGATCTGGCTGCATGCCGATGGGGAAGATGTGCTGATCCCGATCGAGCCGACGCCCAAGGAATTGGCGGGTACCGGGTTGTACAGCGAAGCAGCACTGCTTGCCGCATTGAAACCAGCGGCCGATCAGGCTAAACGGCGCTTTGACGCCGACACCAGTGGCCAGCTCGGCAACTGATGGACGAAAAAAAACCCGGACAGTGTCCGGGTTTTTTTGTGCGCCTGAAACGCCTTACTCAGCCGCAGGTTCTGCCGGCTTGCGGCGCTTCAGCGGCGCCATGCCATCGCTGCTCACCAACGAGTCCGGCTTCGGACGGTTGGCGCTCTTGCGCTTGGTCGGCGTCTTGGCAGCGGTTTTTTTCTTGTCGCCCTTGGCGTCAGTCTTTTTCTTCTTCACGCCAACGGCTTTGCCCGAAGCCTTGACCTTTTTCGGTCCGCCGTAGGTGCCTTTGACTTCCTTGATGGTACGGCGCTCGAAGCTCTGCTTCAGGTAGCGCTCGATGCTCGACATCAGGTTCCAGTCGCCGTGGCAAATCAGCGAGATCGCCAGACCGTCGTTACCGGCACGGCCGGTACGACCGATGCGGTGCACGTATTCGTCGCCGCTGCGGGGCATGTCAAAGTTGATCACCAGATCCAGACCATCCACGTCCAGACCACGGGCCGCGACGTCGGTCGCTACCAGAATCTTCACGCCGCCCTGCTTCAGACGGTCGATCGCCAGTTTGCGATCCTTCTGGTCTTTCTCACCGTGCAGCACGAACGCTTTGTATTCCTGAGCCACAAGGCGGCCGTAGATACGGTCGGCCATGGCGCGGGTGTTGGTGAAGACGATGGCCTTCTGGTAGGTCTCGTTGGCCAGCAACCAGTTCACAATCTGCTCTTTGTGCTGATTGTGGTCGGCGGTGATGATTTGCTGGCGGGTGGTCGAGTTCAGTTGGCTGACCGCGTTGAGCTGCAAGTGCTCAGGGTTGTTCAGCACCTTGCCGATCATGTCGCGCAGTCCAGAACCACCGGTGGTGGCCGAGAACAGCATGGTCTGCTGACGGTTCGGGCATTCGTCCACCAGACGCTGGACGTCTTCGGCGAAGCCCATGTCGAGCATGCGGTCGGCTTCGTCGAGCACCAGCACTTCGACTTCTTTGAGGTCGAGGTTGCCGGCGTTGAGTTGCTCGATCATCCGGCCCGGGGTACCGATGAGGATGTCCGGCACTTTGCGCAGCATCGCAGCCTGGACCTTGAAGTCTTCACCGCCGGTGATCAGGCCGGACTTGATGAAAGTGAACTGCGAAAAGCGCTCAACTTCCTTCAACGTCTGCTGGGCCAGCTCGCGGGTCGGCAGCAGGATCAGCGTCTTGATGCTGACGCGAACCTTGGCCGGGCCGATCAGGCGATTGAGGATTGGCAGAACGAAAGCGGCGGTTTTGCCGCTACCGGTTTGCGCCGTCACCCGCAGATCACGCCCTTGGAGCGCCAGCGGAATGGCCGCGGCTTGCACAGGCGTTGGCTCGACAAATTTCAGCTCGGCCACAGCTTTAAGCAGGCGTTCGTGCAGGGCGAATTGGGAAAACACGGGTGCTACCTCGAAGATATGCAAAAAAACAGCTGCATAGGTTACCGGTTTCGAGCGCTCAGGCCGAGTTTCTTTATACAAACGGCAAAAAATAACGCCATCGGGTGGACTCAACTGCGTCCTGAAAACGCCTTCCGAGCCACCGACACATCTTCTATCTGTCAGCACACCTCAGGAAGTCAGAGAGCGAGCTTTTGAGTCAAGTCGCTGTTCCTTATCACGAAAAATCACCAGCAAAACCATGCCTGCAAACGTGAATAAATGGCCGGCTGCCATGCCATACCATATCCCTTTGGCGTCAAAACCTCCCGCATAAGCCAGCGCAAGTCCCAAACCGAGACCTATCGGCCAGTTACCCAAGAGGCTGATAAAAAGCTGTTTTCCGGTTTCACCATAGCCCTGCATAACTCCGCGCAAAATAATGGCTACCGAATCAAAGACAAACAAGAACAATGCAATCTCGATGAAGTCTTCGGTGAGCTGCAAGGTATCAGCTGACCCAGAGGAATCGGGTAAAAACAAAATGGGAATATCCCCTTTGAAAGCAAACATAACCAACAGCAATACGATCGAAAACAACAAACCAGCAAACAGGACAGAAATGATGTTGCGCCGTGATTCCGACAACGAAATAGACTTTGAAACCAATATCGCAGAAGCGTCACTGAAGCCGAACATCAAAACGATGACGATTTCTATAGAGAGCACAGCCAAGGCATTGGCCGCAATCGCCGACTCGCCGAAGGGTGACATGAAAAACGCAGCAACCATGGTCGAGGCAATAGTCGAGAGTTCGAGCAGCCCGATCGGTGTGCCAATAGCAAGAACCTGCGATACCAAGTGCCGACTGAATTTGAATCTATTCGCGGAGAACACGATTCGCCGCTTTCGATACAGATGATCACCCGCCACCAAAATCGCCATGAAGCTGCAGAGCAATGTCGAAATCCCGACACTCGGAAGCCCCACGTCGAACACCATGAACAGACAGTAGCCAACGAGCAACTTCGCCAACAAATACAGCAGCGATTGCTTGAAAACCTCCCATGGTGCATGCAGCACAGAAAGATAAGTAACCAGAATGGTAAATACAAAAGACGGCAGCAAACTGATCGTGAGTGAGAGAAAAAGCGGAAACATAAGACTGGTCAGTTCACGCGGCTGCTCGAGAACATTGAGCAACCATTCGCCGCCTATCAAAAAGGGACTCGCCAGCAATGACACAACCGCCAACGCGATTACACTGTTCAGGACAACCTGCGTGGCCTCTTTATACGCGCCGGCCTCAACCAACTTCCCTAGCATCGGGATGATCGCAAGAATAATTCCATCCCCGAGAATTTTTATAAAAAAATACAGGTTAAACGCCAGGGAAGCGGCCGCAAGTTCTTGCTCCCCCAGTCGCCCAATAAAAAAATAATCGATCGCTCCCGAGGCAAATACGATCAAATTCGAAACAGCCAGAGGCAGCGCCAGTCGGTAAACACCTAATATATTACTCAAGCGAATCATCAATAGTCCTTTAGCGTCTTTCTGGCAATGCACTGTATTAAACAATGAGGGCCACCATCGTCCATTATAAATTCAGACAGATCTACTTCGACCAACGTACAGCCGAGCGTCTGGAACACTGCCCTGGTTGCGGGGCAAAGTACAGTTGTCAATAGCACACCGTCGCCGAGATTGACAAAATTACAGGCAAACGGCGTTTCGGTTACGTCCACTGGAATGCAGTCAATCCCTTCCGTCCTTAATCGGTCTATTTCCTCTTCATCAATCTTTCCAGCAGCATAGACAATCGTATGCTTATCAATAACGCCCAAGGCGACGTCGAGATGCCTCAGTGTGACGTCGTAATTGACTATTAATGCCTTCCAGCCGTTGTCTATGAATAAATCCTGAATTTCAGTCGCACCTGAATGGGATGTCCTCAATTGGTTCGTCCCGATGACAACCAGACCGTTTCGTACAACGATGACGTCTCCGCCCTCCAACGTCCCTTGTTGAGCCTCATGTGCTAGAGGCCATCCATGATCAGATGCAAACTCTTTGATCAACTGCGTCTCTTTCTCTCGCTCACAAAAACCCATGTTATTTACATAGACGCCGAACGGCGTAAAAATGCTGCTATCTCGGGTATAACATTGATAGGGCAAATCAAGCTCAGACTTTACATATAGGCAGTGAATATCCCGCTTTTCCAACTCACTGACTAACCTGGCGTACTGGCCCAAGGACTTCTCGGTCGGAAACTCAGGACAGGCGTGACTGAGCAAAGGCTGAGACAACAAAACCGCTTCGAGTTTTTCGTATTCGTTATCTATACATGGTGTAATCAAGATTCCGCTCCCTTGGATATCTTCCTGCACCAAGACTCAATTACGCTATGCGTCCCGGTAAAATAAGTATAGCAGTGTTCTGCCTTGTTATAATCCGGCACCACCAATAGTACCTCATGAACTTTCTTGAGATTGTGATACGGCACCGTCGGCAATAAATGGTGAGTCAAATGCAAACCATTGAAATGCGGATGAACCATTTTCCTCAGGAACCCCGTGGAAGGATGGTTTCTGGCGAAGCTCATGATTCCACCGGGAACAAGACCAACATGATCCGATATGATCACAAAGCTGATGATCGCGTGATAAACGGTTGCTCTGGAAATAATCCAGAGCCCGACGAAAACAGCAACGGCCTCCAGACCAGAAAAATAAAATATCAATCCAAGAACTGCACTCCACCATAGCAAACAATTCAATGCCAACTTCAGTTGCACCGGCAAACCAAAAGCATTACCCAACCACGACTCCAGGCTTAATAGCTCCGAGCAGTAAAGCTTTATCCAGCCCTTTTCAACCAACTGGGGATCATGCAGATAGTCACTGTCTTTTTCCGGATCACCGAGATATCGATGGTGCTGCCCGTGAATACTTCTATATGAATCAAGCGATATGATCATCGGCAATGCACAAAACAACTTGGTCATGACGTCATTCAGTAAAGCACTAGCGGAAAGATTACGGTGTGAACCTTCGTGCACCAATACGACGAGTGCACGCTGCCGCGCGCCCATAAGAATGACGCTTAACGGAATAAACCAATAACTGAAATTCAACACCAGGCAAACCGAAAACGCAATGATGAAATATTCCAAAGCGATATAGCAGATGCTTTTCAGAGTCGACTGACGCATGAGAGCAGAGATATCCTCGCGCAACTTCAACGCGTCCAAATCTGATCTTAACTTCTTTAAATCCAGTCTGATCTTATCCTCAAAAAGATTCCTCTCCATGAAAGGCCCCCTCCACCAGAACACCACCTTTGATTGAAAAAAATCTGTTCCCGACATTCTCAACAAAACGTCGATCGTGAGAAACAATTAATGCCGCAGAGTTCATGCGCCTGATTTCATCCTCCAACATTTCCTGGGACTTGATATCAAGGTGGTTCGTGGGTTCGTCCAACAGCAAAAAATTTGGTTTGGTCTGCCGTAGCGCCAACAGAGACAGTCGCGCCCTCTCGCCGAAGCTGGTTCGCAGCATGCTTTTTTTTGTATCAAGATAGGTGAAGCCCGCCGAAGCCAGCAGTGCAACAGCCCTAGTTGAATCGGGCTCAGCGTTTTCTAAAACAAAATCGAGTATGGACTTATCAACTGATAGCCTGGACGGGCTCTGCTCGAAGTACCCGACTCGAGCGCTAGGAGTCAGTTCCAGCGCGTCGCTCGACAATCCCGCGATAACACGAAGAAAAGATGACTTGCCAGACCCATTGGCGCCGGTGATAACAATCCTGTCACCTCGTTTTATTTCCAACTCTGGAACCGTGAACAACAACTCTCCCGAAGGATTATTCACCTTGAAATCATAGAGTTTGATCAGATACTTCGCCTCGATCGACTCGGTTTCCAATTTGATTTGCACAGTATCAACGGTCTGCCGATCGGGTAACGTCGTCTTTAGCACTCTTATCTTTTTTTCGATCTGCTTGGCTTTCTGAGAGGCCTTGTCAGAAAAATTATTGACACCCAACTGACGTTGTAATTTCGCACTTTGAGTCAATCTTTCAATTTCTGACTTTCGGTCCTGCAGGGAGTTCTCGAGTTCGCGTTCCTTCTCATACATAAAGCCTTTTGCACGAGAATACGAGTAGGGAAATCTGTATACCCCTATCCGATCAAGGAAAAGTGTTTGCTGAGTCACAGCGTCGAGAAAAAAACGATCATGGCTGGCAACCAACAACGTATTGACCCAGCCAACGGTTTGCAAAACATCAACGAGAATATCTGTCCTGTACATATCCAAGTGATTGGTCGGTTCATCAAGGATCAACAGATCAGGCTCGGATATCAGAGCAGCTGCAAACATCAACATTTTGTTCCAGCCACCGCTTAACTCACGGATTTGCAACTCCCGATACTTCTTCGGAAATTTCAATGACTCAAAAGTGTAGTCAATTTTCCAGTCATCCACGGCATCCGTGAGATAACCACGCAGAAAAACGTCGCATGTCACATTACCTTGAGCGAGCTCAATCAAACCTTGATGGACATAGAAGGATTTCAGACCTTTTTGTCTGGTCAGTGATCCGCTGTAATCATCTGAACTACCGGAGATACATTTGAGCAGGGACGACTTGCCGGAACCGTTGCTACCCACCAGGCCTAATCGGTCACCCTCGGCAAGAGACAGCGCCACGCCTTCAAATACCGGTTCTGCGCCGTAACCCAAAGATAAATCTTCTAGTTTAACCAGGGACATGATTAGATTTACTCCAGTCTCTTACCAGGCACTTTCTTTTATATGATTTCACATCGGCCAAAGCTGCGACTTCCTGATGATGCAGATTTACAGAGTAACCAAACAGAGCGATCAGTCTTTCGTTGAAATGACCAAGCAACTTCGGCATTTCGCAGTATGTCGGGCCGCTGTAAATCGTCTGCAATAAAACGTCGGTAGCGCTGGTTTGAATAACGCGAAACTCATTCAGATTAAGATCGTGTTCCACCAGGACATCATCGACAGCTGCGAGAATCGATGCACTGGGCACTACGCGATTATCCGCAGTCAGAAACGCATCATCACTTCTGCCGTTGACTTCAGAAATCCGCGCACCATGACGCCCACAACTGCAAGCTTCATGAGCAGAAACTTCGCGAGCGAGATCACCGTGTTCAAATCGAATCAAGGGCATGAACCAGTTGTTCAGATCTGTACAGATGACCGTCCCCAACTCGCTGGCATCTTTATCAATAATTTCGACATGCACACCGTCCTCAACCACGTGATACATACCGTGACTGCATTGAGTGGCGATTAAACCAAACTCCTCGGAACTGTACTCATCAAACACGGCGACACCCAACTCCCTAGCGTAAAAATCACGCTCGGATTGCGGGCTGTATTCAGAGTTTGTCACTATTGCCTCTACACCATAGTCGCTCAGCCGCAGGCCCATTTCTTTGATGAGTGGCAGGTAACTCGGTAACGTCGATATTACGCGTGGCCGGAGAAACTCGAGGTGTTGACCCAGCGGTGTGGCCGGGAAGAGATCGGGCAATTGAAATGTTCGATACGTTCCGTCAAAGGAAGAAACCCACAACCCGGCGTGGTGGATCAAATAGATCCAGTCACCTGACTCCAGCGGACGTTTCAGACAGCTGTTATAAAACCGCAACACCTCCGAGTAGTCCCGCAAGATATCCGGTTGATCGTGAAAGCTGATAAACGGTGTGCCGCTGGAGCCGGAAGTCCTCGTGGAGGGTGTACTGATTATTTTATCTGGCGAGGAGACTCGTTCGACCATCTCAAATTCCCGCAACTGCCTTTTTGTCACGATCGGCAACTTGGAAAAATCCTCAAGGCTAGCAATCGCCCCGGGTTCATACCCTACGCTCGTGTAGAGCTGCCGATAGAACGGTACTTTTTCATAAGCGAAATCAACCAGGCGCTTCAATCGTTCAAGTTTGAACTGATTGATATCTTCTTTAGAAAAATGCTGGAACTTCTTCATCGCCTGCGCGTTGGCTGACCAAAAACGCAACGCATCAAGTTGTATGACCCGGGAATCGGTATCCGGTTTCGAAACGCTCTTCGCCAGTTCTTCAATCTGTTCAATCGCATTCGTAAACTTCTGACAATCGTATGTCATCAATCCGGCATCCATGCTCAAGTTACTAATCCTCTACCGTGCAAGATTTATGATGCATCAGTACACACAGCCTGGATGAGCGTCCAGGTTGATCCGGGGAGATATGCGGAATGCCTCTGCTACCGCAAGCCTCACCGTCCTTGATCTGTCCATCGTAGATCAGGATATCGCCCGAATATGTCTTCCACAGAGCGTGTTCAAAGGCAAGTTCAAACGTTTCCTGCAGGCCTATCGATTCATCGTCTTCGCCAAAATGAGCCATTTTCACGTCAGGCATGAACAACGCCCCGCCATGCCCTTCCCAGCCAGTCTCGAGAAGTGAAGTAATGGCTGTTTCGCGAACACCGTAATACATATCCGAATGGAGGAATGGCGTTAGTGTTCCTTGTGACGCCATTTCGTCTTTAGAGATGATGATCGACAGTTGCTCAACGAAGAAGCTTGCTCCAGAACGTTCTACCTCCGCCAAAACGTCAAGGAGCCTGTTGACGAACAGGTCGCCAAGTTCAGTTTTACCGCGAACAGAATGCGCACGACTTTGCCACCAACTCAGACCTCCCACCTCTGAGTCGCGGACATCGTAACTCCTCAACTCCAGCGTAAGATGAATATTCCCGTCAGGTCGGCCGTTAAGTCCTGCCGCTTTTTCCAGAATCGACATTGATTCTGCGACCAGATCGCCCTCCTCCGGATACTTCATCACCCAACGCCATTCAGAAGGTGCGAACGCTTTGACTAGCTCAATAGGCCAATCGGCGCGCGCGAAGTGACGCTTCAACCCTTCGTTCAAGAACCCTTCTTTCCAGACCAGCAATGCCGACTGATGACCCCGTGCACCGTCGCGTTCAGACAACGCTGCATAATCGCCATCGACAATCACGCTCTCGCTGGAATGACAAAGTTCATAATTCTCTACTATCGACGGTAGTCTATGCATTAACGTAATCCTCAAATGCATAAGCCTTGATATTTTTTATCTTGTTATCCGAAGACCACAGGTAAATATCCGGCTTGGCTACACCATTGAAAAAACTGCTTTTAACCATAGAATAAGGGAGCATGTCTTCAAACACGACTTTGGAGCCGACATGGAGCTCGGCATCAAACTCATAGGTACCCACTACATCACCCGACATGCAGGACAAGCCACATAACGTGTATGAAAACTGACTCACTGCAGCCACTTTTCCATTGATGACGCGCGGGCTATATGGGATCTCGAGCACATCTGGAATGTGCGCAGGTACGGAAATATCCAATATCGCGTTTTTATTTTCCCTTCCGTTAATATCCAGCACCCCTGCTACCAGGTACCCGGCGTCCAGCACCCATGCTTCGCTCGGTTCCAAGTAAATGTCCAGATTATACTTATCGCGAAACGTCTTTAGTCGGTAAATGATCCGATCCAGATCGTAACCCGGCGAGGTGAATAAACTTCCTCCACCAAAGTTTATCCACGTCAAATTCCCGCCTCGTATGACCACGTCGAGTTTTTGCTCGATGAGGTCCAGATTAGTACAGAACTCCTGTGCATCTCTTGACTGGCACATATTATGGATTAGGATCCCGCTGTAGGCAGTGTCCAAAGCATCGAGTTCGGCAAGCTTGATTCCCAAGTGAGAGTTGGGTCTGCAAGGATTATATAAATCCTTTTCCACGACGGATATTTCCGGATTAACCCGCACGCCGATTCTGGCATGTAGCTTTATGTCGTGACTCCCTTGCAAGCTCTGGAAAAGCTTAAGTTGCTCTGCAGAATTAAATACCAGAAAATCAGCTTTCGCGGAATATTCCAGAATTTCCGCCTGGGTGAATGCGGGCTTATAAATACTCAGCACCGCTGGTTTTCTCAACCCGCCTTCAGTGACACTTCTGAATTCGAATGACGAACCTGTTGAGTAACCAGACACACGTCCATCAAAAAACTCATTGAGGATACCGACAGCATTGAAGGACTTCATCGAAAACAGCACCGTACATCCTGCACGTTGCTCAATCATGTTCATAATGGATACATTGCGCTCGAGCAATGACGAATCACATAAATAATAAGGCGTCTTAACTTCAGTATTCATGGCCATCAAGACATCTTTCATGTCGCATGCCCGCCCAGCTTGACAAGTTTATGATAAAAACCATGTTCCATCTGTCCATACTCTGGCCACATTTCTGCCAACCAGTTATGAGCTTCCTGCATTCTTTTATTCGGAATAGCAGGAAACAAGTGATGTACCAGGTGAAAACAGTCATGTCGTGGAAATGCTATAGATCGCATAACCGGGTTCTTGATATAGCAATTCCTGGATTTATAGAGAGCATCCACATTATCAAGGAGGCCACCATGATCAAGATAATCTGTCAGGTATTTTATAACTTGGTATGCAGTGGCAAATGGCACAAGGAAATAGGCAAAAAATACCAGCGGGGAAAAGGTTGCGAAGATAATGAGAAGTACGATATAGCTGCCCCGGACAATTTTCGCCCACAATGGATCTCGCTTCACATAGATCTTCACAAATATATATTCACGCACGTGTCGCAACGACATGGCAAACAACAATTGCTTCCATACCGCGACGGGCGTAACCGCCTGAGAGAACCCAAACTTTTCAAAGCCACGGAAATCCCCGTCCGCTTGGTAGTCTCCCAAATATCTGTGATGGCTGGCATGCTCCTCTCTGAAGTCATAGTAAGAGCCAAACTCGATAATCCCGAGAATGACTCCAATCCGTTCGTTCCATTTTCTTTCCCGAGTGAAATACAAATGAAAACACTCGTGCGACATGTTATTTATTGCCCGCCATCGAGTACCAATGAAGAATATCAACGGGAAATACAAGACCATGCCCAGCATCAGGCTATAGGTAAAGACAAAATAACTTAACGCCGCAGCCACGATACCGGCGGAGATATGCATAATTGCAATACCGCATGCCATCAGCCTAGAGACTTTACCTCCTTTGAACTGAGCAATTCCCTGTTCTAGCATTTCCCATTGAGTATTCATAAGCGATCCTTCGCTATTCAAGTGTACCGTTGATATTTGCCTGACCTTCTCACATCCAGTGTTGCACAATGGAACGAGCCACCGAATGACTGAAAGTTTCGGAAGTCACAAGGAATCACCTCGTATCCCCAACGTCTGAAGGCGGCAATAAAATCGGCTTCCTGCCGTTCGACAATAACAGTGCGGTCATCCAGCGAGAGCACGTTGGTGTGAATCCATTTGCTGGTCATATATAGCGGGTGCGAGTCTGGAATCGTACTGGGAGGCGGGACCAAAATTTCCCAATCCTTGAAAAACTCCGGCAGTTTGCTTACCCATGCCTTATTGACCAGCACTCGACCGGGAGACAGCGGCATGATTGTGGTGTCGATGTGCATGGGTGAGGCGTCATCAAACTCATAAATATGTATTTTATAGTTTTCTCCAAGCTCTCTTTGCAGCCACTGCACCCCCAACATGTTAGTGACATGGCTGCGTTGCCCGACGATGTCTGCACCAATCCGAAGAAAATCGGCAGCGTCAAAGAGAGGCTCATGCTCTTCGATCACTTGATCAAAGTACTCCTCGGGAAAGGAGTGCCCCTGTTTCCACATCGTATCCCTGAGCATTGGCTTCGGCGCGGATGTAATGTGCGCACCGCGTTTAAAGTAATCGTTCAGAATATCCCTGAATGGAAAAGTCTCAAAGTAGCGACTGCGCCAGGCCATGGGTGTTTCGATAATCTTGTTGCCCAACGCAAACATGCCATCTCTAGGCATGGCGCTGTAATACCCTCCATTCGTAGAGAAGAATGGCGTGACAATGGGTCTGAAATGATCGTGTTCGTTAGGCCTTTTGACCGTAATACCCAATCCTTCGAGCAGTGATGCCAGCCCATCAACCTCTTTTCGAGCGCGCGTCACGTGTTCTTTGTCAAAGCGCTTGCCAGAGTTATCAATAAAAAACTGCTGGGTTCTTTGCGGTATCACTGCCTTCAGGTTCGTGTCCCACTCTGGAATCCTGAAGTCATCAATAATACCTACGATGACCTCTTCCAGCGGATCCCACTCGGTGTAAACACTCACAGGTGATTGAGTGACTTCCTGTTCGATCAATTCACTCTTTTGAATACTTTGAAATTCCATTTTCAATAATCCATGCGCATTACTTTGGGGGCGATCACCGATCTCGATAGCGATACCGCGTCGATGTACTGTGGATCGTATTTGCTGCTACTGAGTTTTCGCTGCATTTGTTCAGTAGACAGTTCTACTTTCCCCGCATGGCCAACCAGCCAGACCCAATCCTGTTCATCAACTTCGAAGTAGGTGACGTGGTGAAATACCTTCTGCATCCGCTCGTAAGACTCTTTCAGGGTCTTGCATCGCCATAAGCAAGAGTTACCTGCCTGGGTAATGAATGCGCCATCCGGACTCAGCAAGGATTTTACATCGGCCCAAAAAGACTCATTATAAAGCCCTTCTGTTTCCGGCCCTTCATCGGGTATATCCATCACGATGAGGTCGTAGGTTTTTCCCTTGCCGAGCAAGTTCGTTATGTACTCCTTGCCATCACCGATAATTATTTTTATGGCGCTATCATCATTGGCACTGACATACCTTTTTATTTCTTCTTCGGTGTACCCATACGGAAGGTGTTCACCGCAGGCTCGCATGCACTCTTCGTCGATATCTACATGAGTGATTTGACTCACCCCTGCTTCCTGAAGAATTTTTACCGCCACCCCCTCGGACGAGCCAATAACCAACGCCGACTGCGGTAAATTTGGCATACTGAGAAGCGCTGGCATTACTTGCCCTTCATGATAAGCCAATTGGCTTAACTCGGAGCTTTGCCGCTCGTTATTACAGAACAGGGTTCTACCGTGGGCGGTATCCGCAATAAGGATATCCTGAAATCTCGTGCGCCCCTGGAAATGCGTTCTGTATATCTGCCACGTTCTGCTGACCCCATCCGATATAGGCTCTTGCAACAACATAGGTTCAGAAACTTCGCTCATCCTCACTACCCTCCTCATGCTGTAACATCCTCATCCATTGATGACTTACATTGAGCTTTACTTACTGACAGCCACGCCTCACAGTCTTTATTTGATGCTCATCACAATCGAGTGCAGCACAGATAAACTCGAAAGCCTTATCCGGATCGCACTGCGTCCCACAAGTGAAAATATCGAGAAATAGCGCGCCGAGTTCCGGGTAGGTATGAAAGGAAGCATGAGACTCTTCCAGTAAAACCAGAACTGTAACGCCTTGCGGATCAAACTGTTTGGACACAGTTCCACAGACTGTTGCGCCCGCTTTAGTCGCCGCAGCGCACAAGAGCTCAGTCAGAAAACTTAGGTCGTTTAGTTTTTTCGGAGCGACATTATAAAGCTCGCCAAGAGTGTGCTTTCCGAAGAAAGCTCCAGAGTTGTTTTCCATGCAAGTTCCGTCTGCAAGGTAGAAAGTTTTTGCAGACTACATTTGCGTTGAACGATAAGTAAATCCGTAGAAGTGTAACTGAATGTTACATTATTTAAAGCACTTCAAAATCATCAACTTAAAACTATTAATAGGCGCTAAAAACCCATAACTAACGATTAGTCAGGATGGTGCGACGTCCATTTTGCTGACCTCTATCAGTGCAAAACTTATTTATTGTGACCTGCCAAAATTAACGTTCTGGATAGATACGCTTCGAGTTCCCAGGCGCTTTACAGGTTTCGCGCCAACCGACAACTTTCTGACGTCATTAATCAATCTAAAAAAAGACGTTGATTCACAAATTCATCTATGCGAACAGCGATCATTCACACCTTGTACGGCGCGCCCGGACAGTGCTACGCCGAGTCCCCCACACACCAATGCAGGCGCATTTTTTGTTGCCTGATTTATCATCAACGGCAATACCGCGCGTTTTAAATGCTCTAATTACTCATCGCGTCTCACAGAAGAATCGTTCTCCCATGGATTTCAAACAGCTCTGGCTTACAGCCCAAGACCTCTGGGGCACCCTGGAACAGCATCCGTTTCTGCAATCCGGCCTGGCCCTGATGTTGCTGTTGGTCATCGCGCTAGTGCTCGGACGAGTTGCGCGCTACCTGATCCTGCACGCCAGCCGCATGCTCGGCCGCCAGCCGGCGCTGCACTGGATCAATGACTTTCGCCATAACAAGGTGTTTCAGCGCCTGGCGCAGATGACGCCGTCGTTGGTCATCCAGTTCGGCCTGCATCTGGTGCCGGAATTAAGCAAAACCGCCATGACCTTTCTTGGCAATGTGGCGTTGTCGTTCACCATTCTTTTCCTGCTGCTCTCGGTCAGCGCCCTGCTCAATGCGTCGCTCGACATCTATGCACGTACCGAACACGCCCGGACGCGCTCGATCAAAGGCTACGTGCAACTGGCGAAGATGGTCTTGTATGTGTTCGGCGCGATCATCATCGTCGCCACATTGATCGACCGTTCACCGCTGTTGCTGCTCTCCGGTCTGGGTGCGATGTCGGCGGTGATTCTGTTGGTCTACAAAGACACGCTGCTGTCGTTCGTTGCCAGCGTGCAGTTGACCAGCAACGACATGCTGCGTGTCGGCGACTGGATCGAGATGCCACAGGTCGGCGCTGACGGCGACGTGGTCGACATCACCCTGCACACGGTCAAGGTGCAGAATTTCGACAAGACCATCGTCTCGATCCCGACCTGGCGGCTGATGTCCGAGTCATTCAAGAACTGGCGCGGCATGCAGCAATCGGGTGGGCGACGGATCAAGCGCAGCCTGTTCATCGACGCCAGCGGCGTACGTTTCATCCGTGATGACGAGGAGGAAAAGCTCTCCCAGGTGCATCTGCTCACCGATTACATGAGCCGCAAGAAAGCCGAATTAAAAGCGTGGAACGAGGCCCAGGGCAATGTCGCGGCGATGTCGGCCAACCGTCGACGCATGACCAATATCGGCACTTTCCGCGCCTATGCGCTGGCGTATCTGAAGAGTCATCCGGAGATTCAGCCAAACATGACCTGCATGGTGCGGCAGATGCAGACCACTGCGCAGGGCATTCCGCTGGAGATCTACTGCTTCACCCGCACCACGGCGTGGGCCGATTACGAGCGGATTCAGGGGGATATTTTTGATTATCTGCTGGCGGTATTGCCGGAGTTCGGGCTGAGTCTGTATCAGCAGCCGAGTGGTGGGGATTTGCGCTCTGGATTGCTGCCGGCGGTGCTCGGCGCAGCCAGCATTCCTGAACCACAGAAACACCTCATGTAACCCCACCACTCCTACAGGGGTTATGCAGTGGCTGGGGATTTGCGGATGCCCAGTCGGCTGATCCATACGGCGGCAAGGATGACGCTGCCACCGAGGAACAATCTTCCAAGTTCCTCATGCTGATTCCAGATCAGCAGATTCAGCAGCAACCCCACCGGTACATGCAAATTGTTCATCACCGCCAGCGTGCCGCCGTTGACCATGCACGCGCCCTTGTTCCACCAATACATGCCCAGCGCGGTCGAGACCAGGCCGAGGAACAGCAACACGCCCCACTGCAACGGTGCTTCCGGCAGGAAATTCGCTTTGCCGAACATCAGGAATGCGGGCAACACCACCGCCAGTGCACCGAGGTAGAAGAAGCCGAAGCGCCGATAGTGCGGTAGATCGCTCGGGTGCTTGGCCACCAGATGCTTATACATCACCTGCCCGGCGGCGTAGGTGAAGTTGGCCAGTTGCAGGAGCAGGAAGCCCATGAAGAAGTCCGGACTGATGCTGTCGAAGCGAATCACCGCCGCCCCACTCACCGCCACCAGCGCGGCGATCAGCGCCCATGGGTTGAAGCGGCGGTTCAGCGCATCTTCGATCAGCGTCACGTGCAGCGGCGTGAGGATGGTGAACAGCAACACTTCGGGCACCGTCAGCACCCGGAAGCTCAGGTACAAGCAGACGTAGGTCACGCCGAACTGCAAGGCGCCGATCAGCAGCATGCCGCGCATGAATGAAGGTTCCACCGAACGCCAGCGGGTCAGTGGAATGAACACCAGCCCGGCCAGCACCACACGCACCAGCACCGCGAAATAGCTGTCGACATGACCGGCCAGGTATTCGCCGATCAGACTGAAGGAAAACGCCTGGATCAGCGTGACAAAAAGTAGATAGCCCATGCTCGCCTCGAAATCGAATGGCGGCGACGATAGCGGTTTTTCCACCCCGCAACCAACAAAAATCCCCCTGTAGGAGCTGCCGCAGTCTGCGGCAGCTCCTACAGGGGATCGGTGAGTTACGGGCAAAAAAAAGCCCGATCTCGCTAATGCGTTCAATCGGGCTACAGCACTCAGGAGCAACAAGTGCAAAGGGAGGTTCGATGCGCGTAGAGCCTTGAAGGGGTTGCGCCAGGTCACTTAAACAATCGGGGATTATCTGGCGATTAACCTATCAAGCGACCTGGGACAGCTTGGCGTTGGCCTGATTCAGGCCTTTCTCCTGGAAGTCGCCACCGAGGTTCATGCCTTCGGCGTGAATGAATGTCACGTCGTTGATGCCGATGAAACCCATGACCTGACGCAGGTACGGTTCCTGATGATCCGCCGGGCCGCCGGCGTAGATGCCGCCGCGAGCGGTGAGTACGTAGGCACGTTTGCCGCTGAGCAAGCCTTGCGGGCCGGTTTCGGTGTACTTGAAGGTCACGCCGGCACGCAGCACGTGGTCGAGCCAGGCCTTGAGGGTGCTCGGGATGGCGAAGTTGTACATCGGCGCGGCCATGACCAGCACGTCGGCGGCGAGCAATTCATCGGTCAATTCGTTGGAGCGGTTCAGCGAGGCTTGTTCGCTGTCGTTGCGCTGCTCGGCCGGCTTCATCCAGCCGCCCAGCAGGTTGCTGTCCAGGTGTGGCACCGGGTTCGCGGCGAGGTCACGTACGGTGATCTGATCGTTAGGATGCGCCGCCTTCCACTGACTGATGAAAGTCTGGGTCAGTTGACGGGAAACCGAATCTTGTTGGCGGGCGCTGCTTTCAATGATCAGAACGCGGGACATGGTGTGTAGCCTCCATCCGAGAATGTTGTAGGTCGATGGAGTGAAGGTTAAACAGAGTCGAATCGATGAAAAAGCGCAAATAATTGCTGCAAAGTATCGAATAATTCGTTTAGATGCTGAACCATGCTCCTGTAGGAGTGAGCCTGCTCGCGATAGCGGTGTGTCAGCTACATCTGTGTTAACTGAAACACCGCTATCGCGAGCAGGCTCACTCCTACAGGGATCGGTGTTATTTCGGGCTGCAGGTCAGTTTGATGCGCAGCTTGATGATCTCGCGGGTGAACTTGGCCGTGGCGTTTTTATGTTTGCCGGCCGGTACCTCGATTGTGCGGGTGCGCGGTGCTTCCGGACCATTGCTGAACACCGCTTTGCAGGATGCATCGACATCACCGTAGTTGGCCACCCGAATCGAGCCGATGTCGTTATCGGTGTCGAAGGTTTCGTAATCGATCTTCATGCCATTGAGATCTTTCTGCACATCGATCGGGTACGCAAAAGCAGTCAGCGGAAGCAACGCCAGCAGCACACAACAGAATTTTTTCATTCGGCAGTCTCCATGAGGGACGGCCAGCTTAGGACAAGAGGAGCTATTGATGAAAGCGCCCCGCGTGACCCTGGATCAATGGCGAACATTGCAGGCCGTGGTCGACCACGGCGGATTCGCCCAGGCTGCCGAGGCCTTGCACCGTTCGCAATCGTCGGTGAGTTACACCGTCGCCCGTATGCAGGACCAGCTCGGCGTGCCGTTGCTGCGCATCGATGGGCGTAAAGCCGTGCTCACCGAGGCCGGCGGCGTGTTGCTGCGTCGTTCGCGACAATTGGTGAAACAGGCCAGCCAACTGGAAGACCTCGCCCATCACATGGAACAGGGTTGGGAAGCCGAGGTACGGCTGGTGGTCGACGCCGCCTATCCAAGTGCGCGGATTGTCCGCGCGTTGACCGCGTTCATGCCGCAAAGTCGCGGTTGCCGCGTGCGTCTGCGCGAGGAAGTGTTGTCGGGTGTCGAGGAAGTGCTGCTCGAAGGTGTGGCCGACCTGGCCATCACTGGCCTGAGCATTCCCGGTTACCTCGGTGCGGAATTGAGCGACGTCGAGTTCGTCGCCGTCGCCCATCCCGATCACCCGCTGCATCGACTCAATCGCGAACTGAGCTTTCAGGATCTGGAGACCCAGATGCAAGTGGTGATTCGCGACTCCGGCCGCCAGCAGCCGCGTGATGTCGGCTGGCTCGGCGCCGAGCAGCGCTGGACCGTTGGTAGCCTTGCCACGGCGGCCACGTTTGTCAGCAGCGGCCTCGGTTTTGCCTGGCTGCCACGGCACATGATCGAGCGCGAACTGAAAGATGGCTCGCTCAAGCTGCTACCGTTGGACAGGGGCGGCAACCGCAATTCCAGCTTCTATCTGTATTCGAACAAGGACAAACCCTTGGGCCCGGCCACGCAAATCCTCATCGAACTGCTGCGTACCTTCGACACTTTGCCGCTGGACGCACCGTTCGCCGCCCCTGAACAAGCCTGACACGGAGTTCACCGATGGCGTATTTCGAGCACGAAGGTTGCAACCTGCACTACGAGGAATATGGCCACGGTACGCCGTTGCTGCTGGTTCACGGGCTCGGTTCGAGCACACTGGACTGGGAAATGCAGATCCCGGCACTGGCCGCGCATTACCGGGTGATCGTCCCGGATATTCGCGGCCACGGGCGCTCGGACAAACCGCGCGAGCGCTACAGCATCGCCGGTTTCAGTGCCGATATGCTCGCGCTGATCGAGCACTTGAACCTCGGCCCGGTGCACTACGTCGGGCTGTCGATGGGCGGCATGATCGGCTTCCAGTTCGGCGTCGATCAGCCGCAAATGCTGAAAAGCCTGACCATCGTCAACAGCGCACCCGAAGTCAAAATCCGCAGCCGCGACGATTATTGGCAATGGTTCAAACGCTGGAGTCTGATGCGACTGCTGAGCCTCTCCAGCATCGGCAAAGCCCTTGGCGGCAAACTTTTTCCGAAACCGGAACAAGCCGATCTGCGGCAGAAAATGGCCGAACGCTGGGCAAAAAACGACAAACGTGCTTATCTCGCCAGCTTCGATGCGATTGTTGGCTGGGGCGTTCAGGAACGACTTTCCCGAGTGTCCTGTCCAACGCTCGTCATCAGCGCCGACCGTGACTACACGCCTGTCTCGCTGAAAGAAACCTATGTAAAACTGCTGCCGAATGCGCGGCTGGTGGTGATCGCCGATTCGCGCCACGCCACCCCGCTGGATCAACCCGAACGCTTCAACCAAACGCTGCTGGAGTTCCTCGCCGCAGCCGATACTCAATCTCAGGATCACTGACCCATGTTGAAAAAACTCGCCCTCGCCGCTGGTACTGTGCTGTTTGCCGCCAACCTGATGGCTGCCACGCCGGCCAAAGCACCGCACGTGCTGCTGGACACCACCAACGGCCAGATCGAAATCGAACTGGACCCGGTCAAGGCGCCGATCAGTACCAAAAACTTTCTCGATTACGTCAACAGCGGCTTCTACAACAACACCATTTTCCACCGTGTGATCCCGGGCTTTATGGTCCAGGGCGGCGGCTTCACTCAACAGATGCAGCAAAAAGAAACCAAGGCCCCTATCAAGAACGAATCCAAAAACGGCCTGCATAATGTCCGTGGCACACTGTCCATGGCCCGCACCTCTGTACCTGACTCGGCGACCAGCCAGTTCTTCATCAACGTCAAGGACAACGACTTCCTCGACCAAGGCGACGGCTACGCAGTATTCGGCAAAGTGGTCAAAGGCATGGACGTTGTCGACATCATCGTCAACTCGCCAACCACCACCAAAAGCGGCATGAAAGATGTACCTGCCGACCCTGTTTTCATCAAGTCGGCCAAAGTCATCGACTAAGCTGTACAGGGCGTATCGAGCGGCGCTGGCCTGATCCCGCGCCGCTCACACCGATAAAAGGAGAGCCCGTACTCCGGGCGGTTATCTGATGCTCTATCGCCGTTTCGAACAACTGATCGACATATTCCGCGAGGCGCCGACGGCGTCCCCTCCAGATCGCGTCTGGCCCTTCTATACCTATTACCTCAAACAAGTCTGGCCAAGTTTTGCCGCCCTGCTCGTCGTCGGCCTGTTCGCCGCGTTGATCGAAGTGGCACTGTTCAGTTACCTGAGCCGTATCATTGATCTGGCCCAAGGTACACCGAACCCGAATTTCTTCAGCGACCACGCCCTCGAACTGACGTGGATGCTGGTGGTTGCCCTCGTCCTGCGGCCGATTTTCTTCGGCCTGCACGACCTGCTGGTGCATCAAACCTTGAGCCCCGGCATGACCAGCATGATCCGCTGGCAGAACCACAGCTACGTGCTCAAGCAAAGCCTGAACTTCTTCCAGAACGACTTCGCCGGGCGCATCGCCCAACGCATCATGCAGACCGGCAACTCGCTGCGTGATTCGGCGGTGCAAGCGGTGGATGCGCTGTGGCACGTAGTGATCTACGCAATCAGTTCGCTGGTGTTGTTCGCCGAGGCCGACTGGCGCCTGATGATCCCGCTGCTGACGTGGATCGTCGCCTACATCGGCGCGTTGTATTACTTCGTTCCGCGCGTGAAAGATCGCTCGGTGGAAGCCTCCGATGCGCGCTCGAAACTGATGGGCCGCATCGTCGACGGCTACACCAACATCGCCACGCTGAAGCTGTTCGCCCACACCAACTTCGAACAGCACTACGCCAAGGAAGCCATCGAAGAACAGACCGTCAAAGCGCGAATGGCCGGCCGCGTCGTCACCAGCATGGACGTGGCGATCACTGCCATGAACGGCCTGCTGATCGTCGGCACCACCGCGTTGGCCCTGTGGTTGTGGACGCAGTCGTTGATCACTGTCGGTGCGATCGCCCTGGCCACGGGTCTGGTGATTCGCATCGTCAATATGTCCGGCTGGATCATGTGGGTGGTCACCGGCATTTTCGAAAACATCGGCATGGTCCAGGACGGTTTGCGCACCATCTCGCAACCGGTCAGCGTCACCGATCACGAACAGGCCAAACCGCTGGACGTGGCCCGTGGCGAAGTGCGTTTCGAGCACGTGGATTTTCACTACGGCAAGAAGCGCGGGATCATTGGCGACCTCAACCTGAACATCAAACCGGGCGAAAAAATCGGTTTGATCGGGCCGTCCGGTGCCGGCAAATCAACGCTGGTCAACCTGTTGCTGCGCCTCTACGACGTCGAGGGCGGGCGGATCATGATCGACGGTCAGAACATCGCCGAAGTCGGCCAGGAAAGCCTGCGCGCGCGGATCGGCATGATCACGCAGGACACCTCGCTGCTGCACCGTTCGATCAGGGACAACTTGTTATATGGCAAGCCTGACGCCACGGATGCAGAGTTGTGGGATGCGGTGCACAAGGCGCGCGCCGATGAGTTCATTCCGCTGTTGTCGGACGCTGAAGGTCGTACCGGGTTTGACGCGCATGTCGGTGAGCGCGGGGTGAAATTGTCCGGTGGCCAGCGCCAGCGCATCGCCATTGCGCGGGTACTGCTCAAGGATGCGCCGATCCTGATCATGGACGAAGCGACCTCGGCGCTGGACTCGGAGGTTGAAGCGGCGATTCAGGAAAGTCTGGAAACCCTGATGCAGGGCAAAACCGTAATCGCCATTGCCCACCGTCTCTCGACCATTGCGCGCATGGATCGGCTGGTGGTGCTGGAGAACGGCAAGATTGCCGAGAGCGGCACCCATGCTGAATTGCTCGCCCACCGTGGTCTGTATGCACGGCTATGGGCGCATCAGACCGGGGGGTTTGTCGGCATCGACTGACCCCTCCAAGAGCGTGGGAACGATCACCGCCACAGCCCGCCAACCACGGGCGCTGGCGGTTTTTTTGTGGCCGCTGGAAATCGGCAAAAAGCCTGCTGTACTCAGCCAAGGCTCCGGAACGGAGCCTGTCGTAAGTCTGCAAGGACGCACAACTCGATGCAGTCTCGATAGCAGGGCTATCAAGGACGCCTCTCATGTCTCTGTTCAAACGTTCAGTCACTGAGTTGTTGGGTACGTTCTGGTTGGTATTGGGTGGTTGCGGCAGCGCGGTGATCGCCGCGTCTTCACCGTTGGGAATCGGGGTGCTGGGGGTGGCCCTGGCGTTTGGTCTGACGGTGCTGACCATGGCGTTCGCCATCGGCCACATCAGCGGATGTCACCTCAACCCGGCCGTTTCGGTCGGTCTGTTCGTCGGCGGTCGGTTTCCGGCCAAAGAGCTGCCCGCTTACATCATTGCCCAAGTGCTCGGCGCAATTCTCGCGGCAGCGCTGATTGCGCACATCGCCAGCGGCAAAGAGGGCTTCGATATCGCCGCCGGCCTGGCGTCCAACGGTTATGGCGAACACTCGCCGGGCAAGTATTCGATGGCCGCCGGGTTTGTCACTGAGTTGGTGATGACCGCGATGTTTGTGATCATCATCCTCGGCGCCACCGATAGACGCGCACCACCAGGACTGGCACCGATCGCCATCGGCCTGGGCCTGACGCTGATCCACCTGATCTCGATTCCGGTCACCAACACTTCGGTCAATCCGGCGCGCAGCACGGGGCCGGCATTGATGGTCGGCGGCTGGGCGATTGCGCAGTTGTGGATGTTCTGGGTCGCGCCGTTGATTGGCGCGGTGGTCGGTGGCGGGATTTATCGCTGGTTGGGCAAGGAAGAAACCTGAGGGGGTGCCTAAGATCCCTTTGTAGGAGCTGCCGAAGGCAGCTCCTACAGGGGATTTATGTCTGACGGTAGGGTAAGGCTGTTTTGGCTTCTTCGGCGTAGGCGAGGATGCCGGCGCGTTCCTGATGCAGGAAATCTTTCACTGCTGCTTTCAGACCTGGATGCCGCAGATAATGCCAAGAGTGGGTGATCACCGGTTCAAACCCACGAATCAGCTTGTGCTCGCCCTGAGCGCCAGCATCGAAACGCTGATAACCCTGTGCAATCGCGTAATCCATGCCCTGATAAAAACAGGTCTCGAAGTGCAGTCGATCAAACTCCGCCAGACAACCCCAATAGCGGCCGTAGAAACTGTCGCCACCGACCAGACTGAAGGCCATTGCCACCGGCCGTGAGCCCTGTTTGGCCAGCACCACGCGAATCGCCTCGGGCATGCGCTCGGCCAGCAGACTGAAGAACTCCCGCGTCAGGTAGGGCGTTTGCCGACGCACTGCATAGGTATTGGCGTAACAGGCGTAGACAAAATCCCACTGCGCCTCGTCCAGCTCGCGCCCCTCCAGCCATTCGAACTCAAAGCCCTGCCCCGCCACCTGCTCGCGTTCCTTGCGCATCTGCTTGCGCTTGCGCGAACTGAGCACGTCGAGGAAATCCTGGAAGTCACGATACCCACGATTCTGCCAGTGATACTG
Organism: Pseudomonas sp. IT-P395; assembly: GCF_949767675.1. Taxonomy (NCBI): domain Bacteria; kingdom Pseudomonadati; phylum Pseudomonadota; class Gammaproteobacteria; order Pseudomonadales; family Pseudomonadaceae; genus Pseudomonas; species Pseudomonas sp. IT-P395. Next base: position 47,961 of record NZ_CATKPW010000003.1, read on the forward strand.
ACAGCCGATGCGTTGCAGCCAGCCCGGTTGTTCGGCCATCGCCGCGTCGGTAAACGGGTCGGTGAAATTGATGTGCGCGCTTGAAAGCCCTTCGATCTCCAGGTAACCAGGCAGGCTCTTGAGCAGTTCAAAACCGTCTTCGACATTGGCCGCCAACAAGCGCGGGCCGCTGACCGGACTGAATGGCACGGCGCTCAACAGTTTGGGGTAGTAATCGATGCCGGCGCGGGCGCAGGCGTCGGCCCAGCCATGATCGAACACGTACTCGCCGTAGGAATGCCACTTGCGATAACTGGGTAACGCGGCGATCAGACGATCATCTTCGATGTGCAGCAAATGCTCAGGTTGCCAGCCAGTGTGGGGACCGACGCTGCCGCTGTCTTCCAGCGCGCTGAGAAAGGCATGGCGCAGAAATGGCTGGGTTTCAGGCACCAGCGCATCCCAGCTTGCGGGAGCGATTTGCGACAGGTTTTGCAGGCGTTGCAACGGCATCAAAAAGCTCTCCACAACAGGACTTCAGCGCCCGGCGAGTATCGCCGATTGCGCGGCATTGCACACCCGCAATCGGCCGACAGCGCTCTAGATCAATAGTTCAGGGCGAATCGATATCGTCATCAACCTGCCATCACTGTGCCACTGCTCTGTCATAAACCATCGCGATACTGGCGCCTGTTTTTAGAGCGCCGGGTTCTACCCGGACACTGTTTTCCGACGCTCGAATCGTCGGTTGTGCCCCGGATGGCTGTGCCATCCCCTCTCATCTTCGGAGATTGCTATGCGTCTTGCTTCCACGAAAACTGCGGCGGCCCTGTGCGGTGGCTTGTTGCTGGCCATGAGTGTTCCGGCCAGTGCTGCAGTCGACGCCAAACTGCTCGACATGCTCAAGGCTAACGGTTCCATTTCCCAGGCGCAGTACATCGAACTGCAAACTGAACTGGCCAAGGATCAGAAGGCTCAGCAAATCGCGCAGCAGGCGCAGCAAGAGACCAACGAACAAGTCGCTGCTGTTGCGAAGAAGACCAACGAGCAAAGCGTCTTCGACCAGAAACTCGCTTGGGCCGCAAAGACCCAGTTCAAGGGCGATGTGCGGATCCGTCAGGAAACCATCAAGATCGACGGCGAACCGAACAACGGTGGCCGCGACAAGGATCGTCAGCGCATCCGTGCCCGTCTGGGTGCCTACACCGAGATCAACCCGCAAGTCGACACCGGCATCCGTATCGCCACCGGCGGCGGCGATGATGCCCGTTCGACCAACCAGGACCAGGACAACTACTTCGACAAGAAGCAGATCTGGCTCGACCTGGGTTACATCGACTACCACCCTGACCAGATCAAGAACCTGCACATCATCGGCGGCAAGATGCTCCAGCCGTGGGTCAGCATGGGCGACGTGATCTGGGACAGCGACATCAACCCGGAAGGTCTGGCCGTTACCTACAAATACCCGTTGGGCAGCAGCGCCGAATTGTTCGGCAGCCTGGGTAACTACAACCTCAAGGACAACGTCGACGGCGATGGCGTGCAATTCCGTCACGACCTGCGTCTGACCGCTGGCCAGTTGGGTAGCCGCTTCAACATCACCGACAACCTGAAAGTCACCTTGGGCGGCAGTGTCTACGCCTACCAGAACGACGAAGACAGCCGCTGCACCGGCACTTCCACACCGTGTGCGCTGGCAGTCAACGGCAACTCGGCCAACAACGAATTCCGTCTGTATGAAGGGTTCAGCCAGGTTGATATCGGCGGTCTGCCGATGCCGCTGTCGTTCTACGGTCAGTACGTGAAGAACAACGATGCCGTAACCGATCAGGACACCGCGTGGCTGTTGGGTGCCAAGTCGAAAGTCTTCGGCCTGAACCTCGATTACAACTATCGTGACGTGCAGCGCAACGCTGTGGTCGGCGCCTTCACCGACTCTGACTTCGCCAACGGCACCACCGGTTCGCGTGGCCACAAGTTCAAGGTCGGTTACGACATCGACAAGAACTTCGCCATTGGCGCGACGTACTTCCTGACCAAGGCCGACTTCGCCAGCCGTACACAGCGTGACGCTGATGCCAACACCCTGCAGCTGGATGCGGAAGCCAAGTTCTAAAACGCTTCACCCTTTAGCCCGGTGCGGGCGGGACGATCCCCATCATCCGTTCGTTTCGCTCGCGCCGGGCTATTTCTGCAGGATGCAAAAATCCCCTATAGGAGCTGCCGAAGGCTCGGGCCGCGATCGGACGATCGTTTGATCTTGATCTTAAAAAAGATCAAAAGATCGCAGCCTCGTTTCACTCGACAGCGCCTACAGGGGATTATCTTTTCGTCGTTGCTCGGCCAGACGTTCGGCCAGTTCTTCGACGCCTTCTTCCGGATTCTCCGGCAGCGCCTTCAAGGTCGCTTGCATCAAACGCATCTGACGAATGAAACGCCGACAGTTCGGGCAAAACATCAGGTGATGACGCACCATCAGCTTTTCGCGAAAGCTCAATTGGCCATCGAGATAATCACTGGAGCGCGCCACTTGTTCCTTACAGGTCAGCATTCTCCGGTCTCCTCAAAATGCTCCACGGTCGCGAAGACTTTCAGCCGCGCACGATGCAGCAGCACACGGACATTGGAGAGCGAGATCTCCAGAAGATTACAGATCTCCTCCAGCTTCAGCCCCTGGCGCTCGCGCAACAGCAAAACGCTGCTTTGCAGTTCCGACAGGCTCAGCAGTGTGTGCTCGAGACAGTCGCGCAATTCGCCTTCAGTGAGCAGCGCTTCGGGGGTGTCCTGGTGCCAGGCGAATGGAGCGACCAGCCAATGGCCGTCACCGGGAGAAAAGCGGTCGTCGTCGATCGTGCCGTGGGGCGATGGCAAATCATCCATCAACACTTCCCGGCGATTTTGCTTATAACGACTTTTGGCCGAGTTGGCCGTGATGGTCAACAGCCAGGTCTTGAGACTGGAGCGGCCTTCGAAGCTGGCAATGTGACGCACCACCGACAACCAGGCGTCCTGCACCACTTCTTCGACGTGACGCTGGCCGACAATCGCATACGCCACAGCGCGCATGGCGCTCTGATACGTCGTCACCAGTTCCTTGAAAGCCTGTTGCTCGCCCGCCAGCAGGCGCGCAAGCAGTTGGGTGTCGTCAGCCGCCATCCAGAAATTTCCTTGTGCCGATTCCGAAAATGATAGCGGCAGGTCTTCACCTGCCGCCATTTCCGAAAAATTACAGCGTTCGAGCCGATTCGGATGTAGGAAAGGTCGGCGCGATTAAGAGGAAATTAAACCTCTTTTCAACGCTTGCGCAGAATCACGCTGCCGATCGAATAGCCCGCACCGAACGAACTCAAGACAGCCAGCGAACCGGCAGCCAGATCGTCCTGATATTTGTGGAAGGCAATCACCGAACCGGCGGAGCTGGTATTGGCATAAGTATCGAGAATCACCGGCGCTTCTTCTTCGGTGGCCTCGCGGCCGAGCAGTTTGCGCACGATCAGGTGGTTCATGCTCAGGTTGGCTTGGTGCAGCCAGAAACGTTTCACATCGCCGACATTGAGCTGGTTCTCTTGCAGATGCTCGCCAATAAGTTCGGCAACCATCGGGCAGACATCCTTGAACACCTTGCGGCCTTCCTGCACGAACAGCTTGTCGCGGGTACCGATACCCTCTTCCGCTGCGCGGTTGAGGAAGCCGAAGTTGTTGCGGATGTTGTTGGAGAACTTGGTCAGCAGTTTGGTGCTGACCACGTCGAACTGGTGCTTGGACGTCGCAGTGTCAGCACGCTCGATGATCACCGCAGTCGCGGCGTCGCCGAAGATGAAGTGGCTGTCGCGGTCGCGGAAGTTCAGGTGACCGGTGCAGACTTCCGGGTTGACCATCAGGATCGCCCGGGCCTGGCCCAGTTGCACGCTGTTGGCCGCTGCCTGAATGCCGAAGGTCGCCGAGGAGCAGGCCACGTTCATGTCAAAACCAAAGCCTTGAATGCCCAAGGCTTCCTGGACTTCGATGGCGATGGCCGGGTAAGCGCGTTGCAGGTTGGAACAGGCAACGATCACACCGTCGATGTCAGCGGCAGTTTTGCCGGCGCGTTGCAGGGCCTGTTCGGCAGCGCCAATGGCCATTTGGCAAAGCACCGACCATTCGTCGTTGGAACGCTCCGGCAGGCGTGGGGCCATGCGTTGTGGATCAAGGATGCCGTCCTTGTCCATGACAAAGCGGCTCTTGATGCCAGAAGCCTTTTCGATGAACGCGGCGCTGGATTCGGTCAGGGCCTGGACTTCGCCGCTGGCAATGGCCTCGGCGTTGTCGGCGTTGAACTGGGCGACGTAGGCGTTGAAAGACTGCACCAGCTCTTCGTTGGAGATGCTGTTGGCCGGGGTGTACAGGCCGGTGCCGCTGATGACGACGTTATGCATGGTCGTTTCTCTAATCTGTTCAGGCAGAAAGTGCTGGAACCGTCGTACCAACACACAAAGGGTCTATTCCCATCCGGGGGACGCAAACCTGGCATCGCTTTATTCCATCTCGCACCACGGCCGAAGGCTCTGGGTCGCGAAACCGGCGTTTATGGTCGCGAAGTTTGCCATAAACGCAGGATTTTGGCGCCTTTCTCAAGATCAACACGGATGATCGTTCCCACGCTCCTGCGTGGGAATGCAGCCCGTGACGCTCCGCGTCACTGGACGCGGAGCGTCCCCAGAGGCATTCCCACGCAGAGCGTGGGAACGATCAGCGTTACGGTTCGACCTGGCTCCACTGTTTGTTCAGGCGTTTGTCGGAAATCGGCACTTTGGTGCCCAACTGTTGGGCAAACAGCGACACGCGGTATTCCTCCAGCCACCAGCGATACAGCTCAAGCTGCGGGTCGCGTTTGCCTTCCTGCGCATGTTTGGCGGCACGGGTCTGGTATTGCGCCCAGAGGCCGGCGAGCTCACCGCTCCAGACGCGATCCTTCTGCACCTGCGCGCCGAGTTTTTCGAAGCGCTGTTCGACCGCTTTCAGGTAGCGCGGCAACTCCTTGAGCCACTGCATCGGCGTTTCACGAACAAACCCCGGATACACCAGATTGTTGATTTGCTGCTTGATGTCATTCAGCGCCACGGCTTGCGCCAGATCGATCTTGCCCTTGAAGCGCTTTTGCAGACCGTGCCACAGCTTGAGGATTTCCAGCGTCAGGCGCGCCACGCGCTCGGCGTGCTCGGTCCAGTTGCCGCGTTTGCGTTCAGCCAATGCTGCCAACCCGGCGCCGTCGCGGGGCAACGGGTCTTCACCCTCAAGAATGCAGCTGTCGAGGCTGGCCAGCAGAATGTCTTCGACCAGCGCATCGACCCGGCCCAGCTCGCGATAGAGCAAGCCCAATTCAGTCTGCCCCGGCAACTTGCCGCGCAGGAATTTGGCCGGCTCCGCCAATTGCTGCAGCAACAAACGCTGCAAGGCGCGACGATGCTGGAACTCAGCCTCGGCCGGGGTCGAGAAGCGCCCTTCCTTGACCGTACCGCCCTCTTCGACCAGTGCCGGATACACCGTCATCGACAGCCCGGCGATCTTCTGCTGGGTCTTTTCCGCCACCGGGGCGAAGACTTTCGCCTCCACCGGTTGCTGGCTTTTCGCGCTCTGCGGCACCGCCAACGCGGCCTGACTGGCTTCGGCAAACCGCGCGGTCAGTTCGGCCAGATCGCGGCCTTCGCCAAGGAATTTGCCTTGGCCGTCGACGATTTCCAGGTTCATCCGCAGATGCCCCTCGACGCCTTGCTCAGCTTCCGCCCACGCCTCATCGCTGACCCGCGCGCCGGTCATGCGCAGCAATTCGCGGCCCAGCGCCTGCGGCAACGAACCGTCGGCAAAGGTCATGCGTTGCAAGGCAGCCTTGATGAAGTCCGGCACCGGCACAAAATTCTTGCGCAGCGCTTTCGGCAAGTTGCGCACGAGTGCGATGCACTTGGCCTCGATCAGCCCCGGCACCAACCACTCCAGGCGTTCCGGCGGCAGCATCGGCAACAGCGGTGCCGGTACGCGCAGGGTCACACCGTCACGCGGGTGATTGGGTTCGAAGTGATAGGTCAGCGCCAGCTCCAGATCGCCGATGTGCAGAGTGTCCGGGTAATCCCGCGCGGTTACTTCACTGGCCTCGCGGGCCAACACGTCTTCTTCGCGCATGATCAACAGCTGCGGATTCTTCTGGCTGTTGATCCGGTACCAACTGTCGAAGGTCGCGGTCTGGTGAATCTCCGCCGGCAGCCGCGCATCGTAAAACGCATACAAGGTTTCTTCGTCGGCGAGAATGTCGCGGCGACGAGCCTTGGCTTCCAGTTCGTCGAGCTGTTCCAGCAGTTGCTGGTTGGCGGTCAGGCACTTGGCTTTCGACTGAATCTCGCCACGTACCAGACCTTCGCGAATAAACAACTCACGGGAAACCACTGGATCGACCGGGCCGTAATGCACCGGACGGCGGCCGACCACGATCAGCCCGAACAGGGTGATCTGTTCAAACGCCACGACCTGACCGCGCTTCTTCTCCCAGTGCGGTTCGAAATGGTTTTTCTTGATCAAGTGCCCGGCCAGCGGCTCGATCCAGTCGGCGTCGATCTTGGCGACCATGCGCGCGTAAAGCTTGGTGGTTTCCACCAGTTCGGCGGTCATCAGCCATTGCGGACGCTTCTTGCCGATGCCCGACGACGGATGAATCCAGAAGCGTCGCTGACGCGCACCGAGGTAGTCGCCGTCTTCGGTTTTCTGGCCGATCTGGCTGAGCAACCCGACCAGCACGGCTTTGTGCAGTTTCGGATAATCCGCCGGCTCTTTATTCAGGCTCAACTGCATGTCGCGGCAGATCAGGCTCAACTGGCGGTGAGAATCACGCCACTCGCGCAGACGCAGGTAGTTGAGGAAATTCTTGCGGCACCAATTGCGCAATGGGCTTGCGGTCAACGCCTGGCGCTGCTCTTCAAAACCGCGCCACAGATTCACCAGACCGGCGAAGTCCGAATCGACATCCTTCCACTGTGCGTGAGCCTGATCGGCCGCTTGCTGACGCTCCGGCGGACGCTCGCGCGGATCCTGAATCGACATGGCACTGGCGACAATAAGCACTTCCTGCAAACTACCGAGTTTCGCCGCTTCGAGCAGCATACGGCCCATCCGCGGGTCGACCGGCAAGCGTGCCAACTGGCGACCGAGCGGCGTCAGCTGGCTGTTGCGATCGACTGCCGAGAGTTCTTGCAGCAGGTTGAAACCGTCGCTGATCGCCTTGCCATCCGGCGGCTCGATGAACGGGAACGCGGTGATCTCGCCGAGGCGCAGATGCAGCATCTGCAAAATAACCGCGGCGAGGTTGGTGCGCAGAATCTCCGGGTCAGTGAATTCCGGGCGACCGAGGAAATCTTCTTCGCTGTACAACCGAATGCAGATGCCCGGCTCGACCCGGCCGCAGCGACCTTTACGTTGATTGGCGCTGGCCTGGGAAATCGCCTCGATCGGCAAGCGCTGGACTTTGGCGCGATAGCTGTAGCGGCTGATGCGCGCGGTGCCGCTGTCGATCACGTAGCGGATGCCCGGCACGGTCAGCGAAGTCTCGGCAACGTTGGTCGCCAGCACCACGCGACGGCCCGGGTGCGACTGGAAAATACGCTGCTGTTCGGCCGGCGACAGGCGCGCGTACAACGGCAGAATTTCAGTGTGTTTGATTTGCGCTTTGCGCAGCATGTCGGCGGCGTCACGAATCTCGCGCTCGCCGGGCAAGAACACCAGCACATCACCGGGACTGCGACGCTCGCTGCGCTCGTAAGCGGCGATTTCGTCGAGGGTCGCGAGGATCGCCTGATCCACCGTCAGGTCATCCTCGACGCGGTTGCCCTCTTCGTCCTGCTCCAGCGTCAGCGGGCGATACCAAGTGTCTACCGGGAAGGTACGACCCGACACTTCAACAATCGGCGCATCATCGAAGTGCTTGGAGAAGCGCTCCAGATCGATGGTTGCCGAGGTGATGATGACTTTCAGATCCGGACGACGCGGCAGCAGGGTTTTCAGATAACCGAGCAGGAAATCGATGTTGAGGCTGCGTTCGTGGGCTTCGTCGACGATGATCGTGTCGTAGCGTTCGAGGTAGCGGTCGTTCTGGGTTTCCGCGAGCAGGATGCCGTCGGTCATCAGCTTGATCAGGGTGTTGGAATCGCTTTGATCCTCGAACCGCACCTGATAGCCGACCAGCGCACCGAGCGGCGTGCCGAGTTCTTCGGCGACGCGGCTGGCGACGCTGCGAGCAGCGATTCGGCGCGGTTGGGTGTGGCCGATCAGACCGTGCTGACCGCGACCGATTTCCAGGCAGATTTTCGGCAACTGGGTGGTTTTGCCCGAGCCGGTTTCGCCGGCGATGATCAACACCTGATGCTTTTCCAGCGCCTTCTTGATCTCGTCGCGCTTAGCCGCAATCGGCAGACTGTCGTCATAACGAATCACCGGCAGGCTGGCCTTGCGCGCCAGCACCTGATCACAGGACGCCTGCATGCGCGTCACCCACTGGGCCAGTTTGTCCTCGTCAGGCTTCTTGCGCAGCTCAAGCAACTGCCGCCGCAGCCGGTGACGGTCGGCAAGCATGGCGTGATCGAGGTTTTTCAGCAGTTTGTCGATGGAGGGCGATTCGTCGGTCATCGGGTAGGCAATTCGGTCGTCTATATGTGCAGGGGGCGGATTGTCGCAGATTTGGGGGATTTGTGGCGTGTCAGGGGGATTGCTGCCCTCACCCTAGCCCTCTCCCTGAGGGAGAGGGGACCAATTGGGGGATGCTTCAAAGGTACATCGACCTGAAAGAGCTTTGCCGAACCCATAATCGCCAAGGCATTTCAGGTCGGCGTTTGACTTGAGACGCCTCGGTCGGCCCCCTCTCCCTCTGGGAGAGGGCTGGGGTGAGGGGCTTTTAAAAGAGTTACTCGTTATCGAGGCCTTTGCGCCGATACGGGAAGACGTCGATGACTTTACCGGCGCGAATCGCCTCTTGCAGGCTCTTCCAGTAATCAGCGTTATACAACTCGCCATGCAACTGATCGAACAACTTGCGCTGCCCCGAATCAGCAAACAGAAACGGCGGAAATTCCTCGGGAAACACATCCAGCGGCCCGATCGAATACCATGGTTCGGAGGCCATCTCATCTTCGGGCGTGCGCGGCGCAGGAATGTGACGGAAGTTGGCCTCGGTCAGAAAGCAGATCTCGTCATAGTCATAAAACACCACACGGCCGTGCCGGGTGACGCCAAAGTTCTTCAGCAGCATGTCACCGGGAAAGATATTCGCCGCCGCCAGTTGCTTGATCGCCAGGCCGTAATCCTCCAGCGCCTCGCGCACCTGCGCGTCGTTGGCGTTCTCCAGATACAGATTGAGCGGGGTCATCCGCCGCTCGGTCCAGCAGTGACGGATCAGCACCGTGTCGCCCTCGACTGACACCGTTGATGGCGCCACCTCCAGCAGTTCTTCAAGACAGGCCGGATCAAACTTGCTCAGCGGAAAACGGAAGTCGGCGAACTCCTGGGTATCGGCCATGCGCCCTACCCGGTCGACACTTTTCACCAATCGGTACTTCTCGATCACCGTGGCGCGATCGACGTTTTTCGACGGCGAAAAACGGTCCTTGATGATCTTGAACACGGTGTTGAAGCCCGGCAGGGTGAACACGCTCATGACCATGCCGCGCACACCCGGCGCCATGATGAACTGGTCGCCGGTGTTGGCCAGATGGTTGATCAGCGCGCGGTAAAACTCGGATTTGCCGTGCTTGTAGAAACCGATCGAGGTGTACAACTCGGCAATGTGCTTGCCCGGCAAAATGCGCCGCAGGAAGCCGATAAACTCCGCCGGCACCGGTACGTCGACCATGAAATACGAACGGGTGAACGAGAAGATGATCGACACGTCAGCTTCGTCGGTGATCAGCGCGTCGATCTGAATCCCGCGCCCTTCGCGGTGCAACAGCGGGATCACCAGCGGCCATTGCTCGTCGCGGGTGTAGATGCGCCCGACCAGATACGCGCCCTTGTTACGGTACAGCACCGAGGAAAACAGCTCGACGCTGAGTTCCGGGTCCTTGCACACCCAGTCCGGCAGGTTCTCGCGCAGTTGCGCTTCGAGCCGGCGCAGGTCACCCGGCAAATCGGCGTAGTCCTCGCTGAAACGGTAGTCGGCAAAAATGCTCGCGAGCATCCCCGACAGTTGTCCCTGCGGCTTGTATGTGCGGGTTTGCGCAGCGCGGGCGCGGCGCAGGCTCGGGCGCGTGGTGTGGATGAACATGCAGCCGTCGCTGATCAGGTCGTGGCTGAACAGCCCGCAGAAAATCGAGTTGTACCAGGTCTCGGACAGCTCATCGTCGAAGCGCAGGTCGATGACGCTGATGTAAGCGCTTTTCACCAGCGGCCAGCAGCTGACATTCATCAGCGTTTCGTCGTCGAAGTATTCGCGCAGGCGGGCGATGGTTTCGCCGACCTTTTCTTCGTAAAGGTTGATCCGTGCTGCCGACGCCGTTTGCGTCTCCTGCCAGCGCGCCTGCTCGAAGCGCTCCCGAGCACCGTCGGTGATGCGCCGGAAATGCTCGCGGTAATCGTCAAAGCCATCGAGGATCATGCGGGCGATGTCGGTGGCTGGCCATTGCTGCGGCATAGATGAGACCTCGGCGTGCATTGGGAAATCTGTGCCTGAGCTTAGCCACGGATACGCGCGCAGGTGAAGTGCAATTTCTGCCAAATCTGCGTCAGGGTTGTACAGCGACACAGTTTTTAGCAAAGTTTTTTAAATCGACCGTTCGGTCAGTTAATCACCTTACCGGTCTTTCTGGCCGTCCTGCGCCAGCCCGCGAATTCTCTGGGCTTCGGATCCAATACTCATCAGGTGCGTCTAGTTCGTGGCTTTGCTGCCAATGCACTTACCGTCAGTGCCGATTCCAGATTGGTCTTACCAAAATAGTGGCACTTTGATATACAGCCCACCATTACCCGCCTCATAACAAGATCCTCGCTGACGAGGACGACCTCTCCCCTCAAAGATCAAGGAGCACACTGATGTCTATCCGGAATCTGCGCATAGGTTTGCGCGCCAGTTTGAGCTTTGCCGTTTTGGCCGCTCTGCTGGTGGTGGTCGGCCTGTTCGGGCTGGGCCAGATGAAAACCCTGCGCGAAAGTGCAGCGGTGATCGAAGAGTCATGGATGCCCAGCATCGAGAGCATTCATGACGCGGCGGCGAATATCGCCAGCATCCGTCTCGAATCCTTGCGTCTGATCGCCATCACTCAACCCGCAGTGCGCGACAGAAGCAAAGGCATCCTCAAAGCCCAACGCGATGAGTTGCTCAAACGCCTCAACGATCACAAAGCCTTGATTGCCAACGATCAGGAACAAGCGATGCTCGACGGCTTGAACGCAGCCGTCGGCAAATACCTGAGCATTCTCGATCAGATTGTCAGCCAGATTGACGCCGGTCAGAACGAGCAGGCGGCCACCCGTTTGAGCAACGAGCTGGCACCTCAGGGTACTGTGCTCGACAAGACGCTGGAGCAGATGATCAGCCTCAATCAACAAGGTGCCGACGCCGCTGCCGATGCCGCCGCAGCCATGTACCAACGGGCATTGTGGATCGTCGCGACCATCATCGTGATTGCCCTGATTGCCACGCTGCTGTTGGCCTGGCAGTTGACGCGCAGCATCACCACCCCGATCAATCAGGCACTGGGTGTAGCGCGACGCATTGCTGCCGGTGATCTCAGCGGCCAGATCGTCAGCACTGGTAAAGATGAGGCTGCGCACCTGCTCGACGCCTTGGCCGAGATGCAGGGCAATTTGCGCTCGACCATTCGAGGAATCAGCGAATCGGCACAGCAACTGGCTTCCGCTGCCGAGGAAATGAGTTCGGTGATGGAGCAAAGCACCCGCGGCCTGCAACAACAGAACGATCAGATTGAACAAGCCGCTACAGCAGTCACCGAGATGAGCACGGCGGTGGATGAGGTCGCGGCCAATGCGGTGTCCAGCGCCGAAGCGTCCGCTGCATCCAACGAAGACAGCAAGCACGGTCATGTACAGGTCAGCGAAACCATCAGTTCGATTCAGGAGCTGGTCGATGCGGTACTCGGTGCTTCCGAACAAGCCGAGGGCCTGGCCACTCAGGCACAGGACATCAGCAAAGTGCTGGAGGTGATTCGCGGGATTGCCGGGCAGACCAACTTGTTGGCGCTCAATGCGGCGATCGAAGCGGCGCGCGCCGGTGAAGCCGGGCGCGGTTTTGCCGTGGTCGCCGACGAAGTGCGTTCGCTGGCACAACGCACGCAGAATTCCACCGAAGAAATCGAGCTGATGATCAGCAGCATCCAGCAAGGCACCGGGGCAACAGTGGGCGCGTTGCAGAGCAGTGCCGAGCAGGCTGGCCAGACGTTGCGCCGAGCCAACAGCGCGGGTCAGGCGCTGGAGAAAATCACCGCGTCGATCTCGCAGATCAACCAGCGCAACCTGGTGATCGCCAGCGCGGCCGAGCAGCAGGCACTGGTGGCGCGCGAAGTCGATCAGAATCTGGTGACCATTCGTGACCTCTCGACGCAGACCGCCGCCGGGGCGACTCAGACTTCGGCGGCGAGCCAGGAGCTGTCGCGTCTGGCGGTCGATCTCAACGGTCTGGTGACACGCTTTGTGATCTGAGCGCAAAGTTGAATGCCCGAATAGCGGTTGCCATCGTCAGAGCGCTCGGCAACACTCTCGTCCCGATCAAGGAAGGAGACCCGCCGTGAGCCCTGTCGATATTTTCCGTATGTTGTCGCTGGCGGCCATCTGGGGCGCGAGTTTTCTGTTCATGCGCATTATTGCGCCAGTGATCGGCACGATTCCGACTGGATTCTTTCGCGTATCCATTGCGGCCGTTGGCCTGCTGGTGATCCTCGGGCTGATGCGCGTGCGCTGGGATTTCAAAGGCAAATTGAAAACCGTGATGCTGCTGGGCGTGATCAATTCGGGGATTCCGGCGACGCTGTATTCCGTTGCGGCTCAGGTGTTGCCAGCCGGCTACTCGGCGATTTTCAATGCCACCACGCCGTTGATGGGCGTGCTGATTGGCGGGTTGTTCTTCAGTGAAAAACTCACTGCTGCCAAGTTGGGTGGGGTGTTCCTCGGCCTGTTCGGTGTTGGCGTGCTGACCCGCGCCGGCCCCGTGGCGTTCGACTTACAGTTGTTGATGGGCGCCGTCGCCTGCCTGCTCGCGACCACTTGCTATGGCTTCGCCGGTTTCCTCGCGCGGCGTTGGCTGGATCAGGCCGGTGGACTGGACAGCCGATTGTCGGCGCTGGGCAGCATGCTCGGTGCGACGTTGTTCCTGTTGCCGCTGTTCGGCTATAGCGTAATCACTGCACCGCCAGTCAGCTGGGGCGGCTGGAATGTCTGGCTGTCGCTGTTGGGCCTGGGGTTGGGCTGTACGGCGTTTGCCTACATCATTTATTTCCGCCTGCTCAGTTCGATCGGTCCGGTGAAGTCGATGACCGTGACCTTCATGATTCCGCCGTTCGGGGTTTTGTGGGGGGCGTTGTTGCTGGATGAGCCGTTGTCGATGGCGCACATTTATGGCGGGGTGTTGATTGCGCTGGCGTTGTGGCTGGTGTTGAAGCCGGCGTCGGTGAAACCTGCGCAGGCGACAGCCCGCTAGACTTCTGGCGCTGCTGAAATGGCTATCGCGAGCAGGCTCACTCCTACAGGGGAATGCATTCCAATGTGGGAGCGAGCCCGCCTGTCAGCTAGTCAGTTTTACGGAAGACAAACGCCAGACCGACAATGATCAACAGCATACCCAGCACGCTCAATGCCGCCAGGCGATTGCCGAAAATCAAGTAGTCCATCACTGCCGTCACCGCCGGCACCAGATAGAACAGACTGGTGACATTCACCAGATTGCCTCGCGCGATCAATCGATACAGCAACAGCGTCGCCAGCACCGAGACCACCAGCCCCATCCACAAAACAGGCACGATAAAGCCTGTGCTGTGTTCAAAGTGGAACGGCTGGAACGGCACGAAAATCCCGCACAACAACAGCCCGGCCAGATACTGCACCGGCAGTGTGCCGAGGGGATTGTCGGTGATGCGCTTCTGCATGATCGAGCCCAGCGTCATGCTCGCCAGCGCCAGCAGACCAAACAGCATCCCCGCCCAGGACATCCCGGCCAGACCGATGCCTTGGTAAACCACCATGATCAGCCCCGCCAGACCCAACGCCAGACCAAACATCCGGCTCGCCGAGCGCTGCCGCTCCATCAACACCACCGTGAGAATCGGCTGCACGCCCATGATGGTTGCCATCACCCCCGGGGTGACTTTGGTGTTGAGCGCCAGCAGATAGAAAATCTGATAAGCCCCCAACAACACCACGCCGGTGGCGATCGCAAACAGCATCGGCCGTCGACCCTTGGGCAACTTCAGTTTGAGCAGCGGCGCCAGCAGCACCAGCCCGCACAAGGCAATCACAAAGCGAATCAACAGAAAGGCAAACGGCGAAGCATGGGCCAGGCCCCATTTGGAGAAGATCGCACCGCTGCTCCACAGCAGGACGAACAGGCTCGTGGACGCAGCCGCGAGCGCGGTTTTTTTCGACAGGACAAACATGAATACCACCTGTAGTCAGGCAAATAGCCAACTCAGCCGAAGCTGAAATTCAGTAGGTTTTTCTGGCGGGCGCAGGGGTCAGCAAAAACTGCCGATCAGCCCGAAACGCCAACGCCCGGCGGTGATACGACTGCGCACACCGGCGTGCTACTGACAGGTGGAGGGTAATGACTGATCTGCTTGGGCTGCTGATTCCCGCACGGCAAGACGCCAGCGTTGACCGCTGAATCGACTACCGCGTTGATGAGGGATGCAGGCATTGGGGCAGATCTTTTTTGAAGGGCTGGAAGGTGAACCATGGGGCTCACGAGCGCCGACTATAACCAGCGGGCGACATCGATTGCAATGATTTGGGCAAAGGGCCGGCAGGGACAGTTGGCCGCAAGGTGAATAGGCTGGATCGCAATTGCGACACCCCACCATTGAGGACAAGGAATGCACGGGATCACATGCCAAGGGAACGGACGTATTTGCGCTACCAAGTGTATAAATCACAGGCCAGAAAACAGGCTGGGGTTACTTTCGCAAAGCTGCACAAAGACTTGTTGCAGCAAGGGATAGTGGATGTTGATCACTCCAGAGTTCGTTTCGAAGCAATCGATGCTCAAGCGCTGAGAGCCTATGAAGAATGGTTTGATCCTCATTTCTCTTGGCGAGATGTTGTCAGGTGGAAGGCCAAAGAACCCCTTAGCTTCAACGCCGGAGGCACCATGAAGGCTGCCGTTGAAAAAAAGGCGCCAGGCGCCAGACCGATAAAAGCTGATAGAAAACGCTCTTCTGGAAAGTTGTCTGAACAGGAGTTGCATCGAATCAGAGAAGCATTGGTGAATCCAGCCGCGGAAGAGCCAGGAGGCGTCCTCGCTGGCGCTTCGTTCACCTTCTCTTCATAAAAAAACCGCTCACAACGAGCGGTTTTTTATTACAACATCCAGCCTCAACCAAACAGCCAATACCCCAACAACGTCAACACCACCACCGCCAGCACCGGTCGCATCACGCGGTAGGCCTTCGGATGACGGCGTTTCCACTGTTTGACCACTCCACTGAACTTGTCGCTGAAGTTCTTGCTCCAGGCGTAAGCCTGGTTGATCCCGCCGACGCGCTCGTCGTCAAGGTTCTGCGGTGCGGTGGCGCGGCCGAGCCAGGCGCTGATCGAGCGGTTGATGCGGGTCATGAGGCGGTTGCTCAGCGGACGCTCGACGTCGCAGAACAGGATCACGCGAGTTTGTTCGGTTTCGTTCTTGACCCAGTGCACGTAAGTTTCGTCGAACATCACGTCTTCGCCGTCACGCCAGGCGTATACCTGACCATCGACGAAAATCCGGCAATCGTCGGAGTTCGGCGTCGACAAGCCGAGGTGATAACGCAGGGAGCCGGCGAACGGATCGCGATGCGGGTTCAAGTGGCTGCCACCCGGCAACAACGCAAACATCGCACCTTTTACGTTGGGAATCGCACTGACCAGTGCCACGGTCTTCGGGCACAGGGTTTCAGCCGACGGCAGCGGTTTGTCATACCACTTGAGGTAGAAACGCTTCCAGCCCTTCTTGAAGAATGAGCCGAAACCGGCGTCGTTGTTCTTTTCCGCCGCGCGAATATAGCCTTCATCGAACAGATGCATGGCCTCGTCGCGAATGGTTTCCCAGTTGTCGCGTAGTACGTCCAGTTCCGGGAATTTGCTGCGATCCAGATACGGCTTGGACGGCACGCCGGAGAACAGGTACATCAAGGCATTGTACGGAGCGAACAGTGCCGAGTGGTTGACGAACTGGCGCAGAACCGGCAAACGCGCCTTGCCGCGCAAATGCACATAGAGGATGCTGCCCACAAACAGCAGCAGCACCGACACCTTGGCGGCTAACGAAAAGCTCATCAACGACTCCTTGAATAAAGACAACGCTGCGCAATGCCCTTTACCCGACATGGCAGCCGGCCATGATAAACACTACCGGCTTCGGACAAAACCCGCCTTACACAAGATTCAGTGTTAAGCATTGCGCAACAAAGCATTTATTAGCATAACGATCCTGAACCCCGGCTGACCTGAATCAACTGGATTACTGCTGAGTCTCCTGCTCAGTGAACAGATCGCTGAACAACATGCTCGACAGATAACGCTCACCCGAGTCCGGCAGAATCACCACGATAGTCTTGCCCTGCATCTCCGGCGTCTCCGCCAGACGCACTGCTACCGCCATCGCTGCACCGCAGGAGATGCCGCACAAAATCCCCTCTTCCTGCATCAAGCGCAGGGCCATCGCCTTGGACTCTTCGTCGGTGACCTGCTCAACCCGGTCGACCATCGACAGATCGAGGTTCTTTGGCACAAAACCGGCACCGATCCCTTGAATCTTGTGCGGGCTCGGTTTGATTTCTTCACCCGCCAGCGCCTGGGTGATCACTGGCGACGACATCGGCTCCACCGCCACCGACAGAATCGGTTTGCCCTGGGTATTCTTGATATACCGCGAAACGCCCGTGATGGTTCCGCCCGTGCCAACCCCAGCCACCAGTACATCCACCGCACCATCGGTGTCGTTCCAGATTTCCGGACCGGTAGTTTTTTCGTGAATCGCCGGGTTCGCCGGGTTATCGAACTGCGCCGGCATGAAATATTTGTCGGCATCGCTGGCAACGATCTCGGCAGCCTTTTCGATGGCGCCTTTCATGCCCTTGGCTGGCTCGGTCAACACCAGCTCGGCGCCCAGAGCCTTGAGTACTTTACGGCGTTCGATGCTCATCGAAGCCGGCATGGTCAGCATCAACTTGTAACCACGGGCAGCGGCAACAAACGCCAGACCGATCCCGGTGTTACCCGACGTCGGCTCGACAATGGTCATGCCCGGCTTGAGTTTGCCGCTGCTTTCGGCGTCCCAGATCATGTTGGCGCCGATCCGGCACTTGACCGAATAACCGGGGTTGCGCCCCTCGATCTTGGCCAGAATGGTCACGCCACGCGGCGCGATGCGGTTGATCTGCACCAGCGGCGTATTACCGATGGAATGGGCGTTGTCAGCGAAAATACGGCTCATGGCTGGGTCCTTATGCAGCATTGAATTCAGCCTTCAAAGGTATGCCTGTTGCCCATCACAGTCCAGTCGGGTCGAACGTCTGCGCGACGTAACAGTCAATCGCTTACATCGTCAGGGAATTGCCGTCATGAAGCGTCGCTACAGTTGGCCATTAGGGATTTTCGCCGTCGTCGTTGTGCTGCTGATCGCGCTGCACATCGCCCTGCCCTACATGGTGCGCGACTACCTGAACGGCAAACTGGCGGACATGGGTGACTATCGGGGCCAGATCACTGATGTCGACTTGGCCCTATGGCGCGGCGCCTACAAGATCAATGGGCTGAAGATCGTCAAGGTCGACGGCAAGGTACCGGTACCGTTCGTCAACGCACCGCTGATCGATCTGGCAGTCAGCTGGCATTCGCTGTGGTACGACCATGCCGTCGTGGCGCAGGTGAGTTTCGTAAATCCTGAAGTCAATTTCGTCGATGGTGGCGCTAACAAACAGAACTCACAAACAGGTCAAGGCACCGACTGGCGCGCGCAACTGGGCAAATTGCTGCCGATCACTCTCGACGAAGTACAGATTCAGGACGGCAAGATCAGTTTCCGCAACTTCAATTCAAAACCTCCAGTGAACATGAACGCGACCGATGTCGACGCGAGCATCTACAACCTGACCAACGTGGTCGACAAACAGGGCAAGCGCGACGCCCGCTTCGAAGGCAAAGCCCTGCTGCTGGGTCATGCACCGCTGGAAACCACCGCAACGTTCGACCCTCTGAGCAATTTCGAAGACTTCGAGTTCCGCCTGCGCGCCAAAGACATCGAACTTAAACGCATGAACGACTTCGCCTCGGCCTACGGCAAATTCGACTTCAACGCCGGCCACGGTGATGTGGTGATCGAAGCCCAAGCCAAAAAAGCCCAGGTCAACGGCTACATCAAACCCCTGCTGCGTGACGTCGAAGTGTTCAACTGGCAGCAGGACGTGGAAAACAAGAACAAGAGCATCTTCCGCTCAGTCTGGGAGGCTTTGGTCGGTGGTACTGAAACCGTGCTGAAGAATCAGGCGAAAAACCAGTTCGCCACCAAGGTCGAACTCAGCGGCAACGTGCATCAGCAAAACATCAGCGCGTTCGAAGCATTTTTGCAGATTTTGCGCAATGGTTTCGTACAGGCATTCAATGCCCGGTATGAGCGGCCGAAGCCAGATGCGGGTTAGGGTTCATTTCTGGAAAAGCATCCAGATATAGAGTATCGGCGCCAATCTGAATATCCGGGGCCGGCCATTCAACGGTCCAACCGTTATCGCCCAAGATGGCAGTCGCAAAGACTTGGGGATCAAGCAAGGGCTGCAACTGCTTATACGTTTGAATATCTCGACTCAAATCGAGTGTCAGCGCGCGACCATCAACAAAGCAGAGTGCAAGCCGACTATCAGAGAGCGCAGTAACTGCCGCCAAGCGTGGTCGTTTCATGGATAACATCAATTCAGCGCCTCCGGGCAGATGGGGACTGCTTCGCAGCCCAGCGGGAGCAAGCTCCCTCGCCACAGATTCAGTGGACATCCTGAAGGCTATCGCCAAATCGGCGATACCTGAATACTGGCCATCGGCCGAGACTGAGTCAACATGTGACGCCCCATTCAGAGACTGAATAAGCCGTCTGCGTTCACAGTCGACCGGACTGCGCGTTATAGTCGGGCATCCGATTATTTCGCCCCCGCCCTGCCCGTCAGGTCGGCGTTACCGTTCGAGGATTAGCAGATGAAGTTCGAAGGCACCCAGGCCTACGTCGCCACCGATGACCTGAAGCTGGCGGTCAACGCCGCCATCACCCTGGAGCGGCCGCTGCTGGTCAAGGGCGAACCGGGCACCGGCAAGACCATGCTCGCCGAGCAATTGGCCGAATCGTTCAATGCCAAGCTGATCACCTGGCACATCAAGTCCACCACCAAGGCCCATCAGGGTCTGTACGAGTACGATGCGGTCAGCCGTCTGCGCGACTCGCAACTGGGCAATGAGAAAGTCCACGATGTGCGCAACTACCTGAAGAAGGGCAAGCTCTGGGAGGCTTTCGAGTCCGAGGAGCGGGTTATTTTGCTGATCGACGAAATCGACAAGGCTGACATCGAGTTCCCCAACGACTTGCTGCAAGAACTCGACAAGATGGAGTTCTACGTTTACGAGATCGACGAAACCATCAAGGCGAAGAAGCGCCCGATCATCATCATTACCTCCAACAACGAGAAAGAACTGCCGGACGCCTTCCTGCGCCGCTGCTTCTTCCACTACATCGCCTTCCCCGACCGCACCACCCTGCAAAAAATCGTCGACGTGCACTATCCCGACATCAAGAAGGATCTGGTCAGCGAAGCGCTGGACGTGTTCTTTGACGTGCGCAAGGTGCCGGGTCTGAAGAAGAAGCCATCGACCTCGGAACTGGTCGATTGGCTGAAGCTGCTGATGGCCGACAACATCGGCGAAGCGGTATTGCGCGAACGCGATCCGACCAAAGCGATCCCGCCACTGGCCGGTGCCTTGGTGAAGAACGAACAGGACGTGCAACTGCTTGAGCGCCTGGCGTTCATGAGCCGTCGCGGCACCCGCTAAGAGGCTGATGCCATGTTGCTCAACCTGTTCAATGAAATGCGTGCAGCCAAGGTGCCGGTGTCGGTGCGTGAGCTGCTCGACCTGATCAACGCGCTGAAACAGCGCGTGACCTTCGCCGACATGGACGAGTTTTATTACTTGTCGCGGGCGATTCTGGTGAAGGACGAACGCCATTTCGACAAGTTCGACCGCGCGTTCGGCGCCTACTTCAATGGCCTCGAAAAGCTCGATGATCACTTGCAGGCGCTGATTCCCGAAGACTGGCTGCGCAAGGAATTCGAGCGTTCGCTGAGTGACGAGGAGCGCGCGCAGATCCAGTCCCTTGGCGGCCTCGACAAGCTGATCGAAGAGTTCAAGAAGCGTCTGGAGGAACAGAAGGAACGCCACGCCGGCGGCAACAAGTGGATCGGCACCGGCGGCACCAGTCCGTTCGGTTCCGGCGGTTTCAACCCGGAAGGCATTCGGGTCGGCGATGCCGGCAAGCGCCAGGGCAAAGCGGTGAAAGTGTGGGATCAGCGTGAGTACAAGAACCTCGATGATTCGGTGGAACTGGGCACGCGCAACATCAAGGTTGCCCTGCGCCGCTTGCGTAAATTCGCCCGTCAGGGCGCAGCGGAAGAACTCGATATCGATGGCACCATCGACCACACCGCCAAGGACGCCGGTCTGCTGAACATCCAGATGCGCCCTGAACGCCGCAACACGGTGAAGCTGTTGTTGCTGTTCGACATCGGCGGTTCGATGGACGCCCACGTGAAGATTTGTGAGGAACTGTTCTCGGCCTGCAAGACCGAGTTCAAGCATCTGGAGTACTTCTACTTCCACAACTTCGTTTATGAATCGGTGTGGAAGAACAATATGCGCCGCACCTCGGAACGCACTTCGACCCAGAACCTGCTGCACAAGTACGGCGCCGACTACAAAGTGATCTTCATCGGTGACGCCGCCATGGCGCCGTATGAAATCACCCAGGCCGGCGGCAGTGTCGAGCACTGGAACGAAGAGCCGGGTTACGTGTGGATGCAGCGCTTCATGGAGAAGTACAAGAAACTCATCTGGATCAATCCGTATCCGAAAGACACCTGGGGCTATACCTCGTCGACCAATATCGTGCGCGATCTGATCGAGGATCAGATGTATCCGTTGACGTTGCGCGGGCTTGAGGAAGGGATGCGGTTTTTGTCCAAGTAAGATTGCGAAGGTAAATACTGAAAGGCAGACCGTATGAAAGCGGCTGCCTTTCAGGCTCGCGAATTTACCAATCTGTCGCGAGATAAGACTTGCAGAGCCGGTCCATGAAAGAGGTGTCCAGAATCGCGGGGCCGACAGCAGTCGTTTTTTGCCCGCGGCGTTTTTTCTTCCCTCTGGCGACAACTTTCGCCCCGCCATTTTCCAGCGCTACCCTGCGATTTTTTTCAATGTCCGTTTCAGGACTCAGGGTCACTTCACTCTTCATTTCGCCCTCTGGCGCCAGAAAGCGAAACCTTACGCTTTTCACCTCAGCACCCGCGTTGGTCTCCACGGTCATCAGCTCCATGGCGTTACCACTCGCCTCCGTGCGGTGATTCCAGTGAAACATACGCATCATGTCGACGGTTGCGGTGGACATAAATGTCTCAATACGCGCAACGATGTCCTGATGACCGGCCCGGTCGGCGTCCAGTCATTGCACATTGTAGAAACGATCGATGCTCGCCCGATAAACCGGCACGCAGTCCACACCCTCATAAAAACCGACAATGTGCCCATCGACACTGTTCGCACATTCGCCCTTTGATTGGGCCATTACTGTCATAAAACGCATCTGTAACTTCCTTGTAAAAGATGAAGACCGATAGTTCCATACATGCTCGACAAGCGATGTAGGGCGACGTACTGATGCGCCAGGAAAAATCTCGGTCTTCCGTCCGAAGTACGGACAATTACAAGTAGGACTTCAGGTAGTTGATATGGTCATGCCATGCACGCTCTTGCATGACTGGCGTGAACCGCACCCTGTCACCCGGGAGACATTGCGCCAGCCTCGCCAGCGCCAAGGGTGTCAGCGCCCCCAAGCGTGGATAACCACCAATGGTCTGACGATCATTGAGCAACACGATCGGTTGCCCGTCCGGCGGTACCTGCACCGCCCCGAGTGGAATGCCTTCGGAAATCATCGGCTGCCCCTGATATTCCAACGCCTTGCCCAGCAAACGAATGCCCATGCGATCAGCGCGACTGTCCAGCGTCCAGGCACTGTTGAAGGCATCAAACAAACTCTGCCCACTGAACTGGCCGATCTGTGCGCCGAGCACCAGATCCAGCGGTGCATTCGCTTTCAAATCCGGTCGTAAATCCAAAGGCACTTCGCGAACACATAGCGATTTCCTGTGATAACTCAGCGTCGCGCCCTTGGCCAACGGCAAGCCCATACCGTCCAGCCCACCGAACTCTTCACGCACCACCGTCGCGCTGCTGCCCAAGACCTTGGGGGCCTCGAAGCCGCCGGGCGCCGCCAGATAGGCCCGGGCACCGAGCAACGGTTGCGTGAACAGCAACTTCTGTCCTTTACGCAACTTGAAACTGCGCCACGGCGCCAGCGGTTGACCATCTATCTGTGCGCCAAGATCAGCTCCGGCCAGTGCCAGCAAACAATCCTCTGCAGCGAAGACGGCAAACCCGCCGAGGGTGATTTCGATCACCGTTGCATCGAGGTTATTGCCGAGCAACCAGTTGGCCCAGCTCATCGAACACCAATCCGCCGCACCGCCCTGGGTGACGCCCAGGTGCCGCACGCCAAACCGTCCCGCGTCCTGCAACAGGCACAACGGGGTACTGGCTTCAATCGTCAGTCGGCTCATGTCTGCGCCTCCAGTGGTGTGTCATCACCACCCAGATTGACGAACTCGGCATGACTGACCGCTTCGAATCGCACCGTGTCGCCCGGTTGCATCAGGCTGTAGCCGTCGCGATTGCGGTCGAACAACTTGGCCGGGGTGCGGCCGATCAGGTTCCAGCCGCCGGGAGAGACCACGGGGTAAGCCGCCGTCTGCCGTTCGGCAATGCCGACGCTACCGGCAGCCACTTTTTTGCGTGGTGTGTTCAGGCGAGGCGCGGCAAGCACTTCTTCGACCAACCCCATAAACGCGAAACCCGGCGCGAAACCAAGGGCGAATACCTGATACTCACGTCCGCTGTGGCGACGGATCACTTCATCCACCGCCAGACCGCTGCGCTCGGCCAGCAAACTCAACTCAGGGCCGACACTCAAGTCATACCAGACCGGCAACACATGACATTGGCCGCCAGTTCGCGCATTCGGTGACAGATCGATCAGCGCTTCGGCGATCAATTCCCGCGCCTGACTCGGACTCAGTGCAGTCAAATCGTAATGCACCATCAGCGTCGTATAGGACGGCACCAGATCGATCAGTTGCTCACCGAATACCGCATGCAAACGCTCACTGGCAGCGAGCATCCACGGCATGTTGGCTTCGGCGATTTCATCGAACAGACGCAGCATCAGGCAATCCAGTGCCACCACTTCAATCCTTGGGTTCATAAGGCGCTCTGCTGATTCAGGGCCTCGCGAATGCGCTGCACGGCCGCTACCGAACTGGCGTTGTCGCCGTGCACGCAAAGGGTGTTGGCGTGCAGGCGCAAGGCGCTGCCGTCGCTGGCGCTGAGGTTGTCGCCACGGGCAATGGTCAGGGCTTGCTCGATGATTTTTTCCGGATCGTGATGCACCGCGCCCGGCAATTGTCGTGAAACCAGTTTGCCGGCACTGTCGTAAGCGCGGTCAGCGAAGGCTTCGAACCACAATGTCACGCCATATTCATCGCCGATCTGCTGCGCCGCCGAGTTGTCGCGGGTGGCCATCAGCATCAACGGCAGGCTGCGGTCATAAGCGGCCACTGCCTGAATCACCGCACGCAATTGCGCCGGGTTGGCCATCATGTCGTTGTACATCGCGCCGTGTGGTTTGACGTAGCTGACGCGCCCGCCCTGGGCTTTGCAAATGCCGTCGAGCGCGCCGATCTGGTAATGCAGGATGTCTTGCAGCTCTTGCGCCGAATACGCCATGGAGCGGCGACCGAAACCGACCAGATCCTGATAGGCCGGGTGTGCACCGATCTGCACGCCGTGGCTCAATGCCAGGCTGACGGTCTTGCGCATGATGCTCGGGTCGCCGGCATGGAAACCGCAAGCCACGTTGGCACAATCGATGAAGGGCATGACCTCGGCATCCAGACCCATGGTCCAGCTGCCGAAGCTCTCGCCAATGTCGCAATTCAATAGCAGGCGGCTCACGGTGAACACTCCTGTAGGTGCTTGTCTTTTTATCTGTAGGACTGTGCTAAGCAGGTTATCAGTTACTGCGCATCGAGTTGCTTGCCACGGGTTTCCGGCAGGCTCAATGCCGCGATAATCACCACGCCGTAAGACACCGCCGCAAACGCGCCAATGCCGACACTCAACGGCACCTTCTGGCTAAGCAAGCCGATCAGCAGCGGAAACAAAGCCGCCAGTGCCCGACCGATGTTGTAGCAAAAGCCCTGCCCCGAACCGCGAATTCGCGTAGGAAACAATTCAGTCAGAAACGCGCCCATGCCGCTGAAAATCCCTGAAGCAAAGAAGCCCAACGGGAAGCCCAGCCACAGCATCACGCCATTGCTGACCGGCAGTTGCGTGTAGAGCAGAACGATGGTGAACGAGCCGACCGCGAACAGGATGAAGTTCTTTTTCCGCCCGAGCAGGTCTGTCAGATAAGCGCTGATCACGTAACCGACGTAGGAGCCGACAATCACCATCGCCAGATAACCGCCCGTACCGAGCACGCTCAAACCGCGTTCGTTTTTCAGAAAGGTCGGCAGCCAGGAAGTGATCGCGTAGTAACCACCGAGGGCGCCAGTGGTCAGCAGTGAAGCGCGGAACGTGGTGAAGAGCATGCCCGGCGCGAAGATCTCGTAGAACTTCGATTGATTCTCCGGCGTTTGTTGGGCTTTAGCCTCGCGATATATCTCCGGGTCCTTGACCAGACGACGGACGAAAATCACGAAAATCGCCGGCACAATGCCGAGGATGAACAGCGCGCGCCAGGCATCTTCCGGTGGCAACACGGAAAACAGCAACGCATACAGAATCGCCGTCAGTCCCCAGCCCAGCGCCCAACCGGATTGCACCATGCCCACCGCTTTGCCGCGATCCTTGGCGCGGATCACCTCGCCGATCAGTACCGCGCCAGCCGTCCATTCGCCGCCGAAACCGAAGCCCATCAAGGTCCGGGCGATCAGCAGTTGTTCGTAGTTCTGCGCGAAGCCGCAGAGGAAGGTGAAGAAGGCGAACCACAACACCGTGAGTTGCAGGGTGCGCACGCGACCGATGCGGTCTGAGAGAATCCCAGCGACCCAGCCGCCGATGGCCGAAGCGATCAACGTGCTGGTGTGGATCAGCCCCGCTTCGCCGGTGGTGATGCCCCACATCGCAATCAGCGTCGGCACGACGAAGCTGAGCATTTGCGTGTCCATGCCGTCCAGACCGTAGCCGATCTTGCAGCTCCAGAACGTACGGCGCTCCTGCTGATTGATGTTGCGATACCAGTCGAACGGCCCGGGGCGCGCCGTTGCCGTGGATGCTTCTAGGGTGTCGGGAGCACGCATGGCTTATCTCCGCAGGTTTTTTATTGGTCTTGTTCGTAGCCCCGACGACGCCTATCGTGGGGACCGGATGCGTCGATTTTTCGTCGCGCGGCCCCGCTGCGTCCAACGAATAAAAACCCGCCTTAGCCATAAGAAAAATTTGTCACCCGAGCCTTGCCCATGAACCTGAAGTTTCTCGAGACCTTTGTCTGGGTCGCCCGACTGAAGAGTTTTCGCCTGACCGCCGACAAGCTGTTCACCACCCAGGCGTCGATTTCCAGCCGCATCGCGGTACTGGAAGGCGAGCTGGGGGTGAAGCTGTTTTTGCGCGATTCACGCGGTGTCAGCCTGACGCCCGAAGGGTTGAAAGTGCTGGAGTACGCCGAGCAGATGCTCGACACCATGTCGGCGCTGAAACAGTCGATCGAGACCCGCTCAAGCAAAGTCGGCCGCGTGCGCATCGGCGTGATGGACACGGTGATTCACACCTGGCTCAGCCCGTTGGTGGCACAGATGACGGACCTGTATCCACGGGTGGAAATCGAGCTGGTGGCGGATACTTCGTTGAACCTCTGCGATCAGTTGCAAAAAGGCTTTCTCGATATCGTTCTGCAAACCGATCTGATCCGCCATGAAAGCGTGCGCAGTCTGGAGCTGGCCAGCCATCCGCTCGGCTGGATCGTCGCCAGCAATTCGATCTATAACCGCGACTATGCCGACCTTGCCGAACTGGCGCAGGAACGGATCATCACCTACTCGAAAAACTCCCGACCGCATCAGGATCTGTTGGCTTTGATGCAAGCCAGTGGCGTACTCGCGCCACGCTTGAATTGCGTGAACTCGGTGTCGGCGATTACCCGCTTGTTACGCGATGGATTTGGGATTGGTGTGCTGCCGCCGGTGCTGGTTGCGGAGGAGCTGGCGCGGGGCGAATTGACCTTGCTCAACATCGATCAACGGCCACCGAATCTGCAGGTGGTGGTGTCGTGGCGGGTGGGGGTTGAGTGGGTCGAGGAGATTGTGACGTTGTGTCAGCAGGTGCTGGAGGGGTATGCGATCAAGATGGGCACTGACTATATCGCCCTGACACCGTGATCATTCCCACGCTCCGCGTGGGAATGCAGCCCGGGACGCTCCGCGTCCCTCGAAAGCCGAACGCGGAGCGTCCGTTGAGGCGTTCCCACGCAGAGCGTGGGAACGATCATCAGAGACCGCGCACATCGCGGTCTTCGATCGGCCGGCTCTGGCGCAGACGCCGGCCACCGAGTACGACCCAGTCGATCAAGCGGAACAGGCATTCAATGCCGAACGACAGCAGCAACGCGCCGCTCATGCCCCAGATCATCGCTTCCGGCGTCAGCAGGATCTGATAGCTGTAACCGTTCCAGGTTTCCTTGCGGATATCCGGATCCGCGGCCAACACCACTTGCAGGAAGCGGATGTACCACGGCCCTTGCATCGCCTGGAACTGCTTGTCCAGCGCGATCTGGCGGCTGAGCAAGGTGCTCAGGCTGTCAGCATCGCTGCGAAATACCGGGTCTTCACTGGCGCGATAATGCGCGACCAGCGCCTGCATATCACCCTTGAAGAACTGCTCGGCGGTGCCCTGAAAACCGCGCAAGCCAGTCTGCGCTTCGATCAGATGCGCCTCCACGCGTTTCGCGTAATCGTTGATGAAGCCTGGCACCTGGACACCGATCAACAGGCCCGCCGCAAACAACACCAGCCGTACATAACTGAGCAACATGGGGTGCAATCCTTATTCGGTCTTGCCCTGACTGACGCATTCGCCGCGTCGCCACAGGCTCCATTGGCCCGGTTCGTAGCGGGTCCAGGTTTCGTTTTCGGTCAAAGGTTCGGTGGCAATCACCGTGACCACGTCGTTGGGCGTGGTTTCCGCCTGGAAATCGACGATAACGTCGACATCCTTCAGGCGCGCCGGGCCGAACGGGGCGCGACGGGTGATCTGTGCGAGTTTGGTCGAGCAATAGCAGAACAGCCAGTCGCCGTCGCTGAGCAGGCAGTTGAACACGCCTTTGCTGCGATATTCAGCGCAGGCGGCGACCAGATCGGGCAGCAGCTCTTCTATATCGACCGGTTCCGGGAATGCTGCACGCACGCGGTTGAGCAAATCGCAGAACGCCGCTTCGCTATCGGTATCGCCGACCGGGCGGTAGAAGCTTTTGATCGGGGTGAAATCGGCCAACTGGCCGTTGTGCGCGAAGCACCAGTTGCGTCCCCACAGTTCGCGGACGAACGGGTGGGTGTTGGACAGGCAGACCTTGCCGACGTTGGCCTGGCGGATGTGGCCGATGACCACTTCGCTTTTGATTGGATAGCGCTGCACCAGATTGGCGACTTCCGACTCGCAACTCGCCGCCGGGTCCTGAAACAGACGCAAACCCCGGCCCTCATAGAAGGCAATGCCCCAGCCGTCGCGGTGCGGGCCGGTGCGACCGCCACGCTGCATCAGGCCGGTGAAGCTGAACACGATATCGGTCGGCACGTTGGCACTCATGCCCAGTAATTCACACATGTGCGGACTCTCGGGTTACAGGCGCGGCTCGACCCGCATGCGCTGCGGGTTGTTCGGCAAGGGTGGACGACCGTAGCGGTCATCACCGGCGCCGCCAAACGGTTGATCGTCATCGCGGTCATCGGCGCGGGCGGCAGCTTTCGCGGCTTCGGCCTGCTCGCGGCGCGCACGCGAAGCACGCTCGATCGGCAAGCGGATCAGCACGAAAATCAGGTAGATGCCGAACGCGATCATGCTGTACATGAACAGATCGGAGATCGCCCGCCAGGCGTTGTTGCCGACCTTGAAGGCCAGGTCCAGCGCGGTGATGGCAATGGACGGCGCAACCTTGGCTTTCACCGGGTCGATGATGGTCGGGCTGAACAGCAACACCGCCATCAGCACACGCAGCGGTTCGCGCAACCAGCGCCACATCCAGGTGGTCAGGCGCATCCATACCAACAGGCAGCCCACAGCGGCAAAGGCGTAGAGGCCCCAGGCGATCAGATAGTCGTTCTCGGTCATGGTGTCCATGGCAAGGCAGGCAAAGAGGCGCTTATAGTAACGACTTTTCGCCCGTGCGGCTTGTCCCAATAGACATGCGACCTGTGGGAGCGAGCCTGCTCGCGATGACGGACAGCCTGACAACATTGATGTTGAATGTGCCGGCCTTATCGGGAGCAGGCTCACTCCTACAGGGCCTGCGACGGTTTCAAAAGCTGCGAAAACCCCATTCCGTAATTTGTCCGAGAGCCTTCCATGCCCCAATCCGCCAACGTCATCAGTGCTCCGATTGCCCACAAGGCGCCCGGTGCCGACCCGTATGCCTGGCTGCAGGAACGCGACACCGACGCGGTGCTCGATTACCTCAAGGCCGAAAACGCCTGGCAAGAGGCGCAAACCGCCGATCAGGCCGAACTGCGTGAAACCCTGTTCGAAGAGATCAAGAGCCGAATCCTCGAAACCGACCTGTCCCTGCCCTCACCTTGGGGCCCGTATCTGTATTACACGCGCACTACAGCGGGCGACGAATACGCCCGGCACTACCGTTGCCCGCGACCGGCGGACGATAGCCTGACCCTCGATGAAAACCGCGAACAACTGCTGCTCGACCCGAATGTGCTGGCCAACGGCGGGTTCTTCTCACTCGGTGCGTTCAGCATCAGCCCCGATCACCAGCGTCTGGCCTACAGTGTCGACGCCTCGGGCGATGAGATTTACACGCTGTTCGTCAAGGAACTGGCCAACGACAAAGTCAGCGAACTGGAATTCGAAGACTGCGACGGCAGCATGACTTGGGCCAACGACAGCCTGACCCTGTTTTTCGGCGTGCTCGACGACACCCATCGTCCACACAAGTTGTTCCGCTATCGCCTCGATGGCACTGCTGCCGAAGAAGTTTTCCACGAGGCAGACGGGCGTTTCTTCCTGCATTGCTACCGTTCCAGCTCCGAGCAGCAACTGCTGCTCTCGCTGGGCAGCAAGACCACCAGTGAAGTCTGGGCGCTGGATGCCAATCAACCGCACCTGCCGTTTACTTGCCTGGCCCCGCGTGTCGAAGACCATGAATACGATGTCGATCACGGCCTGCTCGATGGCGTGTGGACGTGGTTTATCCGCACCAACCGCGACGGCATCAACTATGCCTTGTATCAGGCCCCGGACACTGGCATCGCGCCGACCGAAGCCGACTGGCAAAACCTGATCCCCCACAGCGATACGGTGATGCTCGATGGCGTCAGCCTTAACACCGAGGCCATGACCCTGAGCCTGCGCGAGGGTGGCCTGCCGATCATCGAAGTTCACCCACACGGTCTGACGCCTTATCGCGTGCAATTGCCGGACGCGGCCTACAGCCTCTATGTGCAAAACAGCCTGGAGTTCGAGAGCGACCGTATTCGTCTGCGCTACGAGGCGTTGAACCGCCCGGCACAAGTTCGCCAACTGATCCTCGCCAACGACGAACAAACGGTGTTGAAAGAAACCCCGGTGCTCGGCCCGTTCGACGCCGATGCCTACGTTAGCCAACGCCTGTGGGCGACGGCGCCGGACGGTACGCAAGTGCCGATCAGCCTGGTGATGAAGCGCGAAATGGTCGGCAAAGCGGTGCCGCTTTATCTCTATGGCTATGGCGCTTACGGTTCGAGCCTTGATCCGTGGTTCTCCCATGCGCGCCTGAGCCTTCTGGATCGTGGCATGGCCTTCGCCATCGCCCACGTGCGTGGCGGCGGCGAGTTGGGCGAAGCCTGGTATCGCGCCGGCAAGCAGGAGCACAAGCACAACACCTTCAGCGACTTCATTGCCTGCGCCGAGTTTCTGATCCTCAACGGCATTACCACAGCGGACAAATTGGCAATCAGTGGCGGCAGCGCGGGTGGTTTGCTCATCGGTGCCGTGCTCAACCAGCGTCCGGATCTGTTCGGCGTGGCGATTGCTGAAGTGCCGTTCGTCGACGTGCTCAATACCATGCTCGACCCGGAACTGCCGCTGACCGTCACTGAGTACGACGAGTGGGGCAATCCCGAGGAGCCGGAAGTCTACGAGCGGATCAAGGCTTACGCGCCCTACGAAAACGTCAGCGCGCAGGATTATCCGGCGACGCTGGTAATCGCCGGCTACAACGACAGTCGCGTGCAGTATTGGGAGGCGGCCAAGTGGGTGGCGAAATTGCGCGCGACCAAGACCGACGACAACGTCCTGCTGCTGAAGACTGAACTGGGCGCCGGGCACGGCGGGATGAGCGGGCGCTATCAGGGATTACGTGACGTAGCACTCGAATACGCATTTGTTTTCAAGGTTTTGGGCCTGGCCTGAGGAACTCCGTCGGTCACTTGGGTCTTAATTGCAGACCCGAGAGGCCGATACCCCACAGATCCCTGTAGGAGCTGCCGAAGGCTGCGATCTTTTGATTTTGATTTTTTCAAAGGCAAGATCAACAGATCGCAGCCTTCGGCAGCTCCTACCAGGGACGTGTGAAGCCTGAAACAGTGAAAACAAAAAGACCGTGACGACATGTCAGAACCGACCTTCCTGAACAACGAAATCCGCGACTGGCTGATGGACTGCGGCCTGTTCGATCAATTGCAGCTGGCCGACTTTGCGGCCGCTTCCGGCTACTTCAGCATCAGCACCGTGGCTGAAGGCGAAGCGATTTTCCGCGAGGGCGATGCCGGCAGTTTCATGTGCATCCTCCACACCGGCCAGGTCGCCGTGCAGAAAACCGGGCCCGATGGTCAGGTGATCACCATGGCCACCTTGCGCAGCGGTCGCGCGTTCGGCGAAATGGCCGTGCTCGACGGTGAGCGACGTTCCGCCACCTGCATTGCCGCGAGCAACTGCCAGTTGCTGAACCTCGGCAAGGATTCGCTGGAAAAAATGCTCAACGACGCGCCGAAGATCGCCGCGAAGATCATCCGCGCCCTCGCCGTTTCCCTGTCGAAACGCCTGCGCATGGCCGACGGCCAACTGGCGGCGCAACAGGTTTAACCGCCGGGAGATTTTGCCTTGCTGCCGCTCGGTTCAATGCCCGGCACCGGTTGATCCTTGCTCGGTGGGCTGGGCATTTCGATCGGCACCAGCGGCGGACTGCCACTGCCGGCACCGGACTTGGGAATGTTGATTGGCGTGATCTGCGGATACGGCGTCGGCGTTGCGGTACCGGGCGAGCCGGGTTGCGGCGCCGGGCTGACCGGAATGGCCTGTTGCGCCTGCACTGCAGTAATCGAGAGCGCGGCCAGGGCAATGACCGTTAGAATGGTGCGCTTCATCAAGGGCTCCGTTTGGCCTCTAGTCTGCACTCAGGCTACTCCCAACGGGCCTGCTTGCCTTCCCCCTTGTAGAGATTTCCATGAAACGTTTCGTTCTGCTCGACACCACCCCGATCCCTGAAAGCGGCGGTGCCCTGTGCCTGTTCGAGTATGGCGAGGATTTTGTCATCAAGATCCAGGGCGGCGACGGCGGGCAATTGATGAACACGCGCATGCACGGCTCTGAAGATGCCTTGGCCGAGATCCCTTGCCGCAAGGTCGCCGGGCGTCCGGATTCGCGGGTACTGATCGGCGGTCTGGGCATGGGTTTCACCCTCGCCTCCGCGCTCAAGCATCTGGGTAAAACTGCCGAAGTGGTGGTCGCGGAACTGGTGCCCGGCGTGGTCGAGTGGAACCGTGGCCCGCTCGGGGAAAAGTCCGGTCGTCCGCTGCTCGATCCGCGCACGGTGATCCGCCAGGAAGACGTGGCCAAGGTGCTGCAAAGCGAGCCGAACGGCTTCGACGCGATCATGCTCGACGTCGACAACGGCCCCGAAGGCCTGACGCAAAAGGCCAACAGTTGGCTGTACTCCGCCGCTGGTCTGAATGCCTGCGCCAAAGCCTTGCGCCCCAAAGGCGTGCTCGCCGTATGGTCGGCCAGCGCCGACCGGCTGTTTTCCGACAAATTGAAGAAGGCCGGTTTCAAGGCCGAAGAAGTCCAGGTCTTCGCCCACGGCAACAAGGGCACGCGCCACACGATCTGGATTGCCGAGAAGCTCAAGGGCTGAGCTAAACTCTGCCCATAACCGTCATCAGTCTTTTACAAAGGTGAACCCATGAGTTCGTCCACCCCAACCAATACGTCGAAGCTGGATCGCATCCTCGCCGACAACCAGCGCGACAAGGAAATGGGCTACCGCGACAAAGCCCTGAAGATGTACCCGCACGTCTGTGGCCGCTGCACCCGTGAATTTTCCGGCAAGCGCCTGAGCGAACTGACCGTGCACCACCGCGACCACAACCACGACAACAACCCGCAGGACGGCTCGAACTGGGAGCTGCTCTGCCTGTACTGCCACGACAACGAACACTCGCGCTATACCGACCAGCAGTATTTCAGCGAAGGCTCGCTGAGCACGCCGAAGATTGCCAAGGCAACGCACAACCCGTTTGCCGCGTTGGCCGGGTTGATGAAGAAAGAAGACTGATCTTCATTGCCTGAACTGGCCTCATCGCTGGCAAGCCAGCTCCCACAATGATTTTGATCGCTCACAAATTTTGTGAACACCCGAGATCCCTGTGGGAGCTGGCTTGCCAGCGATAGGGCCAGAGCAGACACCGCAGATCTCGAATCTGCCCGCCCTCTCCCAATCCCCGTATAATCGCGCTCTTTTTCCCGAAGGCACCCCGCTCGTGGCAGACAAACGGTACAGCTGCATTGGTTTGTATAACCCCAAATCACCGGAGAACGTCGGTTCGGTGATGCGCGCCGCAGGCTGCTATGGCGTGGCGTCGGTGTTCTACACCGGCAAGCGTTATGAACGCGCCGCCGACTTCGTCACTGACACCAAACGCGTGCACTACGACATCCCGCTGATCGGCATCGACGATCTGAAAAAGATTCTCCCGCTCAACTGCGTGCCCGTCGCCGTGGAACTGGTCGAGGGCGCCCGCCCGCTGCCGGAATACACTCACCCGGATCGCGCCCTGTACATCTTCGGCCCCGAAGACGGCTCGCTGGATAAAGAGATTCGCGACTGGTGCGAAGACGTCGTGTACATCCCGACCACCGGCTGCATGAACCTCGCCGCGACGGTCAACGTCGTGCTCTATGACCGCATGGCCAAGGGCTTGAACACCCGCTCCGGGCCAAAATTCCGCTAAAACATCGCACATTCGATGGAACGAGCTGACCGCTCCGGCAGTCAGCTAATTTATCCATTACTCATTGCCTGGAGAAAGATCATGACCGAGCTCAAACGCGTCGAACGTATCGAATCCACCCCGTTCCAGAGCCGTTCCGAGCAGAACGTCGAAGGCTGGGAGCGCATCGGCTCGCTGGCTGGCGGCGTGATCATGGTCGGCAAAGGCCTGCGCCGCGGCGGGGTGTTCGGCTTGATTCAGGTGGCGATTGGCGGCGTGGCGATGGCGCGTGGGATTACCGGGCACAGTTCGGTGAAGAGCCTGATCGAGAAGAGTCGTCAGGACATGAACAATGTGCGGGCGAAGATCGAGCGGGCTGGGGAAGAGTTGAGCAAGCTGAAGGCGAATGCCGAGGCGGCGACCAGCACTGCCACCGTGACCGGCAATGATTCGGTTAAATCGCCGAAAGCCGGGGTTTGATCCGAGATTTGCGGTGGGGCTGACGGCCTCATCGCTGGCAAGCCAGCTCCCACAGGTTCTGTGGAGACCACAGAATTTTTGCCCAGCCCCAAATCGGCTTATGGGTTGTGCACTGATTTTGTGCTCATCCCAAAACACTGTGGGAGCTGGCTTGCCAGCGATAGCGGTGTCACTGTAGCAATGCGGTATCAAGCACTTTGGACGACTCGCCAAGCACGCTCTCGGCCAGTTGCACAAACTCCTTGGTACTCACCGTCCCCAGATGCATCGCCCCACGCAACACATCATCCAGCGAACGCTTGTTTCGCGTCTTCAAGCGAATCTCGCGATCCAGCTCCTGCAATACCACCACCGCCTTCGAAACCTGTGCCGGGCTGATCTGTTCGCCGCGCAACGTCGTGACTTTCAGGCTGTCCCTGGCCAGTTTCGTCTGCAAACTTTGATAACGCTCATCGCTCATGCCACCGGCGCGGCGCACCAGTTCAATGGCGTAATACTCGGCAAAACCCTCGCTGATCCAGTCGCTGCGCTGCTCGTCGTTGATCCGCCCGAACACCTGCGCCAGCTCACGCACCAAAGCGCTGCTGCCGCTTTCGCTGACCAGCGGCAACCGTGTGTTCACGTAGATGGATTCATGCGCACCGAGGCTGCCGCGCCACATCGGATCGTTGGCGCCGACGATCAACAGTTTGGTCGGATGGCGCGGATAAACCGCCTGCACCTGCGGCCAGACGAACGTCAGCAACGTCATCACGTCCATCCTGCGCATGCCCTGCCCTTGCGGCGAGGCCACGGTGACTTCGGTTTCGCCCAAACGTGTGCGGCGGCTGCCGAGGTGGCCGGCGAGCATCCAGCCGGTCGGGCGGTCGAACAGGCGTGAGGGGTTGTCGATGCGGAATTTGTTTTTGCCGATGCGCGGCCAAGCGGTTTCGATGCTCTTCCAACCGTCGGGCAATTCGAATTGCAGACGCGCGACCAGTTCGGTGCCGTCCTGTTGATCGAGTTTGGCTGGCGGTACCAGTTCGTCGCCACGCATCAACGCCCAAGTCGGGGTCATGCGCGTGTCGAAACTACCGTTCTTGCGGCCGTGGCTGATGCGCACGCGGTAGCTCAGGCTGGACTTTTCGCTGGCGGGACGCCAGACCCCGCGCGCCTGTTTACCCGGGCTCAGCAGCCACTGGCCGTCAGCCTTGAAGTCGCTGTAATGGCTGCCGTCGCCAAGATCGAAATCGAGACTGCGCACCGCCTCACCTTTGGCCAGGGTCAGACGCACCTCGGCCTGATCACTTTGTGGCAACAGGCGCACGTGATAATCCAGATCGACTTTCTTCGCCGCCCAGACCGGCGCACTCAGTGCCAGCAGCGCGATCATCAACGCCCGCTGCAATCCGACAGCCATACACACTCCCTGGTAAAGCTTGCGTGCGCAGGGATCAGCCTGCGCGGAAAATCAGGTGATCTTCCCAGTCATCCTCTGGCACGCTGCCTTCAGCGAGCATGCGCCCGGATTGGGAGATCCGTTCATGGTGCACCGCATCGCGGTCACCGCACACCAAGTGGTGCCACAGCGGCAGATCCTTGCCTTCGCTGACCAGTCGATAACCACAGGTCGGCGGCAGCCATTTGAATTCTTCAGCCTGGCCCGGGGTGAGCTGGATGCAATCCGGGACAAACTTCAGGCGATTCGGATAATCGC
Organism: Pseudomonas sp. IT-P395; assembly: GCF_949767675.1. Taxonomy (NCBI): domain Bacteria; kingdom Pseudomonadati; phylum Pseudomonadota; class Gammaproteobacteria; order Pseudomonadales; family Pseudomonadaceae; genus Pseudomonas; species Pseudomonas sp. IT-P395. The sequence continues at coordinate 84,099 of NZ_CATKPW010000003.1, forward strand.
TGCACTGACAGGTTTCAAGGTCCAGCAGTTTGCAGGCGATGCGCGTGTAGTAAACGCTGTTGTCTTCCTCATCCTCGAGCTTTTGCAGGCAGCACAGACCACAGCCGTCGCACAGCGATTCCCATTCCTGGTGATCCAGTTGATCGAGGGTTTTGCGTATCCAGAACGGTTCGACTTTGGCGACCATGGCTCAAGCATCAACATCAGGTGGTGAAAAGGCCGCCAGTCTAGTGCTCAAGGCCTTGCGGGCCAAGCGTTGGCGACTGCCGGTTATGCGGGACTTGTCAGTTTTTGTGGCGGCGCGTAGCTTTGCCAGTCGCAAGGAGCCTTGCCCGCAAGCCATTAACGCTCGACCGCGTTGCATTGTGGTGAACCCTCAGGCTCGGAAAACCCCATCGTTCAGCGCAACTGATCCCGCCGGGTTTTCATTCAAATCCCTGACTCAAACGTAGCAAGGAATCTCTCGATGAGTGCCAACCCTCGCGTTGCCGATTACGCCATTCACCCACAATTCACCGACCGCTGGTCGCCGCGCGCCTTTACCGGCGAAGCGATTCCAGAAGAAACCCTGCTGAGCTTCTTCGAAGCGGCACGCTGGGCGCCCTCGGCGTACAACTCGCAACCTTGGCGCTTTCTGTACGCGCGTCGCGATACGCCAAACTGGGAGCGTTATCTGGGCCTGTTGAATGAGTTCAACCGTAGCTGGGCGCAGCATGCGTCGGCGCTGGTGATCGTGATTTCGAAAACCACGTTCACTGCACCGGGCGCCAGCGAAGAAACTCCAGCGTTGTGGCACACCTTCGACACCGGTTCGGCGTGGGGTCATCTGGCGCTGCAAGCGAGCCTCAGCGGCTGGCACACCCACGGCATGGCCGGGTTCGATCAGGAGCTGACGCGCAAGGAGCTGAACATTCCTGAAGGTTATGCACTGCACGCAGCGGTGGCCGTTGGCAAACTCGGTGACAAGGCAACGCTGGCTGAATACCTGCAGGCCCGTGAAGAGCCGAGCCCGCGTCGCCCGCTGAGCGAACTGGCGGCGGAAGGCGACTTCACCCTCTAAGCCACAGCGCAAATGATCGTTCCCACGCTCCGCGTGGGAACGACTCAAGGGACGCTCCGCGTTCCAATGGGACGCAGAGCGTCCCCGGCTGCATTCCCACGCGGAGCGTGGGAACGATCTGAAGCAAGGAGATCAGTAGCCGCGGTTGAAATCCACTTCCCCGCGCAACGCCTCACCCGCCTGATACGCCTTCAGGTTCTCGACAAACAGCTGCACCATCAACGCCGGTGACGTCGGTGCCGAGCTGTGCCCGGTCAGCAGCAAGCCCCACGCCGTCCAGAACGGATGCCGTTGCGGCAGTGGCTCCTGACGGCAAACGTCGATCACCGCCCCCGCCAGATGCCCTTCCTTCAACGCTTCCACCAGATCGGCATCGACCACCGCAACCCCGCGCCCGGCATTGATAAACAACCCGGTCGGTTTGAATTGCTTGAACAGCGCCGCATCGTAGATATCGTGGGTGAGCTCGGTATTCGGCAGCAGATTGACCACGTAATCCACCTCGCCCACCAGCCGTGGCAGATCGGCCATCGAGCCGACTTCGACAAACGGCGCCTGCTCGCGGGCAGTGCTGGCGATGCCGTATAACTCGATGCCGAACGGCAGCAGGAACCGCGCCACGCTCTGGCCGATGTCACCGGTGCCGACGATCAGCACTTTGCGTCCGACCAGGCTCTGGCCGCTACGATTGTCCCACTTGCGTTCGACCTGGCTGACCAGGCGCGCCAGCACTTCGCGCTCATGGCCGAGGATATAGGTCAGCACGTACTCGGCCATCACCTGACCGAAAATCCCCACTGCACGGGTCAAGCGGTAATCACGGCGCAAACCGTCCGCGAGTAACGGCGTAATGCCGGCCCAGGTCGATTGCAGCCACTGTGGCTGGTGCCCTTGGCGCAGCAGGGTCGCCAATAGATCCGGTTGCCCAAGCCACACCGGGCAATCGGCCGCCTGCCGGGCCAGCTCGGCGGAGTCGCCGCTGGTCAGTACTTCAAGCTCGGGCGCTGCCTGACGCAGCAGCCGGGCGTATATCGCGTGGTCGTGTTCAGCAATCAGAACGCGCATCTTCAAACCTTTCGCAAACCGTGCAAACGGCCGCCGGATTCGGGCGGCCATCGCGGTAAAAACAGTTCCAGGGTAAACCGAGACTCAGAACAGAGCCTCGCAGATCAGACCGGGTCGTTGCGTCGCAACAACTCTTCGGGCAAGTGCTCGATGTACTCGTCCTCGGCCGGCGGCATCTGCAGGTGGTAGCCCTGCTTGTCGAGGTTCTCCAGGACCACGACGATGTCTTCGCTGGCCAGTTTGCGCTCGGGCGACAGCACCAGATCGAAGGAATGCTTCGGCTTGCCGAACGCCAGCATCAGCGCTTCCGGCACACGCTCAAGCGCATCGCTCTTGAGCACGTAAAGGTACATGCCGCTGCGCTTGGAGCTTTGGTAGATGGAACAAATACGTTTCAAGGCTGTTCTCCGGCGGTGGCCAGGCTGTCGAGCAGCTTCTGACCCATGAGTTCGCGGCGCCAGCCACGCAACGACTCAGGCAATTGGTAAGGACCCTCGGGATAACCGCTTTTGACCAGGGCTTCGAGGGTTTTCTTGCGCAGCATCAGTTCCGGGGCAATGCCCAGACGCTCGGCCTCCGCCTGACCCAATGCGCGCAGTTGTTTGATCAACGCAGCGGCTTCGATCGGCAACGGCTCCGGTACGGCCGGCGGCCATTGATCAGGCCCCACACTGCCAGAGCGCTTGATCAGATCAAGCAGAAATTGGCCGTCCTGACGCACGGTACGCGGGTGCATGTCTTCGATCTTGCCCAGGGCGGCGAGGTTGTCCGGTTGCGTGCGGGCCAGCGGCCACAGCGAATGCTCGCGGACAATGCGGTTGCGCGGCAGATCGCGGGCGCGGGCTTCGGTTTCCCGCCAGGCGCACAGTTCACGCAGTACGGCCAGTTGCGCACGCGAGAGTTTCCACGCCAGTTTGGCTTCGCGATAAACCTCGTAAGGATCGGTTTCGCGGCGCAGGTTGGCGACCAGTTCGGCACCGTCCTCCAGCACCCAGGCGAATTTGTCGTCAGACAGTTTCGGCCGCAGCTGTTCGAAAACCTCCGCCAAGTGCACGGCGTCTTCGGCGGCGTAGCTGATTTGCGTGTCGGACAACGGACGCTGCAACCAATCGGAGCGAGTCTCGCCCTTCGGCAGTTCGATGCCGAGCACTTCCTGCACCAGCCGCGAATAGCCCATCGAGAAACCGAGGTTCAGGTAAGCCGCGGCCAGTTGTGTGTCGAACATCGGCGCCGGCAGGCTGCCGGTCAGGCGCAACAGCACTTCGAGGTCTTCGCTGCACGCATGCAGGACTTTGAGCACTGCCGGGTTTTCCAGCAACGCGGCCAGCGGTTGCCAGGCATTGATGGTCAGCGGATCAATCAGGTAGGCGCGTTTGCCGTCGCCCACCTGCAGCAGGCCGGCAATCGGGTAGAAGGTGTCGACCCGCATGAATTCGGTGTCGAGGGCAACGAACGGCAGCTGCTGCCACTCGGCGCAAAACTGCGCGAGGCTTTCGTTGTCGCGAATCCAGTGAATATCGATGGCCACACGGCTCTCCCTTGAAGAATGGCGCGCAGTATATATCGCCACCGGCGATTTACGCGCCTGTGAAGGGCAAGAGCTGTAACGAAATGTCCTGCCAGAGAGCAAGAATAGTCTGACAGTGGAAACAGACAGGCCCGACGCGTCAGCACGACGGAGTTGATTGGACTCATTCCTTGGCGAGCACGCCGTCGATCACCGCGCCACGGCAACCGGCAAACATGTCCAGATCCGGCTGATAGACCTTGCTCTTGACCTCCAGCAGACCCAGCATCGAGTGGAACAGGTTGTCCTGGCTCAGCGGTTTGTCGCGGCTCATCTGCAGGCAATGGGTGTCGACCGAATAAGCCTTCTGATAGTTATCGGAGAACCACGCCAGCATCGCGACATGCTTTTGTTGCTCCGGCGCCAGCATGTAAGGCGTGCCGTGCAGGAACAGGTTGTATTCACCAAGCGACTCACCGTGGTCCGACAGGTACAACATGGCGGTATCGACTTTGTCCTGATTGCTGCGCAATACATCGATCAGGCTCGACAGCACATGGTCGGTATACACCAGCGTGTTGTCGTAACCGTTGACGATACTTTCGCGGCTGCAGTTATTCAGCGCGTTACTTTCACATACCGGGGTGAAGTGCTCGTATTCCTTCGGATAACGCTTGAAGTATTCCGGGCCATGGCTGCCCATTTGATGCAGAACCAGAACGGTGTCCTTGTCGAGATGATCGATAAAACTCTGCAGGCCTTGCAGGAGGATTTCGTCGCGGCACTCGCTGTTGGCGCACAGCGCCGGGTCTTTCACGTTGCTGACATCTTGCAGGGTGACGCGATCGCAAGTGCCTTTGCAGCCGGACTGGTTGTCACGCCAGATCACGTCGATACCGGCACGCTTGAGCACGTCGAGCAGACCTTCTTCATTCTTCGCCTTGCTGGCGTCGTAATCCTTGCGACCCATGTTGGAGAACATGCACGGCACCGAAACAGCCGTTTCCGTGCCGCAGGAATGTACATCGGTGAAGGCAATCAACCCGGCTTCCTTATCGAGTTGCGGCGTTGTATCGCGGTTGTAGCCAAGAATGCCGAAGTTCTCCGCACGGGCGCTCTCACCCACAACCAGCACGGTCAGGGATTTGCGCGGCTGGAGTTTCAGATCGGGATTACGCTGGGCGTCTTCGCCGATCTTGACGAACGGTTGCTGCGCCGAAACCACTTGCTCACGCAGGTAACCAGCCGAAGCGCCAATGTAATTGCTGGGCACCAACATCAGGCGAATTTCGTGATGGTTGCGAAACAATGAAGACAAGCCCTGATAGTTGGCCAGGGCTACGCCGCCAATTACCGCGACCGAGGCGACACTGACAATAACTTTACTGAGCAACTCACGGTGCCAGCGACGATAATTAATCGGTAACTTCCACAACAAAAATGAAGGCAAGACACCGAGCAACAGAAGATAAGCAAACAACTTTAACGAGAGCAGATCTCGCACTTCCGTTGCATTGGTTTCGGCAAAGTTACGGAACATGCCGGCATCGATCATGACGCCATATTGACTCATGAAGTAAGCCACGCCGGCGCTGACCAGGAATATCAGCGTCAACAGCGGTTTGAGCAGCGGACGAAAGGCCAGAAACGTCAGCACAATGTTGAATGCCGCGAGGATCATTACCCCGAACGCCACGCGTATGGCGATGCCCTTGCCATCGGCGCCGGTAATCTCGAACAGATGTTGCCAAAGGACAACATTGCAGCCGATTAAAAGAAAGGCACTGGCAATCAACGTCACCCATTCCGGGCGCACGGCTTTTAACTTCAACATAGAAAGGGCGATTCCTGAAAAGAAGAGCCTCGGTCCATGAAAGAAATTTCAATTGTGAAAATTTCATTAACTAAGGCACGAGAAACTTTAAGCAGGCAAGCATCAATTTTTTGTGAAAAAGACGCCAACGAATAGTTGGCTTTTGGCAATGCGCTTAAACTTGCGAAGTATTTGAGAATGGTTCAGCTTTTATTCAGTAAACAATGCGGCCCCTGTAGGAGCTGCCGCAGGCTGCGATCTTTTGATCTTGATCTTTAAAGCCAGATCAAAAGATCGCAGCCTCGTTGCACTCGACAGCTCCTACAGGGATCGGTATTTGATTTTTAGAAAGGGCTGTGGATTTTCTGGTTTGCCCGAAGCAGACGGTTCCGCGCCTAATCGTCGGCCCCGCTCAAAGGTCTGATGATGGAAAACGTCCGCGCCACTGCTCGCCCCGCTGTCTGGCTGATGCTCGCGATCATGCTCGTCGCCCTCAATCTACGTCCGTCGATGGCGGCGGTCGGCCCGTTACTGTCGGCCATTCGCGCTGACATCCCGCTGAGTTTCAGCGTCGCGTCACTGCTGACCATGCTGCCGGTGATGGCCATGGGGCTGGCGATGTTTTTCGGCATTGGCATCAGTCAGCGGCTGGGCGAGCAACGGACGGTTTTCCTGTCACTGCTGATCATTGGCCTGGCGACGCTGTCGCGGCTGTTTATCGAATCGGCAGCCGAACTGATCGTCAGCGCCGTGTTCGCCGGCCTCGGCATTGCGCTGATTCAGGCATTGATGCCGGCGCTGATCAAATCGCGCTTCGCCGACAACGTCGCTCTGTGCATGGGCTTGTATGTCACGTCGATCATGGGCGGCGCCGCCATTGCGGCCTCGTTCGCACCGCTGGTGATGGTGCAGACCGGGAGCTGGCGCAGCGGTTTGGCCATCTGGGCGATTCTGGCATTGCTCGCGTTGCTGTTCTGGTGGTCGCAACGCAGCCAACTGTCATCCACGGTGATGGCGGCAACCAGGAAAGATTCGTTGTTTGCCCATTCCCGCGCCTGGTTACTGGCCATCTTCTTTGGTCTGGGGACGGCGTCCTATACCTGCGTGCTGGCCTGGCTCGCGCCGTACTACGTGGAAAAAGGCTGGAGCGAACAAGACGCCGGGCTGTTGTTAGGTTTTCTGACGGCCATGGAGGTGATTTCCGGCCTGGTGGTGCCCGCGATCGCCAATCGCAGCCGGGATCGGCGGGTGATGCTGATGGCGTTACTGATGCTGATCATCGCCGGGTTTTGCGGCCTGATCCTCAGCCCGCAACAGCTCAGCCTGCTGTGGCCCTGCCTGTTAGGGCTGGGCATTGGCGGTTTGTTTCCGATGAGCCTGATCGTCTCGCTCGATCACCTCGACAACCCGCAACGTGCCGGTGGGCTGACCGCATTCGTGCAGGGCATCGGTTACTTGATCGCCGGCCTTTCGCCGCTGCTGGCCGGAATGATCCGCGATTGGCTCGGGAGTTTCGAGTGGGCCTGGTGGTCGCTGACCGTTGTGATGGGAGTGATGCTGTTGATGGTGTGGCGCTTCGATCCCAGGCATTACGCCCGACACTTTCCCTCGTCGAGCTAAAGGCTTCTGGCCATCTTTCAGCGGTTTGAGTAGCGACGTCGTGTTACTAAAACTTTCTGTCCCACAACTGACTGTGAAACGTCCTACAGGGCTTTGTCCTGGCACCATCGTTCCGTTAGGATCGTTCGCACACGTTTGCGCGGATTCAGCGCAAGGAGCACAGCGAGACAGAACGGATGCTGAACAGTAACTTGCTTCGAAAGCTCGACATGCAGGATCTCATGGTGTTTATCGCTGTTTATGAGCAAAGCAGCGTTACCGATGTGTCAGAAACCCTGTTCGTCAGCCAGTCCACCGTCAGTTACTGTTTGAAAAAACTGCGCACCAGTTTCGAAGACGAACTGTTCATCAACACCCGCACCGGCATGCGTCCGACCTACAAGGCCAGCACCATGTATGGCCATGTGCAGAAGATCCTCGAAAGCATCAACCTGTGCCACGCCGGCGCCCCCACGTTCGACCCGACCCGGCAAGCCGTCACCTTCAACATCTGCGCGCCGGAATACTTCGAGCAACTGATTCTGCCGCGCCTGTTGAAACGTTTCGATTTCGATGACTTACCGGTGATGGTCAACATGCACAAGTTCGAGACCGACGTCCCGGCGGATGAACTGCGCGACGGCAGCCTTGATCTGGTGATCAGTTTCGGTCCCAATTTCCACCGCCATCACACTGACCTGAAATCACGGATGCTGCTGGAGGATGATCTGGTCTGCGTTTTCGACAAACGCGCCACGCCACTGGAACCGCGCCTGAGCCTGCAGGCCTTTACCGAACGTCGGCATGTGTTTCCGACGCCGTGGACATCGACCACCAACATGGTCGACGGCTGGCTCGCTCGGCAGGCGCAAAAACGCCAGATCGTCGCGCGCTCGAACAGCTACAGCGCGGCATTGAAAATGATCACCGGGACTGACTTCATCCTCACCCTGCCCCGCCGCATCCAGCGCTTGCTGACCAACGAAGCGGTGTTCAATCACTGTGAGGCACCGAACGGCTTGCCGGGCTTCACCCTCGACATGCAGTGGAGCCAGAGCGTTGATCAGGACAGCGCCAACCTGTGGTTGCGTGAGCAGGTGGTCAAGGTGTGCAGCGAACTCGAAGCGGCCTGAGTCCTACACGCCAATCGCGGTTTTGCTGTAGGACTCGCGATCCATGTCGACCAGCTCAACGCACAGCTGCACCTCGACACCGGCCGGCCATTCGCACAGGTCCTGCAAGACTGCCAACAGGCTTTCTGACAACTGCTTCTTGATCTGCGGCGAACGCCCGCTGAGCAGCGCTAGCTTCACATAGACGAAGGCGCGCTCGGCCATAGCGGTACCGACCTTGAAGGTCTCGACTTTTACCGCACGGCTCTTGATATCGAACTCCGCCGCGAACTGACCGGAGCCCACCAAGGTGTTGTTGAGCCGCATCAACGCGACGTCGGCGTTCAACTGCGGCAGGTTGGCGGTGTATTCCATGTGCAGGTGTGGCATTGCAGATCCCCGGTGAGTTGGCAGAAAGGTCGTACATATAGCACATGCAGCTCATTACCAATCCCTGTAGGAGCTGTCGAGTGAAACGAGGCTGCGAACTTTTGATCTTGAGATTTGAAGATCAAAAGATCGCAGCGTGCCGCAGCTCCTACACGGTGTTGTGGCTCAGGATGGGGTCAGTGGTCGTTCGCTCATGAATTGCTCCAGCCGCGAACGCAACCAGCGTTCGGCCGGATCGCTATCCACATGGCTGAGCCAGACCATCGACAAATCCAGCGTCGGCGTCTTGAACGGAAAGGGTTCCTTGAACAGCAGCCCCGAAGTGGCCATGGCCGCTGCGGTGTAATCCGGCAGGCTGGCAATCAGGTCGGTGCCGGCCAGCAGCGCCGGCAACGCACTGTATTGCGGCACCGACAGCACCACCTGACGCGTGCGCCCCAGCTCTGCCAGCCACTCATCGGCAAACCCACTGACGTTGGCCGTGTGCGAAACCAGCACGTGCGGCCGCGCGCAATATTCATCCAGCGTCAGCGGCGTATCGCTAGCGTCGGCGCGCAGGATGCTCGGCTGGATGTGCCGCAGCAATTTGCGTTTGGCATTGGCCGGCAGACCTCGGGTCTGGCTGATGCCGACCGTGATATCACCCGCCGCGAGCAGGTCGGGGATGCGCCAGTAATCAACGTGTTGCACCACAAACACCACGTTCGGCGCTTCCTGGCGCAGCGCACGCAACAGCGGCGGCAGCAGGCCGAACTCGACGTCATCGGAAAGGCCAATGCGGAAGGTCATGGTGCTGACGGCCGGGTCGAAATCGCGGGTCAGACTCAGCGCGACCGAAAGTGAATCCAGCGCCGGCTTGAGGTGGCGGAAAATATCTTCGGCACGGGCCGTCGGTTCCATGCGATGGCCGACGCGGATAAACAGCGGATCGTTGAGCATCGTGCGCAAACGATTGAGCGCCGAGCTGATGGTCGGCTGGCCAAGGAACAGCTTCTCGGCCGCCCGGGTCACGTTGCGTTCGAGCATCAAGGTCTCGAACACCACCATCAGGTTGATGTCGGCCTTGCGAAGTTCATTGCGGTTCATCCATTGCCCCCTGCCCCCCGGAATACCGGCAGTGTAGAAAGGCCGAAGCCCCGGCGTCCATCGCCACGGTGCGTCAGTTCACCGTCAAGCGCTTCAAGCCAAGCCCCATGACCCGGGAATCGTCGTTCAGGCCCAATTGTTGCGGACTGATGGCATCGGGCAAATGAAACTCGATCGTCAGGCGATCATCGTCCGCTAGGTGCTGACGGATCGCAGGACTGATCGGTATGTCCAGATGATTACCCTGATGTTGCACCAGGCGCGTAGTCAGCACCTGCTCGCCATTCACACTGACGATCACTCGCTGCGCCGGGTGTTGCGGCAAAACGAATGCCATGACATCCAGCGCAATCGAGCGCGCCTCGGGTGTCACCCGTAAGTCGAGTTGCGCCTGCTGCCCCGCCGACCATGTTCCCCAGTTTTCCGCGGTCGACCAGCCGCTGACCAACTGCCGGGCGGAGTAGTTGAAGATCAGCGTCTGACCGGGACACATCAATGCCAGTAGTGACATCCGCCGCCCTTCATCCGGCATGCTCAGACACTGCGAACAACGCTTCCAGCCCGGCGCGAGCACCACCAGACCATCCACTCGGGTCAGCAGATCCGTTTCACTGTTGACGCTTTTGGCGGCATCGGCCAGCACCGTATCGTCGAGGATGTACAACGAGTCGGCATCGTACTGCCCTGATTCGAGCATGCGCTGCGTTTTCTGCCGGGCCTGCTCAAGCGCAGTGGAACTCATGCGCCCCAGATAAACGGCGTCGGTTTTCAGGCCGTGAGTCGCGGCAAAATCGGCGATCACTTGCCAGCGCTCAGACTGATTCTGCGGCATCAGACTGCGGATATTCGGGTAATGCGCCGCCGCACTCGCCCAGAACGGATCACGCATCGGCGTTGCCCATTCTGCGGACGGCGTCATCATCTTGCCGTTGCGCAAGCCCATCCAGCCGTTGCGCGTGTCGACGACCTGCAACGTCAACGCCAGCGCCAGCAGCGCGACGACGATGCGTGGCCGGTAACCGCGCACCAGCAGGAACATCACCATCAGGATGAGCGCGTACAACACCGGCCAGAACATCCGCCCCGAGGCGCGAAAAACGTTCGCCAGTTTGATGGCGATTTTCGGTAGCGGGTAGCTGAACGTGTGTGCGCCGACGCCGATCTGGTTCGATAGCGCAAACAACGATAAACCGATCAACGCCAGCATTAGCCAAGGGCGAACGCGAAGCTCATCCTTCAGCGGTTGGCGGTTTCTCAGCCAGGCAATCAGCGCCAACGGCACCAGCAACAACACGCCAAGGCCCGGATAATTGAAGCCTTCGTAATCGCCGCTGGCTTTTGGCAGGTCCGGCAAAATCAACGACCAGCCGGCCGGATCCAATGGCGACAGCAGGTTCATCCGGTACAAACCGAAACCGCCGGATTGCGCGCCATCGGCAATAGCGAAGTAACCGACCTGCCAGCAACACACACTCACCACGGCAAACAGCGAAACGCCTTCGAGCAGACCCTGTCGCCGCGTCAATTGTTGGCTGAAGGTCTTGCCGAGCAGATCCGCCACCCAGATCAGCGCCACCATCGCCAGCAGGTACGCATGCACCATGGCGGTGACCGCCAACAGCGCACCCCAGGCCAGACGACGTCGATACGGGTTCGGTAATAACGCCAGGTACAGCGCCGCCAGAATCAGGAAATGCCCGGACAGGGAAAGGTGCCCGCCCATACGCAGGAACATCGGCGGCGAAAACACCAATAAACCTGTGCCCAGCAAGCGAATCAGCGGATTCCCCGTCATCAGCCCCAGCAGTTTCCAGCCAAACCACGCTTGCAAGACGAAACACGCCAGCAGCCACAGGCCGAAGTACTGGAAGGTCGCCGGTAACCACGCGTTGAACGGTTTGAACAGCAACGCCAGCAGCGGATTGGAGTCGGAGAAAATAATCGAATTGCCCAACTCCAGACCATAGAACGGGTTAAGCCCGAGCGGAAAGGTCCAGGGGGAGTGCCGGAAATATGCCCAGCCCAGATAATGCGTCGCCGGATCGCCCTGCTCCAGCCAGGCAATGTTTTGCGGATCCAGCGCTTGCGGCCCGATTACGCAGAAAAACGCCAATACGCCGAGCAACAACGGCAAAAGACCGAGCACCGGATGGTTTGGTGAAGCCTTCATCGATACGTCCAGAAATTGTGCAAGACAAAGGTGAACGCTGGAATCGTCAGTGCCACCGCAACAATACCCAGCAGATAGTGCAACCCGGCAATCTGCGCAGCCCAGGCAACGAACATCGCCAGGAAAAAACCGCCCACGGATACCAGCAGGAAGCGCAGCAGCGTTCGGCCGTGCAAACGGGCAGAAAAACTCCAGGTGGTGTTGATCACGTAGGACACCACCGTCGCCACGGCAAATGCCACGCCGTTGGCCAGCGGCGGTTGCGCGGCGATGAAGTTGATGAACAGCACCGCCACCAGCGCATGCAGCGCGGTGACGAACAGCCCGGTCACGGCAAAGCGCACACCACGCTGGATCAAGGCTGATTTTTGCGCCGAGGTCACGGTTTTTGAGCCAGCACGAACACGCTCAACCCGGCCAAGCGGTTCATGCCCAGCAACGGCAGTTCGAGGCGGCACAAGGCCTTGAGGACACCGTTCACCAGCGGATGATGACGCTTGAGTTGCGAACGCGGCGGCTGGGCTTGCGCGCCTTGCGGCAGCAAGCGCAACGCCGCCGCAATCGGAAACACCGCGCCGAAATAATAGGCACCGCGCTGCACCGTCAAACCCGCGTCACGCGCCAGTGTTTCAAACTGCGCCAGGGTGTAGCGGCGTTTGTGTTCGAGAAAGTCGTCGTGACCGCTCCACAAGAACTGGAACGCCGGCACTGTCATCAGGAATCGACTGCCCGAGGGCACTTTATCGACGTACATCTTGAGCAAACCGAGATCGTCATCGACATGCTCCAGTACGTCCATCAACAACACCAGATCGGCATCGATGGTTTCGATCCCGCGACGGTAGTGCACCGGTTTGCCGGCGGTGGTCGCGCTGGAGTCGGCGGGATAACTTATATCCACGCACCACGCTTCGCGTGCATCGGTGTGCGTCAGCAAATGGTGGGAGAAAAATCCCGAACCGGCGCCGACATCGAGGATTCGCTTGATCGGTGCTTCACCGAGCATCCGTGTGGTGGCTGCGGCTTTCGAGCAGTAATACCAATGCTCGTTGATGGCGTCGCCGAGGATGTCGGTTTCCTTGAGATCCATGTATCAGTCCTTGGGGTCGTAGACGCGACGCACCAGAAAAACCGGCCGGCGTTTGGATTCGATATACGTGCGGCCCAGGTACTCGCCGAGCACTCCGATGCCGATCAATTGCAGCCCACCGAGAAAGGTCACGGCCACCATCAGCGAGGCATAACCGGGCATGTCGACACCGTGGATCAATGTGCGCAAGACAATGAAAATGGCGAAGGCAAACGACACCAGCGACACTAGCGCACCGACATACGTCCAGACCCGCAATGGCTCGGTGCTGAAACTGGTGATGCCCTCCAGCGCGAAATTCCACAACCGCCAACCATTGAACTTGCTCTGCCCCGCCACCCGCTCCGGACGCTCGTAATCGACGTGGGTGGTGCGAAAGCCGACCCACGCGAACAGGCCTTTCATGAAGCGTCGGGATTCGGGCAAGGTCAGCAAGGCATCGACCACGCAGCGATCCATCAAGCGAAAATCACCGACGTTCTCGGGTAAAGGCTGTTCTGCAATTTTGTTGTGCAGGCGATAGAACCAGTGGGCGGAAGTCTGCTTCGCCCAGGTGTCGCTGCGGCGGCTGATGCGGTGACCGAGCACCACTTCAAAGCCTTCTCGCCAGAGCTCGATCATCAGCAGAATGACTTCCGGCGGGTCCTGCAAATCGGCATCGATGGGTACCACGATCTGTCCAGTCGCGATCTGCAAACCGGCGGACAGCGCCGCTTCTTTGCCGAAGTTGCGGCTCAGGTCGACGATACGCAGGCGCACATCCTGACGCTGATGCTCGAGCAGGCGTTCGAGCGTGGTATCGGTGCTGCCGTCATTGACGAACACCAGTTCAAGATCGATTGACGTCTGCGTCTGAAAGACTTCATTGATGCGCCGCAAAAACGTGTCGAGGCTGTCCTCCTCGTTAAAAACGGGGACCACCAGCGATAACGTCACCTGCCCGGCCTGCTGCGTTCCGTGCTCAGTCAAAGGAGTGCTCTTTTTATAGTGATTGTCGGTCGCCGAACGATATTCGACGCCATGAGCCGTTCCGTATTAAGCAGCAGCGTCGACAACGTTGCAAGGATCAGACGGCGTCATTTTGGCCAATCCACCGGCCTATTGCTGCGCTCTAGCCCGCGCTCTTCAGAAACATCCGCCAACGATTGGAAACAAATGTCCGATAGCCAAAAAAACCGTCTGCGCTAGGCTTGCGACCATGCGCCACACAGGCTGTCGCACAATGAATCGCATGGAGCGAACTGAATGTATTTCGAGATTTACAGGCAATCCAAAGGCACCCCGAGCACCGGCAAAGGACAATGGCGCTGGAGGTTGAGGGCGGGCAACCACGAGACCATTGCCAGTGGCGAGTCTTATGTGAACAAGGCGGATTGTTTGCATGTGATCGGACTGATCAAGGCTGTGCAGGGGGAGACGCCGGTTAAGGAGATTTAACCGCGCGGGTCGATGCAGTCTTAGTCCCCATGCCAGGGAAGAAGTGAAAAAACTTATTAAGATCGGTATGCAAGGACAAGGCGCTGCATAACTCGACGCATAGCGATGTGTATGACTTGATCAAACGGAAGCTGGTGCATTCGCAGTCGTGAATGCCTGATGTGGAGGCGATGTTGCTTCTGCTGAAATGAGAAAGCCCCATAGATTTTCATCTACGGGGCTTTTTCCGTGTAATGGCGAAGAGGTAGGGATTCGCCGCCCTTATTAACCCCCTGACGAAATCTCCCTTTCGCAGCAGATTTCACTAAACGCCTAAGCTGTTTTCCTTTTGCTGCTCGTCGCGGCAATTCGACCGGAGTTTCCTTGGCAACGAAATAATGGCACTATCGCGACCTCCCGCCCTCACCCTGCAACTAGCAAGAAAATGAGCCAACGTCAATGACAAACCCCAATTTAAAATACAGAAGAGACATAGACGGCCTCCGCGCGCTGGCTGTTATTTCTGTTGTGATTTTTCACGCATTCCCGACTCTGGTGCCTGGGGGATTCGTAGGCGTTGATATATTCTTTGTCATATCCGGCTTTTTAATCGGCACCATACTACTTAAAAGCATTGACCGAGGCACTTTCAGTTTTTCAGATTTTTACGCCAGAAGGATACGTCGAATCTTTCCAGCCCTGACCCTGGTGCTAATAACTTGCTGGGTTGTTGGAAAGCTTGTCTTGTTACCGAATGAGATGACCGAACTCTCCAAGCACATCGCAGCAGGCGCAGGATTTGTAGCAAATTTTGCATTCTGGTACGAGAGTGGATATTTCGACACCGCAGCAGAACTAAAACCATTACTGCATCTATGGTCACTCGCAATTGAAGAGCAATTCTACCTGCTTTTCCCCATGATACTTTGGGCGGCCTGGAAGGTAAGACTTAGCGCTATCAAGCTAATTTTGGCTATTGGATTAGTATCACTGATTTTGAATCTCTACTTCATAGGTGTAGATCCAAACGCCACATTCTACCTACTGCCGACCCGCGCATGGGAACTGCTGGCAGGCACCTTGCTGGCTTGGGCCTGTTTACAGCCGTGGTGGGCGTCGAAGTTCGAAGGACAGCAATCCAGACTCAATGACGCGCTCAGCGCTGCCGGGCTCGCACTCATATTCTTCGCACTATTTAGCTTCAAGCCGAGCGATCAATTCCCCGGCTGGCGCGCAATACTTCCTGTGCTGGGGTCGGTACTCCTAATAGCAGCAGGACCTTCATCTGTAATTAACCGAAGAATTTTCTCAACACGGGTGGCTGTCGCCATAGGTTTGATCAGCTTTCCGCTGTACCTCTGGCACTGGCCTCTGCTTGCGTTCGCCCGCATAGTCCAAAGTGAAGAAACCAGTATCGAGATAAGATCGGCGGCGGTCGCAGCATCAATATTACTAGCATGGATTACTTATTCATTAATCGAGAAGCCGCTTCGCGCCGGAATAGTAAAGCAGCCGCGCCAAACCCCGGCTTTTGTCGGGTTGATGATAGTTATCGCGATTGGCGGATTTGCAACCTATAAACACCCAGCCGCTACCCCGCTGGAGACCAAAAACGAAGTAGCCCGAGCCATCGAGATAAATACCGCAATTTCGCTGACGAACTGCGCAACCAGATTTCCCGACTGGAACACCATGACTGATAACCCGTGCCTGATTCAGGATGGCTTGATTACCAGCGCAGTCATAGGCGACTCACATGCGGCACACCTGTTTGCAGGTCTAAGCACCTACTCTAAGGCCGACAAGGGTTTAGCTGTTTTTCCGGCCAGTTGCGCTGCGCCATTTTACGATACATCTACTGCACAAAAGGACAAAGCCGCCGCGAAGGTTCGCGCGAATGCCTATCGCCTCATCAATGAGGCATATGATTACGCCTCAAAAAACAGCAGCGTAGTAAACGTACTTCTTGCGCATAACCCAAAATGTTCTTGGGAGGACGCTGTAGACATTCGAAATCCTGGCGAGAAGGATTTCAGAAAAGTTCTGGAATCAGGCATGAGGAGATCCTTCGAAATGCTATCTGACGCCAAGAAGAATATTGTGGTGGTGCTAGACAACCCAACCCTGCCGTTTGACCCATCGGCATGTGTCACACGCCCTTTCCGAATTACTGAAAAGAATGATGGCTGCTCATTCCCAAGGAAAGTTTACGATCAGGACAGCGTAAATTCCGCCTATAACGAAATTGTTCAACGCGTGGCAAAAGACTTTACCAACGTAAAAATAATCGACTTAGCGTCGTTGTTCTGCGATTCCGACAGTTGCTACGCTGCGAAGGGCGGAAAAGTTCTATACAACGACAGAAACCACCTATCTATGTACGGCTCGCAATACGTTGCTCCGTACATTCTAAAGTCCCTGCGCCACGAGAAAAATGAGCGCACCACGCAGCTTTAGTCGATATGGATGGATGATTGACCCGGGCAGAGCTGAACTGGCTGAATTCAAGGATGACAATATGAAACTTCATGCACTCGGGAAAGATTGCTGAATGCACGCCGTCTTTGGCCAGGACAGCACTGACATGATCAATGCGAGCGCAAACGGATTACATTGATAAAAGCTTGGCACAGACGGGGTGCAATCAGCCCCCGTTCGCCGATGTCTCTGATGCCCCATAACTCCAGTCAATCTGCCAGCCCATTGGGGCCACCACTGTCTTACGAGCGATAACCTCGCCCCCTCCCGATCTGCCAGCGAGTGCAGCTCGAACGCCACCCAATATACGCGACCGACTCAGAGCCCCCCTTGCAGCCGCTCAAGCAGCTCAGGGATGCGCAGCAGTCGCTCATTGCCGAACAGAGCCAGGCTGCAGTGTAGGGAACCGCGCAACACCCCAAAGCGCCCTTACGGTTCCTTTTGCCCTGGAAACGCCCTGAACGAAAGCCCGAAAACGAAAAAGCCCCCGTAATCAGCAATGATTACGGGGGCTTCGTCTTGTTCAATAATGGCGGAGAGATAGGGATTCGAACCCTAGGTACCGGTGAAGGTACAACGGATTTCGAATCCGTCCCATTCGGCCACTCTGGCATCTCTCCAACGGCGCGCATCATAACAACACTTTTACCGAAAGCAAACCCTCTTTCGAAAATTTCTTCGTGCTATCAGATGCTTGCGTCGATTAAAGCGGTACGCCCAGACGATTGGCGACTTCTTCGTAGGCTTCGATGACATCACCGAGGCCCTGGCGGAAGCGGTCTTTGTCCATCTTCTTCTTGGTGTCCTTGTCCCACAGACGGCAGCCGTCCGGGCTGAACTCGTCGCCGAGGACGATGGAGCCGTCGCTGAACACGCCGAATTCAAGCTTGAAGTCGACCAGCAGCAGGCCGGCGTCGTCGAACAGCTTGGTCAGGACTTCGTTGACCTTGAGCGACAGTTCTTTCATGCGAACCAGTTGCTCGGCGGTGCCCCAACCGAATGCCACAACGTGGGATTCGTTGATGAACGGGTCGCCCTTGGCGTCGTCCTTCAGGAACAGTTCGAAGGTGTAAGGGTTGAGCTTCAGGCCTTCTTCGACACCCAGACGCTTGACCAGGCTGCCGGCGGCGTAGTTGCGCACGACGCACTCGACCGGGATCATGTCGAGCTTCTTCACCAGGACTTCGTTGTCGGCCAGCAGTTTGTCGAATTGGGTCGGTACGCCGGCCGCTTCGAGTTTCTGCATGATGAAGGCGTTGAACTTGTTGTTGACCATGCCTTTGCGGTCGAGCTGCTCGATGCGCTTGCCGTCGAACGCCGAGGTGTCGTTGCGAAACAGCAGGATCAAGCGGTCAGCGTCGTCGGTCTTGTAAACCGATTTGGCTTTGCCGCGGTAGAGTTCTTCACGTTTTTCCATGATGGGCTCCGCTTGCTAAGTAGGTGGGCTAGGCGATGTGGCGCCAGTCGAGCCCTGAATCTTGATCGGCCAGTTGCAGCCAGTCCGGGTCGCACCCGAGGGTGTCGACAAAACATTGCCGGGCCAGCTGCGGCAGGTTGTTCTTGCTGCTCAGGTGGGCCAGGACCAGATGTTGCAAGCCCTGCCAGCCCAACTCGGACACCAGGAATGCCGCCTGATGGTTGTTCAAATGTCCCAGCTCGCCGCCCACCCGTTGCTTGAGAAAGTACGGGTAATGACCACGGGCCAGCATGTCACGACAATGGTTGGACTCGATCATCAACGCATCGAGGTCCCGATAACCGTCCAGCACCCGCTCGCAGTAGGACCCCAGGTCCGTCAGCAGGCCGAAACGCCGCTGCTCGTGATCACTGAAGACATACTGGGTCGGTTCCTGCGCATCATGGGCCACGGCAATGACCCCGATGTTCAGTGCGCCGATCTGCAGTTGCTCGCCGCCGGCCAGAAAGCCCGCGGGTTCAATCGGTTTGCGCATCCCGCGCAGTGTGCCGCGACTGAGGTAGACCGGTAGATTGTAGCGCCGAGACAGCAAACCCACGCCATGCACGTGGTCGGCATGTTCGTGGGTTACGAGTATCGCGCTCAGTTGCGCCGGGTTTACACCCAGGCGCAACAGGCGTTTTTCGGTTTCCCGCAGGGAAAAACCACAATCCACCAGCACGTACGTATCAGCACTGGCGATCAGCGTGCCGTTCCCTTGGCTACCGCTGCCGAGAACGGCAAAACGCATGGTTGATCAGCCCAGGTTGTCCTGAATCACGCTCAACACTTTGCGTGCCACTTCAGCCGGCGCGACGGTGTTGATGTTTTTCTCGACGGTGACCTGAATGTTCTCGCCAACCTTGCTCAGGCGAACCTGATAACGCTCGGCACGGGCTTCAACTTCTTCCTTGCTCGGCGCGCTGCCGAACAGGCTGCTGAAGAAACCAGGCTTGTCGTCTTTCTTCTCGGCTTTTTCGGCCAGGTTGATGTAGTACAGGCCGAGGCTGCGGTTGATGTCTTCAACGCGCCATTCGCCTTGTTCCAGTGCACGGCCAACGCTCGACCAGGCACGGTCCAGATCGTTACCGACGTTCAACACCGGGTTACCGCTGCCGTCTTCGCTGAGGCTGACACGGCTCGGCGTATCGAAATCACGCGAGGCCAGCATCGACACCGAACCGCCCTTCTCGGAGATCCGGCTCATGCTTGCGAGCATGTCATCGACCAGCGCCGCGTCCAGACCCGTGTTGACCGAACGGTTGGTGAAGGCCACATCGGCAGTGCTACCGGCAGGACGCTCGGCGCTGACCACGTAGATTTCACTGGTGTTGCGCTGCACGCCCGGCTCGATACGCACACGTACGCGGGTTTCGCTGTCGCTGGCGATACCGGCTGCGCTCAGGCGCTTGGCCATGGACGCGGACAGTTCGTCGGAATGCTGCCAGGTGGTGGTGAATTCGCCGGTTTGCGGGCGCTGTTCATCCAGACGGAAACCGTTGTCCTGGAAGAACTGCACCGCCACTGGCCAGACTTCGGCCGGTGGGTGCTGGGCTACGACCCAACGCGAATCACCGCTCTTCTGCAGCGAGTAATCGCTGGCATCGGCAACGGCCGACAGCGGCTGAGGACGCGGCACAATGTATTCGCCCTTGGCGGTGTCATCAGCAACGTTGCGCGGGATCGGCAACAGCGGATCCAGACGCTTGGAAGTGCTGACATCCGGTGGCAGTTGCATCGGTGCAGTCTGTTGCGCTTCCAGGTAATCGCTACCACGGTCACGGAAATAACCTTCCGGGCCCCAGACCCATCCGCAGCCACTGGTGCTGGAGATAATCAAGGCAAGTGCGGAAAGTCCGGCCATTCGCTTCATGCGTTGTACTTCCTCAATTAAACCAGGACGCTGCACTGGCGCAGGGCCGAGCGCAGCGTTTCATGACAAGGGGTGCTCAGCCAGGTCAGTGGCAGGCGGATGCCTTCGTGCATCAGGCCCATTTCAACCAAAGCCCACTTCACCGGAATCGGGTTGGCTTCGATGAACAGGTCTTTGTGCAGCGGCATCAGTTTTTCGTTGATCGCCCGTGCGGTGTCAGCGTCGCCTTTCAGCGCGGCCTCGCACAGATCAGCCATTTCGCGCGGAGCGACGTTGGCGGTCACCGAGATGTTGCCTTTGCCGCCCAGCAGGATCAGTTCAACGGCGGTCGGATCATCGCCGGACAGCACGATGAAGTCCTTGCTCACGCCATCAATGATCGCTTTGGCACGTTTCAGGTCGCCGGTGGCTTCCTTGATACCGATGATGTTCGGCACGGTGGACAGGCGGATCACGGTCTCGGCCTGCATGTCGCAAGAGGTGCGGCCAGGAACGTTATAGAGAATCTGTGGAATGTCGACAGACTCGGCGATGTGTTTGAAGTGCTGGTACAGGCCTTCCTGAGTCGGCTTGTTGTAGTACGGAACGACCAGCAGGCAGGCATCGGCGCCGGCTTCTTTGGCGTTGCGGGTCAGCTCGACGGCTTCGCGGGTCGAGTTGGCGCCGGTGCCGGCGATGACCGGGATGCGCCCGGCAACCTGTTTGACCACGGCTTTGATGACGGCGATGTGTTCTTCTACATCAAGGGTTGCCGACTCGCCGGTAGTACCGACCGCGACAATGGCATGGGTGCCGTTCTTGAGATGGAAGTCCACGAGTTTGCTGAGGCTGTCCCAGTCAAGACGCCCTTGTGCATCCATGGGAGTGACCAGTGCCACCATACTGCCCGCAATCATGAAACCGCTCCTGCCGGAAAAAGAGAGCGGTAATGGTACTGGCGCCAAGATGCTTGCACAAGCGAAGTACTGCGCTGCCGCCATTCCCCTTGGCGCCGCTTTTCGCTACCCTTCAGACTTTGATCGGTACTGATCAGCTTGTACGCCGGGTTCCAGCCTCCCTTTTCGGCCTCCCAGACCCCGTTCCTGCGTCGCATCGGCGCGCTCCCGCTATAGTGGAGCGAGCCGCGAGCTTGCCGGGCCTCTTTGTACGGACCGCCAGAACAGGCACTCCACGGCAGCCAACGCCCGTAAACCTACCGACCGCTCATCGCTTTAGGAATGCTGCATGTCCACCCCCACAGTTCGCGAACAATTCCTTGTCATCAGTGCCCTCGGCGCCAACCCCATGGAGCTGACTAACGTCCTGTGCCGCGCCAGCCATGAAAATCGCTGCGCCGTGGTTACTTCGCGCCTGACTCGCCATGGCGAGTGCAGTGCGCTGATCCTTGAGGTCTCCGGCAGCTGGGACGCCCTTGCTCGCCTGGAAGGCAGTCTGTCGGGCCTGTCCAAGAAACATGCTTTCACCGTCAACGTAGTGCGCAGCGCGCCGCTGGAAAATCGTCCGCAGGCGCTGCCGTACGTGGCGTATGTGAGTTCGGCGTATCGCCCGGACATCATCAATGAGCTGTGCCAGTTCTTCATGGATCACAACGTCGAACTGGAAAACCTGACCTGCGACACCTATCAGGCGCCGCAGACCGGCGGCACCATGCTCAACGCCACGTTCACCGTGACCCTGCCGGCCGGCACCCAGATCAGCTGGCTGCGCGACCAGTTCCTCGATTTCTCCGATGCGATGAACCTGGATGCACTGATCGAGCCTTGGCGCCCACAAAACCCAATGTAAGGAAGCTTTCATGGCCGTTGTCATCGACCAACCGGTTGCCGATTTCGAAGCGCCTGCCACTAGCGGGCAGACCGTCAGCCTGTCTGCCCTGAAGGGCCAGCAAGTGGTGATCTACTTTTACCCTAAGGACAGCACGCCGGGCTGCACCACTGAAGGTCAGGGCTTTCGTGATCAGTACGCCGCGTTCCAGGCAGCCAATACCGAGATATTCGGTATCTCCCGCGACAGCCTGAAGTCCCACGAGAACTTCAAGTGCAAGCAGGAATTTCCGTTTGAGCTGATCAGTGACAAGGACGAGGCTGTCTGCCAATTGTTCGACGTGATCAAGTTGAAAAAGCTGTACGGCAAGGAATACCTGGGCGTTGATCGCAGCACGTTCCTGATTGATAAGGACGGTGTGCTGCGTCAGGAATGGCGCGGTGTGAAAGTGCCGGGGCATGTGGATGCCGTATTGGCTGCTGCTCAGGATCTGAATAAAGCCTGATGGTTTTGCGTCATTTTTACTGACGCCTTCGCGAGCAGGCTCGCTCCCAGATTGGATCTGTGGCGCTCACAAGTCCAATGTGGGAGCGAGCTTGCTCGCGAATGGGCCCTAAGTGTCACCAAACAATTTGCATCAACCGCTACAGCAGTGGCGCCACCGCCGGCTCTTGGCGCGGCCACGCATCCAGCACCGCCTTGAACAGCGTCGCCAGCGGGATCGCAAAGAACACGCCCCAGAATCCCCACAACCCGCCAAACAACAGCACCGCGCAGATAATTGCCACCGGGTGCAGGTTGACCGCCTCCGAGAACAGCAATGGCACCAGCACGTTGCCATCCAGTGTCTGAATGATGCCGTACACCGCCATCAGATAGATGAACTGATCACTCCAGCCCCACTGGAACAATGCGATCAACAGCACCGGCACGGTCACGACCACAGCGCCGACATACGGCACCACCACCGACACACCGACCAGCAACGCCAGCAGTGCGGCATAGTTGAGCCCAAGGGCGACAAAGGCGATGTAGGTCACACCGCCACAAATCACGATTTCAATGACCTTGCCACGAATGTAGTTGGCGATCTGCCGGTTCATTTCCTGCGCAACCCGAGTGAT
Organism: Pseudomonas sp. IT-P395; assembly: GCF_949767675.1. NCBI lineage: Bacteria > Pseudomonadati > Pseudomonadota > Gammaproteobacteria > Pseudomonadales > Pseudomonadaceae > Pseudomonas > Pseudomonas sp. IT-P395. Next base: position 107,102 of record NZ_CATKPW010000003.1, read on the forward strand.
CAGCGCGCGCTCACGTGGCAGATAACCACGCACCCACTCGCCGATCATCGCCCGGTCCTTCAGGAAGAAGAACACCAGAATCGGCACCAGCACCAGGTAGATCATGATGTTCACCAGCAGCGGCAGACTCGACAGCGAGAATGTCAGCGCCCACTGGCCGAACTTGCCGATCTCGCCGCGCGCGGCCTCGATCGCCTGCAAAACCTGCTCGTCGGACACCAGATGCGGATAGCGCTCGGGCAACAGCAACAGCAGCGATTGCCATTTGGCGAGCATCCCGGGCAGCTCGTTGAACAGCGTGATCAACTGATGCCAGAGCAACGGCAGCACCACGACGATAAACAGCATCAGCACGCCCATGAACAGCGCAAACACCAACCCTACCGCCACGCCACCCGGCACGCGCAGACGTTCCAGCGTGACCACCAGGCCCTGCATCAGATACGCCAGCACCATCCCCGCCAACACTGGCGCGAGCATGCCGCCAAGCGTGAGCACGGCCGTGAAGGCGAGAAACAGCAGCACCGCCAGCACCACGGCTTCTTCATCGGAGAAGTAGCGCTGAATCCAGTCGCGTAACACTTTGAACATCAATAATCCTTAGATTTAACGCTGTCGGTTTCAGGCCTTTTTCAACCAGTAACGATAGACGCCTGCTTCGTCTTCTTCGCGCAGCAGCGTATGACCGGCCAACTTGGCAAAGGTGCGAAAGTCGCGCTGTGAACCCGCATCAGTCGCGATGACTTTGAGAACAGCGCCACTCTGGAGCTTGTTGAGTTCCATTTTTGCCTTGAGCAACGGCAACGGACAATTCAGGCCACTGGCGTCCAGTTCCACGTCATGGGCTACAGCGTCAGTCATTGCGTCACTCCGGTTCGGGTCGTCGAGCTGCCTAGAATATCTGGTCGCAGCTCCGGTGTCCGGCTACAGTAAGGTCTTTGTCTTCTAAGGCTTTGTGCATGACTTTTCTGCGCCCTACCCTGCTGACGCTCGCTTGCCTGCTCGCCTCACCAGGCTTTGCCGACGATCTGCCGTCACTCGGCGACGCCAGTTCTGCCATTGTCTCGCCGCAACAGGAATACCAGCTCGGCCGCGCCTGGCTGGCGATGTTGCGCAGCCAGGTTTCACAGCTCAACGATCCACAGCTCAAAGACTACGTCGAATCCAGCGTGTACAAGTTGGTGGAGACCAGCCAGGTCACTGACCGGCGCCTTGAATTCATTCTGATCAACAGCCCGCAGCTCAACGCTTTTGCCGCGCCGGGTGGTGTGGTCGGGGTCAACGGCGGCTTGTTCCTCAACGCGCAGACCGAGGGTGAATATGCCTCGGTTCTTGCCCACGAATTGGCGCACTTGTCGCAACGCCACTTTGCTCGTGGTGTAGAGGCTTCGCAACGGATGCAGGTGCCGATGATGGCCGCGCTGCTGGCCGGGATCGTCATTGCGGCAGCCGGCGGCGGTGACGCCGGTATCGCGACCATCGCCGGCACTCAGGCGGCGGCGATTCAATCGCAGCGGACCTTCTCCCGTCAGAACGAACAGGAAGCCGACCGTATCGGCATTCTCAATCTGGAAAAGGCCGGGTATGACCCGCGCTCGATGCCGACCATGTTCGAACGCTTGATGCGTCAATATCGTTTCGACGCCAAGCCACCGGAATTCCTGCTGACTCACCCGGTGACCGAATCGCGTATCGCCGACACCCGCAACCGCGCCGAACAGGCCAAACCGGGCGGCATTGAAGACTCCAAGCGCTATCAGTTGATCCGCGCGCGCGTGCAGTTGATCTACGAAGAAACCCCGGGCCTGGGCGCCAAGCGTTTCCGTGCGCAGCTGGATGAGAATCCGAAAAACGATGTGGCGCGCTACGGTCTGGCGATTGCACAGATCAAGGGCGGCCAATTGAATGAGGCGCGTGAGAACCTCAAGCAATTGCTGGCAACATCGCCTAACGAAATCATCTACAACCTTGCTCAGGTCGATCTGGACATTACCAATAATCGTTTGCCGGATGCGCAATCGCGGGTTGACCGCATGCTCACGCAATATCCGGGCAACTATCCCCTGAATCAGGTTCGGGTGGATCTGCTACTGAAACAGAATCGCGCGCCGGATGCCGAGAAAGCACTGGAAGCATTACTCAAGTCACGTCCGGATGATCCGGACGTCTGGTATCAGGTCGCAGAGACTCGTGGCTTGTCGGGCAATATCATCGGCCTGCACCAGGCGCGCGCAGAATACTTCGCACTGGTCGGCGACTACCGCCAAGCCATCCAGCAACTGGACTTCGCCAAGCGCAAGGCTGGCAGCAACTTCCCGCTGTCCTCGCGGATTGACGCCCGTCAGCGTGAGCTGATGGAGCAGGAGCGGATGATCAAGGACATGATGGGCTGATCGTTACCCACCAAGACAAAAGCTTCAGGCATAAAAAAACCGCCTCTTTCGAGGCGGTTTCTTTTTTACCTTACCGCTGGGTTATTCAGCCAGCTTGAAGGTGATGAAGCTGGCACGGCCTTGACGCAGCACGCGCATCGACACCGAGCGGTTCTTCGGCAGCGCTTTGGCGATCTCACCGAACTCCTTGCTGGAGCCGATGGCCTGGTTGTTCAGGTGAGTAATCACGTCACCTGGTTGCAGACCGATCAACGCTGCAGGACCGTCCTGCACTTCCTTGATCACCACACCACCTTTAAGGTCGTAGGTTTTCTTCTGCTCGGCAGTCAGTTCGCCCACGGCAACACCGAGACGGTTGCTGGTGGTTTCAGCGCCAGACTTTGGCAGTGCATCCAGTTCTTTGTCTTCGTCCGGGATCGCGCCAACCGTCAGTTCGACGTTCTTGCGCTTGCCTTCACGAATCACTTCCAGATTGGCTTTGGCGCCAGCCTTCAGCGCGCCGACCAGATGTGGCAGGTCAGCAGACATGACGATCGGCTGGCCGTTCATGCTCAGGATCACGTCACCGACTTGCAGACCGCCCTTGGCTGCCGGGCCGTCATCCTGAATCTGGGCAACCAGCGCGCCGGCCGGTTTATCCAGACCGAACGACTCGGCGAGATCCTTGTTCACTTCCTGGATGACCACGCCCAGCCAGCCACGGCTGACCTTGCCACCGCTCTTCAGTTGGTTGGACACATCCATTGCCACGTCGATAGGAATCGCGAACGATACGCCCATGAAGCCGCCCGAACGGGTGTAGATCTGCGAGTTGATGCCGACCACTTCACCGCTCAGGTTGAACAGCGGACCACCGGAGTTGCCCGGGTTGATCGGCACGTCAGTCTGAATGAACGGCACATAGTTTTCGTTCGGCAGACTACGACCGACGGCACTGACGATGCCTTGGGTCACGGTGTGGTCGAAGCCGAACGGCGAACCGATAGCGACGACCCACTGGCCGGCTTTCAGGTCCTGGGATTTGCCAAGCTTCAATACCGGCAGATCCTTACCTTCGATTTTCAGCAGCGCCACGTCGGAACGTGGGTCGGTGCCGATCAGCTTGGCTTTCATTTCGCTGCGGTCGGCGAGGCGGACGAGAATTTCGTCGGCATCGGCAATCACGTGGTTGTTGGTCAGGATGTAGCCATCCGGAGAGATGATGAAGCCCGAGCCCAGCGACTGCGCTTCACGCTGACGACCACCACCGCCCGGCGAACGCTGTTGAGGCGGCATGCCACGTTCGAAGAACTCGCGCAGCATCGGCGGCAGGCCTTCCAGATCAGGCATCTGCTGGTTCACTTTGCGATCCGGCAGTTTCTGCGTGGTACTGATGTTCACCACGGCTGGCGACGCTTGTTCGACCAATTGGGTGAAGTCAGGCAGATCGGCTGCTTGCGCAGCAGGTACAGCCTGACCGAGCAACAGCACGGTGGCGAAAATGGAGAGATAAGATTTCAAACTTGGTATCGACATACAGCTCCCGTTACGACGAGCAGGGTTAAGCGATATGGAGCAAGGAACACCGGAAACCACCGACCGGCATTTTTGTTCCGGCAACAACAAACAAGGCCAGAGCCGTGAGGCTCTGACCTATAAAAAATTTTCAGGGTATTTGCAAATGAAAATGCTCAGCAAACATTTCATCTACGTCTCGACAAAGAAGTGGTAACGACTGAAATCAGCTCACTGCTTGCTGGTTGCAGTGCCATCGGTATTACGCATCGACAGAGCAATTCGTTCGGCAGTACCAATCGGGATCTCACCGACCACGGTGACCATCATTTCGCCCTCAGGCGTGGTCAGGCGGCGGGAAACGGCAACGGTCGGGCCCAGCTGTGTCCGCGTGTCAGTGACGGTTTCGCCGTTCAATGGCTCAAGGAAAACCGAAAAACGCGCCAGACCGTCGTCATACAGCAAGCTGTTGACCTGAGTCTTGGTTTCCGGATCTTTGTGCGAAGTACTGCTGGTCAGTTCGAAGCCCGGCGGCAACCATTCAGAGTGCCATACCTGAGCGGCCTTGACCGCCGAAGCCTTGTCGCTGTCCAAAGTAACTGCCTTGCAGTCAGCGTCAGCCTGCAAATCTTTGTCAGACGGGACTTCATCAGTATCAAGACTGGTGAACTGGAAGCGCTCGAGCAACTGCCCCTTGTCGTTTAGCAGTAACGACTTCAGCGGCAAGCCCGTTTTCTTGTCCAGATGCAACTCAAAACCGTAACGATGCTGATCGCGAGGCGTCAGCGAAACAATCACTGCGTCCCGCCCAGCCACACGCGACTTGCCAATCACGGCGAGGTCATACCAGTTTTTCAGCTTTTGCGGATCGAGAGGACGAGCGGCCGAGTTGGGAGAATCCCCCAGACCGGCAATCAGGGTGCCGCTGACGCATTGAGTGTGTCCATCAATGCGCACGACTTCCTGCGCCGAACCATCGAGCTGAAGTAAACGCTCGCGGACCTGGCCATTCTGGACGCGATGCCAGATGTTATGGGTAGAAAAGCTACCGTTACGCTCGTAAACGAATGTGCCGTGAAAGCTTTGCTGCTGCTCGGCCTGGCCCAGACGGGTCAACCAGTCCTGGGCCTCATCAGCGTGGGCTGGAACAATGAACCAGCCACTGAGCAGAAGCGAAAGTAGAGGTATGGCGCGCATGATCCTCCTTAACGGTTTTCCAGGCTTGCAGCACGTGCGTATGGCAACGCGCTTTCAGTACCTTTCAGTGCAGCCTGCTGAGCGTGCTGACGCAGGTAGCCTGGCAGACGCTGATCGTGCCAGCCTGGCTGACCTTGCAGTACGCCGTTGGCCATCGGGCCAGTGGCTTCCGAACTCTCACTATAGCCTGCCAGAACAGCCGGGCCTTTGACCTGTGGGGTCGCCAGAGTTGGCTGATTGGATTGCTGAGCCAGTTCGACACCAGCGATTTCGTCCTGGTTGTACAGGCGAACACCGGCCAGAACGGCAACAGTCACCGAGGCTGCAACAGCCAGACGGCCAAGGTTACGCCATGGGCTGCGCGATACTTTGGCCGGAGCCGTTTCGTCTTCCAGTGCAGCAGACACTGCCGCAGCGATGTCCAGACGTGGCAGCAGCAGATCCTTGTGCATGGCTGCCCGAGCGATCTGGTAACGAGCCCAGGTCTCACGGGTTTCTACGTCGTCCAGTGCATTGAGCACCCGACGCAATTCCAGTTCGTCCGCTTCGTTATCCATCACTGCGGACAGCGATTCCTGCAGGGCTTCACGACTCATGGCGTTCCTCTCTTGGCTGTCGCCGCTGTCTCAGTTTTCCTGCAACAACGGCTGCAGGGCTTTATCGATGGCCTCCCGGGCGCGGAAAATCCGGGAGCGCACGGTACCCACCGGACATTGCATGACGCTCGCAATGTCCTCGTAACTCAGACCATCGAATTCACGTAAAGTTAAAGCTGTACGCAAATCCTCTGGCAGTTGCTGGATGGTTCGATGGACGGTGCCTTCGATCTCATCCCGCAGCAGTGCACGTTCTGGTGATTCGAGATCCTTGAGGCCGTGATCGCCATCGTAGAACTCTGCATCCTCGGAACTTACATCGCTGTCCGGCGGCCGACGGCCGCGTGAAACCAGGTAATTCTTCGCCGTGTTAATGGCAATACGGTACAGCCACGTATAAAACGCACTGTCGCCGCGAAAGTTTCCAAGTGCTCGATACGCCTTGATAAAGGCTTCCTGAGCCACGTCCTGGGCTTCATGGGTGTCGTGCACGAAACGCACGATCAACCCGAGAATCTTGTGCTGATATTTCAGCACCAACAGATCGAAAGCTCGCTTGTCGCCGCGTTGAACGCGCTCGACCAGCTGCTGATCCTCTTCCTGGGTTAGCATGAACACTCCTCGATAAGCCCGAAGGAGACTTGCATAACTAAACGACCAGACTTGCAAACATAGACTCGGGCTTTTCGCAAAAGTTCTCCCCCTCCAGGCAAGTTTCCTGCGGGCTCTGATTTGGCACGCACGAAAAACGCAGCTCGGGATAAACCGGCTGCGCGAATAATCTTGTCATCGGTTTCGCCGGCAGGAATCCAACCGCGGATTCCGCACTGAAGCCGACACTGTCCCTTATCTCTGGCACCGACTATTGATCTTGGGCCTTTGGCAAAAGTTCCAATTATTTATAGCCGTCGCCACCCGACATTGGGCGACTCTGTGCAGAAAACGTCTGTTTCAGCGCCGATACAGTCGCCTTTCCCCCAAACAGGGAAAAAAAACTTCCGACGAAGCACACCTTTTTCCCGTCACAGTAGTTTCACAATGCCATATCGGCCCGGCTATTGTGCCGTCCCCCCCCTCTATATACTAGTGGGCTGTGTGGCTGTCTTGACTCGCCGATCCAGCGGTCTTGCACCACCCCCGACCCGGGTCGCTTTGAGCGGAATCCTGTAATGAGCCAACAATTCCAACACGATGTTCTGGTCATAGGCAGCGGTGCTGCCGGTTTGAGTCTCGCGCTGACCCTGCCAGGTCATTTGCGCATTGCCGTATTGAGCAAAGGCGATCTCGCCAACGGTTCAACTTTCTGGGCCCAGGGTGGCGTCGCCGCCGTGCTCGATGACACTGATACTGTCGAATCCCATGTAGACGACACCCTGAACGCCGGCGGCGGGCTGTGCCATGAAGACGCCGTGCGCTTCACTGTGGAGCACAGCCGCGAAGCCATCCAGTGGCTGATCGATCAAGGCGTCCCCTTCACCCGCGACGATCAGTCAGGTACTGAAGACGGCGGGTTCGAATTCCATTTGACCCGAGAGGGCGGCCACAGCCATCGGCGCATCATCCACGCCGCTGATGCTACCGGCGCGGCCATTTTCAAAACCTTGCTGGCCCAGGCCAAAGAGCGTTCGAACATCGAACTCCTGGAGCAGCGGGTTGCTGTCGATCTGATCACCGAACGACGTTTGGGCATGGACGGCGAGCGCTGCCTCGGCGCCTACGTACTCAATCGAAAAACCGGCGAAGTCGACACCTACGGTGCACGCTTCGTGATTCTGGCCTCCGGCGGTGCCGCCAAGGTCTACCTCTATACCAGCAACCCCGACGGCGCTTGCGGCGATGGCATCGCCATGGCCTGGCGTTCGGGTTGCCGGGTGGCGAACCTGGAATTCAACCAGTTCCACCCGACCTGCCTGTATCACCCGCAGGCCAAGAGTTTTCTGATCACCGAAGCCCTGCGTGGCGAAGGCGCGCATTTGAAGCTGCCCAATGGCGAACGCTTCATGTCTCGCTTCGACAAACGCGCCGAACTGGCACCGCGCGACATCGTCGCCCGGGCCATCGACCACGAAATGAAGCGCCTGGGTGTCGACTGCGTCTATCTCGATATCAGCCACAAGCCCGAAGACTTCATCAAGACGCACTTCCCCACTGTTTATGAGCGCTGCCTCGGATTTGGCATCGACATCACCAAACAACCAATTCCCGTCGTGCCGGCGGCGCACTACACCTGCGGTGGCGTGATGGTCGATCAACATGGCCGCACCGACGTGCCGGGCCTGTACGCGATCGGCGAAACGAGTTTCACCGGCCTGCACGGCGCCAACCGAATGGCCAGTAATTCGCTGCTGGAATGTTTCGTCTATGCCCGTTCGGCAGCAGCCGACATTCTCGCGCAACTGGACGATATCACCGCGCCAAACGCCCTGCCCGTCTGGGACGCCAGCCAGGTCACCGACTCGGACGAGGATGTGATCATCGCGCACAACTGGGATGAACTGCGGCGGTTCATGTGGGACTACGTCGGTATCGTGCGCACCAACAAGCGCCTGCAACGGGCGCAACACCGTGTGCGCCTGCTGCTGGACGAGATCGACGAGTTCTATAGCAACTATAAAGTCAGCCGCGATCTGATCGAGTTGCGCAATCTGGCGCAAGTCGCCGAACTGATGATCTGCTCAGCCATGGAACGCAAGGAGAGTCGCGGCCTGCATTACACCCTCGACTATCCTGATCTGCTGCCCGAGGCACTCGACACTATTCTGGTGCCGCCCACCTACGCCGGCTGAACTTGAGCCGTACTCGCAGGCGTCGGTGCAGATCCGCCGCCTGCGAGTCCCGGGGCACACAGATCGATCTGACCCGCCACTCGCCGCGCAGGCGAAAACGCAGAACCACGATCAATGGCAGCGCGAGGCTGTCCTGGCGCAACTGCACCGACTGCCAACCATCAGCCTGATTCCACAACTGCCAGCCATCGACGTCCCGGCGCAATCCGCGAAAAGCCCGACGGTGATTCAGCAGAATCTGCCGAGGCAACACCCAGACGCCATGAAGCAGGCAGGCGAAAGCCCCGAGCAGACTGGCCCAGAGTGGAATCGATAGCAGAAACAATGCACCCAGTGCGAACGCCTGGGCCAGCAGATACGCCGCCAGCAACTGCCGTGAGGCATGCCAGCGGCATTCGAACGTATTACTTGGGCTGGACACGGTCCAGGATCATGCGAACCATGCGCTGCAGTTCCGGATCTTCAGACTCGCTGCGCTCCATGAACCAACCGAACATGTCCTGATCCTCGCACGTCAGCAGACGGACATACAGATCGCGATCCACCTGGTTCAACGTCGCGTAAACCTCCTGCACGAACGGCACCAGCAACACGTCAAGCTCAAGCATGCCGCGACGGCTGTGCCAAAAGAGGCGATTCAGTTCAACTTGTTCGACCATGGAGCCCTCCTCAAATTTGGCGGCAAGTATACAGCCCCGAGACAGGTCGCACAGTCGGCTTTGGTCGGGGACCACCGATCCTTTATCAACTACCCATTTCAACAACGCGCCCTTATGATGTGCCCCAGTCTATTTACCCTGCGATGACCCATGGCCGATTCTGCTTTTTTCTGCACCCTGTCTCATGAAGGCGTTCTCGCGGTTCGCGGCGCGGATGCCGGAAAATTCCTGCAAGGCCAGTTGACCTGCAACCTCAATTACCTCAACGACACTCGCGCCAGCCTCGGCGCCCGCTGCACGCAGAAAGGCCGGATGCAGTCGAGCTTCCGCATTCTGCTCGAAGGTGACGGCGTGGTTCTGGCGATGGCCAGCGAGCTGCTGGAGCCGCAACTGGCGGACCTGAAAAAATACGCGGTGTTCTCCAAATCGAAACTGACCGACGAAAGTGCCGCTTGGGTACGTTTTGGCCTGGAGCATGGCGATAACGCCTTGACTAGCCTCGGTCTGGACCTGCCGGAGGAAACCGACAGCGTTGTGCGTAATGAGGGTCTGATCGCGATTCGCGTCTCGCCGGATCGCGCCGAACTCTGGGCACCGGCCGATCAGACTGACGCGATCAAAGCCAAATTGTCCGCAGCCCTGCCTGAAGCCGAGCTGAATCAATGGCTGCTGGGCCAGATCCGTGCCGGTATCGGTCAGGTCATGCCAAGTACCCGCGAGCTGTTCATCCCGCAAATGCTCAACCTGCAAGCCGTTGGCGGCGTGAGCTTCAAGAAAGGCTGCTACACCGGCCAGGAAATCGTCGCGCGCATGCAGTACCTGGGCAAACTCAAGCGTCGTCTGTACCGCTTGAGCCTGGACGCTGCTGACCTGCCAGAACCTGGCACACAACTGTTTGCACCAAGCCACAACAGCTCCATCGGCGAAGTGGTGCTGGCCGCCAAGGCCGGGCAAAACATTGAACTCCTGGCGGTGCTGCAGGCCGAAGCTGCCGAAGCCGGTGATTTGCATCTGGGCACCCTCGAAGGTCCCGCGCTGCATCTGCTCGACCTGCCTTACGAACTGGATCGCGACCGCGAAATCCAGCGCTGATCGCAGCATTTGTTGCAACACCCTAGAGAGTTTAAATGAGCGAACTGGCGGAAAAAGTCCAACAGGATTTGGTTGAGGCCATCGATAACGATGACCTGGTTCTGCCCACGTTGCCGGAAGTGGCCCTGCAGATTCGCAAGGCCGCTGAAGACCCGGAAATCAGCGTCAGCGACCTGAGCAAAGTCATCGGCCGGGACACGGCGCTGTCAGCGCGCCTGATCAAAGTGGTCAACAGCCCGCTGCTGCGCGCCGCACAGGAAGTCACCGACCTGCACACCGCCATCACCCGGCTGGGCATCAACTACAGCAGCAACCTGGCGATCGGCCTGGTGATGGAGCAGATCTTCCACGCCCGCTCCGAAGTGGTCGAGCAGAAGATGCGCGAAGTCTGGCGCAAGAGCCTGGAAATTGCCGGGGTCAGTTACGCGTTGTGCCGCCGCTACACACAACTCAAACCCGATCAGGCAGCGCTCGGCGGGCTGGTGCATCAGATCGGCGTGTTGCCGATTCTGACCTACGCCGAAGATCACTATGAGCTGCTGTCGGATCCGGTCAGCCTCAACCATGTGATCGATCACATTCATCCGTTGCTGGGCGACAAGCTCCTGCGGGTCTGGGAGTTTCCGGAACGTCTGGTGGAGTTGCCGGGGCGCTATCAGGACTTCAAGCGCGATTCGACAGCCATCGATTACGTCGATCTAGTGCAAGTGGCGAGCCTGTATTGCCACAAGGACACTGATCATCCGTTTGCGCGGATTGATCCAATGACAGTTCCGGCGTTCAGGAAGCTTGGGATCGACCAGGAGAACAAGGAACTGTGCGCGGATCTGGAAGAGTCGCGGACGATGTTTTACTGATCCGAGACCGAGGCGCGCCCTTCGTGAGCAGGCTCGCTCCCACAGGAAAATGCATTCCAGAGTGGGAGCGAGCCTGCTCGCGAAGGGGCCAGCAAAACCACCACAATCACCCGGCTATAAAACTGACCCGCACCTTCAACCCCGCCTGCTCGCCATCATGCAAGCTGATCTGGGCCAGATGCGCTCGACAGATCTCACCGACGATTGCCAGCCCCAGCCCTGAGCCCGCCACCTGCTGATTACGTCGGTAGAACCGCTCGAACACGCGATCGCGATCCTCCAGCGGAATACCCGGCCCGTCATCTTCAACCTCAAGTACCGCCGGCGCGGTCACCCGTAGAATCACGTTGCCGCCCGGTGGGGTGTGCGCCAAGGCGTTGTCCACCAGATTGCTCAGCAGCTCATTCAGCAGGGTCGGCTCACCGCGCAGCCAGACCGGTTCGTCCGCCTCCAGCGCCAGCGCCACCCCGCGTTTGTGCGCCAGCGGTGCCATGGCCATGCCCAGTTCCCGGGCCAACTGACTCAGATCGAGCAACTGCGCGCCGCCCTCGGCAATCGCTCGGGCGCCGTTTTCAACGCGTGCCAGCGACAGCAACTGATTGGCCAGATGAGTCAGGCGATCAGTGCTTTGTGCCGAAGACTCCAGCGTCGAACGCCAGACTTCCGCATCGTTGGAGCGCAGGCCCAACTCAAGCCGCGCCTTCAGCGCTGCCAAAGGCGTACGCAACTCATGGGCCGCATCGGCGATGAACTGCGCCTGCCGTTCAAACTGCCCACGCAGGCGCTCGGTGAAATGGTTAAGTCCACGCACCAGCGGCCATAGTTCATGCTGCACTTCGACCAATGGCAACGGACGCAAGTCGTCGGGCTGACGCTCTTCCACCGCCGTGCGCAGGCGCTCCAATGGGCGCAGTGCCGCACTGACCGCGAACCAGACCAACAACAACGCACCGATCGCCAACATACCCAGGCGCAGCAAGGTATCGGCAGCCAGACTGCGCGCCATGCTCACCCGTGCCTCATCGGTTTCGGCGACGCGGATTTCCGCCATGCCGTTCATGTTCGGTTCGGTCACTGCTTTAAGCAGGCTGACCACGCGCACGTTTTGCCCTTTGTAGGTGGCGTTATAGAAGCGCGCCAACGCGGGGTAACTGTCGGTGCGTGGTGTCCCCGGTGGCGGCCCGGGCAGGTTTTCATAGCCGGAAATCAGCTTCTGATGGATGTCATTGACCTGATAGTAAATCCGCCCGGCGCTGTCATAAGCGAAAGTGTCGAGTGCCACGTAAGGCACATCGGCGCTCAATGTGCCGTCACGTTGCGACAGGCCTGCGGCGATGGTTCGCGCCGAGGCCAGCAGCGTGCGGTCGTAGGCGGTGTCGGCGGCTTCGCGACCATTCCAGTAGGCACTCAAGCCGCTGGCGAGCATCAGCACCACCAGCAGCAATGCAAGGTTCCACAGCAAGCGCCAGCGCAGGCTGCTGGGCTTATGCATCGCGGCTTTCCAGTAGATACCCCAGACCACGGAACGTCACGATCGCCACCGGTTGGCCGTCGAGTTTCTTGCGCAAGCGGTGCACGTAGATTTCGATGGCATCGGGGCTGGCCTCTTCGTCGAGACCGAACACCTGGGAGGCCAGTTGCTCCTTGCTCATCACCCGCCCCGGCCGGGCAATCAGCGCTTCCAGCACCGCTTGCTCGCGGGACGTCAACGTCAGCAATTCTTCGCCAAGGGTGAAACGTCGGGTGTCGAGGTCGTAGGCCAGCACGCCACAGCGCTGCTGGCGTTCGCCACCGAGCACACTGCGACGCAGCAAGGCTTTGACCCGCGCTTCCAGTTCGGTCAGTTCGAACGGTTTGGCGAGGTAATCGTCGGCGCCCAGATTGAGGCCGTGGACGCGATCCTTCACATCGCTACGCGCCGTCAGCATCAACACCGGCAGATTTTTTCCACGTGCGCGCAACCGCGCGAGGACCTCGAAACCGTCCATGCGTGGCAGGCCGACATCGAGGATCGCCACGGCGTATTCCTCACTGCCCAGCGCCAGATCGGCGGCCACGCCATCGTGCAACACATCCACGGTCAGACCGGTGCTCTTGAGCGCCTGCGCAACGCTTTCGGCCAATTGCAGATGGTCTTCGACGAGCAGAACACGCATGGATCTTTACCTCATTGAGTGATGGCCAACGCCACGCTTTGCCGCGGAGTTTACAGCCGCAACCGCCGCTGTGAAGCCCGAAAACCTTGAAAGTCTGCTGAAAGGTTAGCGAAAGGTTAGCTGGTTAGAGTCGGCCCACGGACAGTTCCGACTGCCGTCGCTGATGCCACACAGCGCAACGAAAAACGCCTCGAAGCGTTTTCGACCAATAAGAACAATAAACGGAGTACACCCGCATGCCGTCCATGCAGCCTCAGGCGTCCACGCCTGTTCGCCCTTCCCGTTTCAGCCACACCGCCCTCGTCAGTGCCGCCGCTCTTGCCGGTTTTTCGCCGTTGAGTTTTGCCGACTTCATTGAAGACAGCAGCGCCACCTTCGAAACCCGCAACATGTATTTCAACCGCGACTTTCGCGATGGCACCAGTGCCCAGCAGTCCAAGCGTGACGAATGGGCTCAAGGCTTCATGCTCAATCTGCAATCGGGATACACCGATGGTACCGTCGGGTTCGGTGTCGATGCGTTAGGCATGCTTGGGGTCAAACTTGATTCGAGTCCGGACCGCACCGGCACAGGCCTGCTGCCGACCCACGATGATGGGCGCGCGGCTGACGAATACTCGAAAGTCGGCCTGACCGGCAAAGTGAAAATCTCTGCCACCGAACTTAAAATCGGCAGCCTGATTCCTGAACTGCCGATCCTCAAACCGAACGATGGGCGCATTCTGCCGCAGACCTTTGAAGGCGGTTTACTGACCTCCAAAGAGATCAAGAACCTGACGTTCACCGGTGGCCGTCTGGAGAAAGCCAAGGATCGCGACAGCACCGATTTCGAGGACATCGCCCTCAATAACAAGAACAGCCGTTTTGCTGGCACCGCTGCCGGCAAGCATTTCGATTTTGGCGGCGTGGATTACAAGTTCACCGACAAGATCACCGGCAGTTACCACTTCGCTCAACTCGACGAAGTCTATAACCAGCACTTCTTCGGCCTGGTCGCCTCACGGCCGATGGGCCCGGGCACGTTTGCCACTGACCTGCGTTTCGCCGTCAGCGATGACCAAGGCGCAGCCCGTGGCGGCGAGATCGACAACCGCTCTCTCAACGGCCTGGTCAGCTATGCGCTGAGCGGCCACAAGTTCAGCGCCGGTTATCAGCACATGTCCGGCGACAGCGCCTTCCCGTATGTCGATGGCAGCGACCCGTATCTGGTCAACTTCGTGCAGATCAACGATTTCGCCGGCGCAGAAGAACGCTCCTGGCAGGCTCGCTACGACTTTGACTTCGCCAAGCTCGGCATTCCAGGCCTGAGCTTCATGAGCCGCTACTTGAGCGGTGACAACATCAAGCTCAAGAACGGCGAAGAAGGCAAAGAGTGGGAACGCAACACCGAGATCAAATATGTAGTACAAAGCGGCGCCTTGAAGGATGTCGCCGTGCGTTTGCGTAATGCCACTTACCGCTCCAACTACTCGGCTCGCGATGCAGACGAAGTGCGTTTGCTGGTGAGCTACAGCGTTGCGTTGTGGTAATGGCCGGCTGAAGAAAAACACGTCGAATAACAACAATGCCCGTGGAGAATCGAATGAACCTGTCACTGCGTAAAGTTGCACTGGCCGCCAGTTGCATCCTGTTTGCCGGCCAACTGATGGCTGAACCGAAACGTCCGGAATGTATCGCCCCGGCCTCCCCCGGCGGTGGTTTCGACCTGACCTGCAAACTGGTGCAGAGCGCACTGGTCAACGAAAAACTGCTGACCAAACCGATGCGCGTCACCTACATGCCCGGCGGTGTCGGCGCGGTGGCGTACAACGCCGTGGTCGCTCAGCGCCCTGCCGATGCCGGCACGCTGGTGGCGTGGTCGAGCGGTTCGTTGCTGAACCTGGCCCAAGGCAAGTTCGGGCGTTTCGATGAAACCAACGTGCGCTGGCTGGCAGCGGTTGGCACCAGCTACGGCGCCATCGCGGTGAAAAGCGATTCGCCCTACAAGACCCTCGACGATCTCGTTCAGGCTCTGAAGAAAGATCCAAGCTCGGTGGTGATCGGTTCCGGCGGCACCGTCGGCAGCCAGGACTGGATGCAAACCGCCCTGATCGCCAAGGCTGCCGGGATCAACCCGCGTGACCTGCGTTACGTCGCCCTCGAAGGTGGCGGCGAAATCGCTACCGCCCTGCTCGGCGGACACATCCAGGTCGGCAGTACCGACATCTCCGACTCCATGCCGCACATCCAGAGCGGTGACATGCGTCTGCTCGCAGTGTTCGCCGACAAGCGTCTCGACGAGCCGGAAATGAAAGACATCCCGACCGCGCGCGAGCAAGGCTACGACATCGTCTGGCCGGTAGTGCGCGGCTTCTACCTGGGGCCAAAAGTCAGCGACGAAGATTACGCCTGGTGGAAAGACTCGTTCGACAAACTGCTGGCCTCGCCGGAGTTCGCCAAGCTGCGCGATCAGCGTGAACTGTTCCCGTTCGCCATGACTGGCCCGGAACTGGACACCTACGTGAAGAAGCAGGTCGCGGACTACAAAGTGCTGGCCAAAGAGTTCGGCCTGATCCAGTGATCGTCCCTGTCTAGCGGCTGCGTTCCCGCTGACGGGGACGCAGCACAGGAGCTCCCATGCTTATTCAACGCATTTTCGCCTCCGTGTTGTTGCTGGTTTGCGCCGGCCTGGCATTGATGGCGTGGCCGTACCAAGCGGCTTTTTCCTACGAACCGGTGGGCCCGCGCGCCTTCCCTCTGCTGATGCTCGGCCTGATGGGCGCGGCGCTGCTGTACATGGTGTTCCGCCCGGCGCCGATCAAACACAGTGAAGACGAGCCGCCACTGGATCGCGAAACCCTGACCAAGATCGCCATTTGCGTCGCACTGCTGCTGGTGTTCGCCGGCCTCTTCGAACCGCTGGGTTTCATCCTCAGCAGCATCCTCATCGGCATTCCGATGGCGCGCCTGTATGGCGGTCGCTGGATGCCGAGCATCGTGGTGACGACGCTGATGGCCATCGGTCTGTACCTGCTGTTCGACCGTGTGATGGACGTTCCGCTGCCCCTTGGCCTGCTCGACGTGCTGGAGAACTGATATGGATACCCTCGGTTATTTGGGTCAAGGCTTCGGCGTTGCGCTGAGCCCTTACAACCTGGTCACGGCCCTGACTGGCACACTGATCGGCACTGTCGTCGGCCTGCTGCCGGGCCTCGGTCCGATCAACGGCGTGGCACTGCTGATTCCGATTGCCTTCGCCCTCGGCCTACCGCCGGAGTCGGCGTTGATCCTGCTCGCGGCGGTATATCTGGGCTGCGAATACGGCGGGCGGATCAGCTCGATTCTGCTGAACATTCCGGGCGAAGCGTCGACCGTGATGACCACCCTCGACGGCTACCCGATGGCCCGCAAAGGTCTGGCCGGTGTAGCGCTGTCGCTGTCGGCGTGGAGTTCGTTTATCGGCGCGTTTATCGCCACCTGCGGCATGGTGTTGTTCGCGCCGCTGCTGGCGAAATGGGCGATTGCCTTTGGGCCGGCGGAATACTTCGTGCTGATGGTGTTTGCGATTGTCTGTCTCGGCGGCATGGCCGGTGATCGACCGTTGAAAACCTTTATCGCGGCGTTGATCGGCCTGTTCCTGTCGAGCGTCGGCATCGACGCCAACAGCGGCGTTTACCGCTTTACCGGTGACAACATTCACCTGACTGACGGCATTCAATTCGTCGTGCTGGTGTTGGGCCTGTTCTCGGTCAGTGAAATTCTGTTGCTGCTGGAGAAAACCCATCGCGGCCAGGAAGCAGTGAAAGCTACCGGCCGGATGATGTTCAACTTCAAGGAAGCGTCTTCGGTATTCGTGGTGAACATCCGTTGCGGCCTGCTCGGTTTCATCATGGGCGTATTGCCGGGTGCCGGCGCGACGCTGGCCAGTGCCGTGGCCTACATGACCGAAAAACGCATCGCCGGCGCCAGCGGCAAATTCGGTCAGGGTGATGCCCGTGGCCTCGCCGCGCCGGAAACCGCCATTGGCGCGTCGGCCTGCGGTGCGCTGGTGCCAATGCTGACGCTGGGCGTGCCAGGTTCGGGCACCACGGCGGTGATGATCGGCGCGCTGTCGCTGTACAACATCACCCCGGGCCCGCTGCTGTTCCAGCAACAACCGGACATCGTCTGGGGCCTGATCGCCTCGTTGTTCATCGCCAACATCATGCTGGTGATCCTCAACATTCCGATGATCCGCATCTTCACCCGCATCCTCGCGGTGCCGAACTGGGCACTGGTGCCGGTGATCGCGATCATTACCGGGATCGGCGTCTACGCGGTGCACGCCACCACGTTCGACCTGTTCCTGATGGTCGGCATCGGTATCTTCGGCTACATCCTGCGCAAACTCGACTTCCCGTTGTCGCCAGTGCTGCTGGGCTTCATCCTCGGTGGTCTGATGGAGCAGAACCTGCGTCGTGCACTGTCGATTTCCAACGGTGCGCTGGAGATCCTCTGGTCGAGCCCGATCACCTTCGGTGTCTGGGTGCTGACCGCGATCATGCTGCTGATGCCGCTGCTGCGCATCTGGCGCAAACGTTCGGTCGCGCGTCGCGCCATCGCCGATGTTTGATCGCGCCTCACTGAAATCCTGGTGGGGAACCCCGCTGGTCGGTCTGCTCGGCGGTTATCTCGCCAGTCAGATCGGCTGGCCACTGCCGTGGATGGTCGGCTCGTTGCTGGCGATCATCCTCGTGCGCTGCCTGACCCCGTGGCAACTCACGGAAATCCCTGGCGGCCGCAAGTGCGGCCAGTGGATTGTCGGCATTGGCATCGGCCTGCACTTCACCCCGGTGGTGATGGAACAGGTGCTCAGTCATTTCGGATTGATCTTCTTCGGCGCGCTGGTCACCAGCCTGTCGGCGGTGGTCGGTGTGTGGTTGATGCGCCGTACTGGCGAGGATCGCGCCACGGCGTTTTTTTCCAGCATGCCGGGGGGTTCCGGGGAGATGGTCAACCTCGGCGCGCGCAATGGCGCGCTGCTCAGTCATGTTGCGGCGGGGCAGAGTTTGCGCGTGCTGGTGGTGGTGCTGTGCGTGCCGGCGGCGTTCAAGTATTTGCTTGGCGATGACACACCGATTTCTCATGCCGGCAGCGTCGATTGGCGCTGGCTGGCGTTTCTATTTCCGGCAGGTGGTTTGCTTGCGTGGCTCTGGCAGCGTTTGCGTCAACCCAATCCGTGGTTGTTCGGGCCGTTGCTGGTGAGTGCGGCGGTGAGCATTGGCTGGGATCTGCACATTGGCTTGCCCAATGGCGGCAGTCAGATTGGCCAGTGGTTGATTGGCAGCGGTTTGGGTTGCCACTTCAATCGGCAGTTTTTCCGTCGCGCGCCATCCTTTATGGGGCGGACGTTGATTGGCACGGCGTTGACCATGTTGATCGCCTCACTGGCGGCGTTGGGCTTGAGCGCGCTCACTCATCTGGATCTGCGTTCACTGACGCTGGGCATGATGCCTGGCGGCATCGCCGAAATGAGCCTGACGGCGGAGACGCTGCAACTGTCTGTGCCGCTGGTGACAGCGATGCAGGTGATGCGGTTGCTGTTTGTGCTGTTTCTGGCGGAGCCATTGTTCAAATACTGGAATCGTAATCCGGAGTAAGACCGGGTTGCCCCCATCGCGAGCAGGCTCACTCCTACAGGGGAGCGCATTTCAACTGTAGGAGTGAGCCTGCTCGCGATGCTTTTTAGATCGGCGGCAAACGCCACTCGATCGGCGTCTCGCCATTCTGCTCAAGAAACTTGTTGGTGCGGCTAAAGTGCCCACAACCCAAAAACCCGCGATACGCCGACAGCGGCGACGGATGCACCGACGTCAGCACCAGATGCTTGGTCGCGTCGATCAGCTTCTGCTTGCTCTGCGCATGGGCGCCCCAGAGCATGAACACCAGATGCGGCTGGCGCTCGCTGACCAGTTCAATGATCCGATCAGTAAAAAACTGCCAGCCCTTGTCCTTGTGCGCATTGGCGTTGGCGCGCTCGACGGTCATGGTCGTGTTGATCATCAGCACGCCCTGATCGGCCCAGCTCTGCAGGTAGCCGTGATTGGGAATGTCGATGTTGAGGTCGCGCTTCAACTCTTTATAGATGTTGACCAGCGACGGCGGTGCCGGCACGCCCGGTTGCACCGAGAAGCACAAACCGTGGGCCTGCCCCGGGCCGTGATACGGGTCCTGGCCGAGGATTACCACCTTCACTTTATCCAGCGGCGTCGAGTTCAAGGCATTGAAAATCATCGGCCCCGGCGGATAGATTTCCTTGCCGGCCGCCCGCTCCTGCTGCAGAAACTGGCGCAACTCTGCCATGTAAGGCTGGTCGAATTCAGCACGCAGTGCCTCCTTCCAGCTCGGTTCGAGTTTGATACGGTCGTCAGCAGTCATGGTCATACCCGGCAAAAACAATGGGGCGAACCCTAGGAAAGCCGACCACGCTTGTCAATTGATCTGACGCAGATCCGGCACTTTCCCACACAACGATCATACTGATCGTTCAAATTCCCGATCGAGGTCACGATGAATCTGCACTTCGAAGAACTCACCGGCACCGACGGCGCCCGCATCGGTATCGCCAGCCTGGATGCTGAACAATCGCTGAACGCGCTATCGCTGCCGATGATCAACGCCCTCAGCGACAAACTGAACGCCTGGGCCAAGGATCCGCAAATCGTCTGCGTGCTGCTGCGCGGCAACGGCGCCAAGGCCTTCTGCGCCGGCGGCGAGGTGCGCAGCCTGGTCGAGGCCTGTCGTGCCCACCCCGGCGAGGTACCCCCGCTGGCCGCGCAGTTTTTCAGCGCGGAATATCGTCTGGATTACAGCCTGCACACCTATCCGAAACCGCTGATCTGCTGGGGCCATGGTTACGTGCTCGGCGGCGGCATGGGCTTGCTGCAAGGCGCGAGTACGCGGATCGTCACGCCGAGCAGTCGTTTGGCCATGCCGGAAATCACCATTGGTCTGTATCCGGACGTCGGCGCCAGTTGGTTTCTCGCCCGGCTGCCGGGCAAGCTCGGCTTGTTTCTGGGCCTGACCGGTGCGCACATGAACGGCCGTGATGCGATCGATCTGGATCTGGCCGATCGCTTCCTGCTCGACGAACAACAGCCGCAACTGATCGAAGGCCTGTTGCAACTGAATTGGCAGGAACAGACCGACATGCAACTCAACAGCCTGCTCAAGGCCCTGCAGCAGGAAGCCGTGGCGCAGTTGCCCGAGGCGCAGTGGCTGCCACGGCGGCAGCAGATCGACGAACTGCTCGACGTCAGCGATGTGGCCTGCGCCTGGAAAGCCATCAGCCTGCAGCGCGACAGCAGCGATCCGTTGATTGCCCGAGCAGCGAAAACCATGAGCGAAGGCTCGCCGCTGACCGCGCATCTGGTCTGGGAACAGATCATCCGCGCCCGGCACATGTCGTTGGCCGAAGTCTTTCAGATGGAGTACACCCTGAGCCTCAATTGCTGCCGGCATCCGGAGTTCAGCGAAGGGGTTCGCGCGCGGTTGATCGACAAGGATCAAAAGCCGCACTGGCACTGGCCGGATATCAACAATGTGCCGGATGCGGTGGTTGACGCGCACTTTCACAAGGTTTGGGAGGGGCGGCATCCGTTGGCGGATTTGACGCAGTATTGAACTGACGCGATGCTCGCGATGACGACTGGATTCCCATCGCGAGCTGGCTCAATCAGTCGCCATACGACTCAGACATTCAGCTCGTAAAACTGAATGATCTCCGTCATCGCCCGCTGCGCTTCTTCGTCGCCCTTTATCAAAATGTCTTCGACATCCCTCAATGGCGGAAGCGGGTGCAGACGTTCAGCAATCTGCATCGCGCTGTAGTCTTGAGTCGCTGTTCCTTCGCTGGCTCTTATGAAGCCGATTGCGCTTTCGCCTGCGGCAAAATGATTGGAAACCCGGATTTTCGGTGCCATGCCGTAATCCACCACGATCACCAGATCATCGCGCTCACGGTGAAACTTCAAGCTGTCGATCGTCAGCCTACGTTCGGAAAAGTCGATCCCGTCAAGGCCGTCTCCGCGATTGATGATCACGTCCCTGCCGAGGCCATCGTATCGGTAGATATCATTTCCGGCGCCGCCGGTCAGCGTGTCATTGCCCGGCCCACCCAACAGCAGATCATCACCGGGGCTGCCCGTGAGCACGTCATCCCCTTCCATGCCTCGGATTTCCCCCGCGCCGCTTATCGTGTCGTTGCCTCGACCACCGACTAACGGCAGCGCCCGTCCGTCTCGCAGAGACGTAAAACGCGTTGAATTGTTAACGGTTACACCCGTATGAAAAGTCTCGGGCGCAGGGCCCAGCTGACTTGACTCCAAGAGTTGCTTCAAACTCACGACCGACCCATCGGCGAAATTCAAGAGCTCAATCCCGGCCCCCTCAAGTTCACCGTTGAGGGGCAGGACGATGCGAACTTTCTGTATCCCGCCCCAATTGATATCGAGTGTCGGATGGAGCATTTTCGCTCTTGGCGGATTGCGGTGTGCCCCGCGACCAGGGTTGGGTTCCAGCTCGACATGTGTGGTTTCTATCAGCGCAGCACCCCAGCTCAATTGCAGTGCATTGCGCTGCGCATCTGCTGGAAGGACGACCGTGTCCTGATCGATCAATCCGTACTTGTCTTTCCACCCCGCTGCGCCAACTTCTGCTCGGTGGAAAACAGGGTTCGGCACATCCGCAATCGTGGTAGTTGCTCCGGCGTGCGCTTGCACGATGTAGGTGTCGGCACCGTCTTCACCGTAAAGCCAATCATCCCCTGCCCCGCTGACCAGATAGTCGGCGCCCTCGGAGCCCAGCAAGGTATCGTCACCTGCACCTGCGGATAAAAACGCGCCCGGTGTTCTGTCGCCGATAGTGCCGTAGTCAAGTGGGGAGCCTGCATAAGCGACAATCAGATCGTCTCCCGCGCCGCCGTGAAAAACGTTTTCCACTTCGACGTTGACTCGCCCGCCGGCATCGTCGCCAGAGACGATTTTGCGTTTGATCGTTTCAGTTGTGACATCCCAGCGAAACGCCTTGGGCACCGTTTCCCCCGAACCGAAGCTTGCTGCCGGATAGATGTACCAGCCCTCAAGCGCGCCGGATTCCTTACGGTCTTCAACCAATACATCTCCGGTATTGAATGAAAAGCCGTTGGCCGAGCCGGATCGATAATAGCGAGGCGCCTGACTCGAAGAGGCTATCGCCCCATCGGCTTTCACCTGCTTATGTTCGACACGGGTTGTGGTTTTCGACTGCCTTTCACTGACCACGGCATGCCCTGCATCAACCTTCATCCATGGCGGCGCGTCAGACAGTGTTCCCGTTTCGACGCCGTCATCGCTCAGCTCGGTGTGAGTGATGTAACCGGTGTCGCTAGTCGTGATATGACTGCGAACCCAGACGCCTTGATCACTCAAGGTGAAACCTGTGGCGTGTTTGCGGGCGTAGCGCTTGGATTTGATTTGCGCGAGGAATTTTTCAGTCCAGTCAACGGGGTGATCAGATGCCACAGGGCGTGGCGCCGCGATGGTTACATCGTCTGGCTGGACCGGATCTTCAACTTTGCTTTGCTGGATTCCTGAGGCGGTTACAACTTCCGGTACAGGTGACTCGGGCACCTTTATCGGCGGCAATGTTTTACGCAGGACATCCTCATAATCAAGTACAACGCCATCGCTGAAACTGAATGTGGAATCCTTCCACTGCTCGTGACTCTTGATGAGTATCGCGTCGCCCGCGCCGTTGGCCAGCCGCAATACCGTGCCGACGGCAACTTCAATAATGTCGGCTTTCAGACTTTGTGCGGAAAAGCCTGCGCCGAACCTGATGATGTTGCAGCCGCCGGCATCGGTAACAATATCCAGACCATCGCCAGCGCCGAAATAGTAAACATCAGCGCCGTCACGGCCTTCCAGCACGTCGTTACCGGCACCGCCATCAAAAACGTTATTGCCGGAATCGCCGCGAAGGTGGTCTACGCCCTCCCCGCCCAATAACGTGTCGTTGCCACCACCGCCCAGCAAGGTATCGTTGCCTGATCCACCGTCCAGATAATCTGCGCCGTGTTCGGCCTCGGCTGTCTGCTCATAGTCGCCGGATAAAATGTCATCATCAGCGCCGCCATAAAGCGTGTCGGCGCCCAAGCCGCCCAAAAGGGTATCGTTTCCTTCATCGCCTTGAAGGTAATCATTGTTGATTCCACCTGACTGCAGGTTGGACACATCGCCATCCATCGCGTCAGCTCCTGCCCCACCGATCAGGGTATCGGAGCCACCCATTCCCTGAAGTGTGTCATCGCCCGCTCCACCATCAAGTAAATCATTGCCGTGATAACGAACCGGATGCTCAGCATGATCCCCGGCCAGCGCGTCGTTACCTTCACCTCCGAGCAGCAGATCATCCGCCCCACCGCCCCAGAGCTTGTCGTCTCCTGCACCACCGTCCAGCAGGTCATTTCCAAAAAAGTGGGCGGCGTCCCCGGCAACGCCGTTCAGTACATCGTCATCCCCCTTGAGAGTGTCATTGCCTGAGCCACCATAAATCGCATCGGCTCCACCGTTACCAGTGAGCCAATCATCGCCACTGCCACCGTCCAATACATCGTTGCCATGGTGTTTGCTTTGCAGGCCACCGCCCCAGTCGAGGTTATCGCCCATCATTGTGTCGTTACCGCTTCCTCCGGCCAGCGTGTCATTTCCACCATCCCCCGAAAGAAGATCATCTTCAGTTCCGCCATCAAGCAGGTCCTCGCCCCATCCACCATTGAGAACATCACGACCGCCCTGGCCGTAGAGAACATCGTTATCACCCTGCGTCGAACTGTTAAAGGAGGCCTTTGAAAAGACAGTTCGGTGACTGGTGACACCACCATCTATAAGAACGTCGACGCGTTTGAATCCCCATTTCTGCTCCAGCGCGCCGGTCGTTTCATCGCCTGATAAAATGTCATCCCCCGCACCTCCAATCAGCGTATCCCGATCGTTACCGCCCAGAAGCACGTCCTGGGATGCCGTACCGATGAGCAAATCGTGGCCGGCGCCTCCATCAAGCCAATCACCTCGAGCTGCTTTCCCTTTAACGTCGCCAGCGGCCATGGCTTTTTCGAGCGTCGTCTGTTTATCCCCAAACAATTGATCGTTTCCATCCTTGCCGAACAATCGATCAGAACCGCCAAGTCCGAGAATGACGTCGTCCTTGGCAGAGCCGTAAAGCACATCGGCCTTGTTTCTCTGTTTTACGTTGGCCAATAGCAAGGCGTTGCCCAGCTCATCGTATGAGAACTGATCCCCGGGCACATTGGGGTCGAAATCTTTCGCTTTCCAGTCGCCCTTAAGAACCAGATCGGGAGCAGAGACCGTATGGCCTTGGTATTCAGGAAGTCGGATGCCAAGCATCCCGGAGCGGAAGTTCTTGATAACGACGAGGTCGTTCAGGCCATATTTGATGTTGAGCGTGGGTTCAGTGAGTTCTTCGATGAGGGTCAGGGTGATGGCCTGATCCTCGGTCGACCAGATATTGCCCAAAGGGGCGCAACGTTTGAGTGAAGGAATCGGCGAGCCGTTGATCCATAGCTGCCCATTTGGGGTGGCGTCGAAGATTTCATCGATGCCATCACCGCTGGAAAACTCATAGCGGTCGCTGCCCTCACCACCGATCAAAGAGTCGTTACCCTTTCCTCCGAGCAGAACATCATCACCGGCCATTCCGTGCAGCGCATCATTGCCGTCGCCTCCGGCAAGCAAATCGTTGCCGCGTCCACCCTCAATGACATCGTGACCTGCCAGCCCGTTGATCGTGTCATTGCCCGCGCCACCATAAAGATGATCAGTGTTCGCACCGCCCGCGAAAGACCGCGCGCCGTCATCACCGAACATGACCAGCGAGTTCAACACACCCGTGGTCATCGGCACCTGTTTGGCTGAGGCGAGATCGGAGTAGGAAAACTTCTGCAGCGAGTGTTCTCCAAACGAGCGCTGAGTTCGGGCAATCAAACGGGCCAACATCTGCGCACGATCGGTAAGCCATTGCGCGGTAATGAAACCTTCGCCAGTCAGCGGATCGTAGAGCTCCAGTCCGCGTCCGGGGTAACCGTCAGCTCGCTCAAGGACGATTTCACTGAGTTGCTTCAGGGAATTGCGCAGCGCCAGGCCGATGGGTGTCGACTCGCCAGCCAGTTTTGCCCATGAATTCGCGTTTCCGTATTCACCTATTGATCGGGTGACGATGCTTTGGGACTGCTCTGGTGGAAATGCCGAGAAGAATGCGTAAGCGTTGGTGGCGAAGCTTTCATCGGTGGTAGGTGGCGCTGCTGAATCGCCGTCGTAGGTGCGCTTGAACATGTCCAGAAATTCGTTCTGGCCGTAACGCAACATAAGGTCGACCACGGCGGAAACCGGCGTGCCTTTCACGACATGCTGAATCAGGGGATTGAGGCTGCCACTGGCGAGCGCGATATTGATTTGCTCCGGCACGACAGAAAGCAGACTTTGCAATGGATTGATGCCGAAATTGCTGATCGCCGCTCGCAGGCCGACACTGTATGAATCGATGGCGAACAGAATATTTTTATAGTCATCGAGCCTGTTGGCTTGTGCCTGAATTGGTGGGCCGCCATCTTCCCGCTCCGCATCACCAGCGGAGATTAATCTCCAGGTTTCATAGGGTGGCATTCCACCCAGCAGGCTGAACCCGACTGTCCCGGACCAACCGGCGTTATGGCTCACGGCTGTATCTTTCTCTCCGCAAGCCTCACTAAACAGTGCCTTGCCGATCGCACTGGCATCAATCTCTGCAATCTGGCTGATGGACGGCACCGTCCAGGGTGCCAGTCGACCGGCGAGAGATCCGTCGATCAAGGTATTGATGAAATTGGCGGCGACCTGATTCGATGACAGTTGCATCAGCTCTTCACTGAAAATTTTATTCAATCTCAGTTCACCTTGCCGCGACGTATAACCGCGAATCAGGGCGGAGTAGGCACCGTTTCCACCGTTGGCATCAATGGCCACGGCAAGCCAGAGCCTGGCACTTTTCAGAATTTCTCCCGCTTCTTGATCGACAGCGGTAACCTCAGAAACTCTTCTGCCAATAATATCGAATAGCTTTTGATACAGGGGAGCGCAGTGAGCCCCTGTTAATTCCAGCGCAAGATATTCGACATCTTCAGAATCGAACATCAGCCCCTTGCAAATGTTTGCTGCATTTAAAATTTCTGTTTTTT
Organism: Pseudomonas sp. IT-P395; assembly: GCF_949767675.1. NCBI lineage: Bacteria > Pseudomonadati > Pseudomonadota > Gammaproteobacteria > Pseudomonadales > Pseudomonadaceae > Pseudomonas > Pseudomonas sp. IT-P395. The sequence goes on from NZ_CATKPW010000003.1 coordinate 133,560, forward strand.
CCAGATCATTAAAAACATAACTCATCGTTACTTCCTTGTAATAACAGAGCGTGAAAGATAGCCACTGAGAAATTTAAGCATTTCAGGTGATTCTCGTAATGACCATAAACCGAGACTTACCCGACCGCGCCCTCCGGAAAAGTCGAAGCTGTGTAACTCCACAGTGCAAAAAAAGTTCAAACCCCCAAAATCCAGGTTTTCCAATTCGGTTCTACTGAGCTTTGCCAATTTCTTGTCAGTCAGTTCTTCTTCAGCAGCCGGGCGAATCAAGCCGTTACAGCTTATCAATCGAGGGGTGCCATCACGCCGCGGCCAGTCAGCAATGACAAACTTTCGAACGGAAGCCTCATTCTTGAAATGCGGAGGAGGTGCATTCAGCCAAAGTTCCAGTCCAGGATAATTTTTCAACTTCACAATCAACTCATCCGGCCAGTTGATGTGGCGATAGCCCCGTTCATGAGGCTCGGTGGTTTCTTTTTTTGTATAAAGCCCGGCGTTCAGTTTATAAAGACGCCAACTTTCAGGAATCGACTTCAGGCTCTGATCCTGGTACCGGCGCAAGCCCGTCCCGGTCCACCAGAAATGCCCCTTGAGCGTATTGGCCAGACACGCTTTCTTATTCGCCAATTCAGGCATGCCCACATAAAACTCCGGGACCAGAGTCTTATCCACATAGCTGCCGCCCAGTATGGGCACCTGCTTCAGGCTCGCCAGCTTCTTTTGACAGGCCTCCTGATCCGCGTAATAGATTGCCATTGCCTCAGCGACTTCTTCTTTACGGATATAAAAATCAACCACGCAGTAACAGACATAAATAAACAAGCCGTATTTCAACAACGTCTTAAACCATTTAACCCATTGCTTACGCGACATCCCGAGCATTTCAAAGCTCCCGGTCAAACTGAGTTTCAGGCTGTTTCTTGAGATGTCCGGACATCGCGCTTTCAAATACCTCAAAGTAGTGTTTAGTGCCGTACTCCACATCAAATCTGCTCGCCGTCAACTTCGCGGCGCTGCGCAGGCTGTCGTACTCATCAACGGAATCAAGAACCTTGGTAATACGTTTGGCGATACCGTGATGATCGAAGAAATCCACCAGCATTCCATTGTGACCATCGACGATCACCTCCCTTACCGGAGCCGTATCTGACGCTACTACCACACACCCAGCCGCCATCGCCTCCAATAACGACCACGACAAAACAAACGGATACGTCAAATAAACATGAATCTTTGAGCAGTCCAGAATCGCGCGGTAAGTCCGGTAAGGAAGCTTCCCAGTGAAATGAACGGTGGAATGATCGAAACTTACCTCTGCCTGCATCCTGCTGCGCCAATTTGCATAGCCAACCGGCTTACACCCATAACTGACGTCATCACCGCCCACTACGATTATCTGCGCATGGGGACACTCAGCCTGAATATGCGGGATCGCTCGCATAAAACTGTGAAACCCGCGATAAGGCTCAAGATTCCTCGCGACATAAGTAACGATCGGCTGCCCGGCTCTCAGCTCGACGCCATTGGGCAACCTGACGGCCCCAACTTTCGCCAAGCAAGAACTTTGAATGACGCCCTCGTGAATAACCCGAATGGCCGACTGATGAGCGGCCGGAAACAGACTGCGCTGCCACCGCGTAGGCGCAATGGCAATGTCACATTGTTCGAGATTCAAAAGATGCAGCGAATTGAGCACTCGCAGCCTTGATGACTCTCTTGTGGCTCGCGGGAATTCAGGGTCGAACCCAGAGTCCGCGCCCTGCGCTCGATAGTAATATTCGCAATAGTGAATAAGCGGCGTGTCAGGATAGACATCCTTGACGAAGAGCGTTTCCCCCCATCCGGGATGAGCAAGAATCACGTCCGGCCGATAACCCGAATGTTTCAGTCGGCTCAGAATTTGAAAAACTTTCTCTCCATCAGTCACCGCTTGTTCGTAACGGATCAGATAGGGGTGAATAGCGCCCGCTGCTCTGCTGGCGGCGCGGTATCGATATATTTTCACCTCTGCGATACCCGGCGCCGTATCCCGACCTATCGCCAAAACCTCGTAACGCCTGTCAATCGCCGCCAGCACCACGTGACGGAACTGGCCCGGAAAGTTTTGGTGAATCACAAGAAGCTTCATAGCGGCATCGTCCTTTTATTCGCCGCTAATGAACTGAGTTTTGCTCACCTCGATCGGCAGGAACAAACGCTAACAAATGCAAGGAAATGAAACTGTAGGAAGCGTCCGGGAATGCCCTAGGAGAAGGCTAATGGGACGACTTTTCGACGGGCATAAAAAAGCGGTGCGGCACCCGTTGGCGGATTTGAGGGTTTACTGGGCCTATCGCCGGATTGGACAGGAAGTCCGTTTACATCCTCTCCGGCCGCGCGACACTGGGCTCATCTGACCTGTACGCAAAGTCTCACACTTGGTTTATGGCGTTTGTTCACGGAGTGTTTTTACTCTCGTGAATGCTGGAAGCGCCCCCGCGTTTCCCAAGGACGACTCTTTGACTATGGACAGTCTCATGACGGGCAATACCCTCGTAATCACACCTTCGCAGATTCACCCGCTCCCCCTTGACGATCAATCCACGCCAGAACCTGACGACATCGACTCGTCAAACGCAGGTACCGGCAGTGCCATCCGGCAACCGCTGGGTAATCCGGGTGGGGCGTTGTCCTGGCCGATTCCACTGAGTCCAGACGAACAACGGCGCTTGCGCCTGATCACGATGAATCATGCGCACCATTTGGGCGATCAGCCGCTGGTGATGCAAACCAAGGGCGGTGTGCTGGAGTTTCTGCGCTATCGCTGCCCACTCCCGGATAACATCGTGAACGATCCGGCCTGGATACTTGAAACCCTGCTCGGCTGTGCGCAAGGGCAACTGATGGGCAGAGCTTTGCAACAGAAAATGCAAGGCATTGACAGCGCAAGCAGTGCGATCGATTACCTGCTGGCGGGCATCACACTGCAGCTGGACCCCGAATCGATCACAACCCCTGATCGGCACAAAACAGCCGGCTTTGATCTGGCCAGTGATCGGCATTGGGGTCGGCACGCCTCTGAAGTTGCAGGTGAACTGGCTGCTCATTTAAGCCGTGAAGGTAAAACCAGCGCTGACTTGGCGAAAGCCGGTGCGTACCTTTTGTTGGCCAGGCTGGCCCCGCAGTTTCTGATTGCAGAGACTCCTCAGAATCTGAAAGTTGGCAGTCTGGCTTGGGCCAACCTGACCATGGCAGCAATGGCCATCGAAGCTCAAACACCGGGCAAAGTCCCCGGCCTGACGTTTGCCCAGGTCATGAGCATGGCGCAAAGTGCCCGCCTGGCAGACCCTGCGTCTACCCAGCGCATTCAGACAGCTGCTTTACTCGATTGGGCCATGGCCAACGAAATCATCCTGAAAATAAACGATGACAGCTACACCGCCGGACAACTTGAAACGATAAGAGCGACATTTAACCAGGAGCTGGATGAGCGGCTTGCTGCCGCCAGAATACTGGACAAGGAATTACCGACACGAAAAGACATTGCCCTGGCCATATTGATGGAGCGATTTGGCGATTTGGGTCCGCTTTTCGAAGTCAAGGCACTCCACACAGATACATATCGTGGCGAGCGTGGACAGACGGGTTTTAGTGGCATTCATTCGCTACTGGATTACGCGATGATGGATTTGCCGAATCCACGGCCGCTGGCATCGAGTGACTCGCGTATTCCCTTGGAGGCATTGAACAGTAACCCGACATTTGGCGTGCGGGAGGCTTTCGAACAGCAATTCACGCGCGCCATAGAGGCTAAAAAAACCGCTGTCAATACAACGGTCAGGCACATGATCTCCCTGCTCCCACGGGAGGACCGAAAGAATTTCGAGTTTGGAAAAATCAGCTTTTTCCAGCAAGGATCATTTTTGTCAGATGGCTTTTTCAACCATACCCCCTGCCCGAACGCGCCCGGACTGCTCATTGGAACGCAGTTGAGCGGCCACTTCCACGCGTATGAAATCAACATCAATAAAGACACGATCGAACGCATAGCCCCGCACAAGGCAAAGCATCAGGATTCCAGGGAAGCCAACAAATATTTTACGACCAGAGAGCTTGTCCCCCGTGAGGCGGCAAATGAACTGGGTCGTGAGCGCACCGTCAGCGAATCACTTTTGAACAGTTTCAACAGCGCTCGGTCCCGTGCGATTGCCGATACCTTTGTACAACATCTTGATCTGGATGACCCCACAATCAAAGAGCTGGCACGCGGGCAGACGCCTATGGACGAATATTACCGGCCCAAGGCGCTGGGGGAGTTTTTGTTGAACCTGATTCCCTTCAGGTCCGCCATCGTCAATTTTCAGAAGGGCAACTACGGCGAGGCGGTATTTGATCTCACAGTGGATGTATTCGGTTTTCTCACTGCGGGCGCCGCCACTGCCGGAAAATTGATCAGGATCGGCAGGACAGCTCTTTCCGCCGGGACCAAGGCACTGAAGACCGTTCATGTTATCGGCGTCGCCACCATCGAGGTGCTCAACCCGGTGGGTGGCCTGGGTAATCTGGCCAGACTCCTCGCTACCGGCGGCGCTCATCTACTCTCCCGAGGTGCCAAAACCGTCAACCGGCTCAGGGGCGCCGCTGACAGCTACGACGTATTGAAAGCTGTCAGCACACAATATGATGCGGCGGCAACAGGCACCATAAAAGTGGCTGGCCAGACTGTGGAAGGCGCCGCCGTGTTGAAGAATGGTCACTGGTATTCATTTGATGCCAACACGATGCGACCTTATGGCAGCCCGATCGTGGAGTTCGCGGTCGCCACCCAGGCGGTCGCCGGCAGAGTGATCATTTCACACGTCGATGAGTTACTCGAGCTGAGCCATGATCTTTTCGGGCATTACGGTGTGCCCGAGTCCACAATCACCGGGCTCTCTCGCAACAGTCAAGGGGTATATGTTGCCGCCGATGGGCATCTCTCCCACATACGCCATACCGATAGCAGCGGTAAATCGGCGGTGTACGAGGTCAGACAGATCACTCGCACGGAAGACGGCATTGTGCAGGCGCGGGTCTATCACAATAACCGGCAAACCGAATTGCTGATTCAGCATCTCCGGGATGAGCAGTGGCAACGACTGGGCGCACAAGGGGCTGGGCGGGAGATTACCGCATTGCATTTGCGGATATGGGAAGCATTGTCGACGGCGCAACAGCAACAAGTTACTCGCAGCGGCTTCGCCCGACAGTATCTGCTACCTCGCAAAACATTTGAGTATTACGTCAAGCCTGATGGCCAATTGAACGCCACGGGCGTGCTGGTGCGCGACCGCCCCGTTGACACGCCATTCAATCTGCCGAGCGAAGCGCATGTCCGCGAATGGCAGAAAATGACGCAGAACGCCCGTGACGTAATGACCATGGGTGGATTTGCCGGCCTGCATCACCTGAACCCGGCAACCTTCAGAAGTTACGTCAGGGCCGACGGTCGCCTGGGGCCGGCTGGCGAAGTGCTGCTGCACAGAGCGGCCGGGGGTACCTATAACCCATTTACAGATGACTATCTGCACCAGTGGAATGCGCTCTTCAGGCAGCCGGACAACGCGATGACAGCCACGCAGTTCATGCATCAACATCAGCTCAACCCCTTCATATGGCAGAAGAACGTCAAGCAAGATGGATCCCTGACAGAGGAAGCTATCAAACGTCTCGATAAGGCGGGACAAAACATCAATCAGCCTGTCTCGCTTCAGCAATCAGAAGCGCAGGTGATTCGGCAGATCGAGGTGCCCGGCAAGGTTCCGAAGGGCAAGACCCAGAGGGTCACTGCCGAGCACCTGCGGCGATGGGAGGCACTGCCTCAAGCAGAACAGCAACAGTTAACCCGAGAAGGCTTTGCACTGCAGAATAATCTGCCGCGAAAAACATTCGAGTACTACGTGAAGCCTGACGGCCAATTGAGCGAAACCGGCGTACTCGTACGCGACCGTCCGACAGACAAAACCTTCAATCGGACAAGCGAAACGCACGTCCGTTACTGGCAAAACATGACTCAGCAAGAGCGTGACACCATCACAATTCAAGGATTTTCCGGTCATCATTATCTTCAACCAGAGACCTTTGCGGGGTATGTGTACGCCAATGGAAGCTTGAGGCCAGCTGGACAATCGCTACTGCACCGCGCGGCCGGTGGCACCTATAACATTTTGACCGATGAACATTTGCGTCAGTGGTACGAGCTTTCCAGACAGCAAGACAACACCCTCACGGCAGAGGATTTTGTCCGTCGGCACTCACTCAATCCTGCTACATGGCAATCGAAAGTCAAAGTCGATGGTACCCTCAGAACCGCAGCCTTACGGCGTATCGAAAGCGGAGCACAAAGCACAAGAGTGCGCAAACAAAGGATCACTACCGAACATTTGCGAAACTGGCAGGCGTTACCGCAAGCAGAGCGACAGAGCCTCACACGCGCAGGCTTTGCCCGACAGAACAATCTGCCGCGGAAAACATTTGAGTACTACGTGAAACCTGACGGCGACTTGAGCGCGACCGGCATATCAGTACGAGACCGTCCTGCCGACCTGGCCTTCAACCAGCCGGATGAAACACATGTCCGTGACTGGCAGAAGATGTCTCAGCAGGAGCGAGACACAATGACCGTGGAAGGTTTTGCCGGTCATCATCATCTTCATCCGAATACACTTTACAGTTATGTCCGGGCCGATGGAGGTCTGGGGCCAAAGGGGCAGGCCTTGATGCACAGGGCCATAGGCCATACTTATAACGCAATTACCGACGAACATTTACGCCGCTGGGACATGCTTTTCAGGCTTGCGGACAACACCGTCTCGGCGACAGCGTTCGGGCGCCAGAACGGACTCGATCTCCGCCAATGGATGAGCTACGTCAACATTGACGGCACGTTAAAAGACACAGCCTTGCGACGTCTCGAAGGAGTGGGGCAAAGTCCCCTGCCACGCCTTGAAGACCAGCCCCCTGAAACGATTGCGCCACAAAAGCGCCCGGCGCCGGTCTCGCTGGACTCACCGCAACCGAAGAAGCCCGCCGAGGCGCCAGAGCGTGTCGACGAAATTCCAGGCCCCTCTTCCGACATCTTGCCAGTCACCATCAAGATTGAACCTGGGGCTTCCTCGTCGTTGCCTCATCAAGCCGACAACACATTGCCGATCCTGCAAGACCCGCAAAACCCGACAATCAGCCGGACCTTATCCGTAGAGGGACCGATTGATGACATCCGTATCGCCAACTGGAGAGGCCTGCTTGACGGTCTCGATAGCGCAAGCAAACAACACGTATCAACTCAGATCAAGGAATCGATCAAAGACTGGTTGCGTACCGAAGGGCAGCATCAGCCGAGGTTTGATCAGACTCTGGAAGTGCTCACGGCCCTGGATGACGGTGGACCCAATCGCGGCGCGTCGGTATGGGCGCGCCGCGATATTGCCAAATTTGAGGTGCTTGGACCGTACGCGGGCAAATTCCACGAATCAGAAGCGTCATTGTTTCGGGAGATACGCAAACAAGGTTCACGGGCTGTACTGACCTATTTGTTCGGCACACGTTCGGGCAATCGCTCAGTGAGTGCGCTGCACACGGGCAATACCCTGAGCCTGATCAATACCTCGCAACTGGGCAATGGCCCGGCATGGAGGTCGAATAACGTCATTACCATCGCCGCGGGGAAAAACCTGACCTTCTACGTGGCGCTGAATGACATTCGCAAGGGAGATGAATTACTGGTGGATTACGGCCTGTCCTACAAGCCGGTGCCTGATATAGCGATCAAACCGGACCCTAGTCGCTGATCATCAGATTCAAGCGCCAAAGCGACCGCGGCCTTAAGTCATTTAGTGCGCTTAACAGTTGGTCTTCATCCTGACGATATCCTCAGGCACAAAAAAGCGGCGCTTCAAGCGCCGCTTTTCATTTGCGGGTGATTACCAGCGGTTACCACGCCCATTGTGATCGCCGCGTCCACTGTGTCGGTCGTAGTTGCCACGACCGCGATGGTCGTTATCCCAACCGCCGCGACGGTGGCCATTCCAGCGCCCGCGATCATTGTCGTGCCAGCGACGGCTTTCGTAGTAGCGCGGGGCCGGTTGGTAGTAACGCGGCGCCGACTGGTAATAGCGCGGTTGCTGGTAGTACCGCGGGGCTGGCTGGTAGTAACGTGGCTGCGCGTAATACGTGCTGCCACCCCGGTAATAGGTGCCGCCTGTGTTGTAGTAGGCCGGTGCGGGTGACGTGTAGACCTCTGAGCTGTAATACGAGTCCGCGTAAGAGTACGGGACGCAACCGGCAACGGAAAACATCAACGCAGCAAGCAGAAGAATTCGTCTATACATGGCGGCCTCCTGGACCGCGGGTTGGCCACACCAGCGACGCTGGCAGGCGACAGTCATTTAATCGGTGACTGTCGAAAAATCAGACAGCGTTTTCGGCATCTGGTGCGTTCCTGCAACAAGTTGAAACAAGTGATTAATGAAATCCTGTTCATTTGGAAAACGCTGTCATTCAGCCGCTGATTAATGGTGGCCACCGTGATATCCGCCGCCGTGATAACCCCGTCCGTAACCACCCCGATACCCGTAGCCACCGTGGTAATAACGCGCACCGCCGTAGTAGCGTGGCCCGTAATAACCACCGTAGTAATAAGGCGAGTAATAGCCGGGATAGTAGTAGGTGGACGGATACGCATCGTAGGGACCGGCGTAGTAATAACAACCGGACAGACCGAAACCGAGCACCGCTCCCAGCAGCGCCCTTCGCAACGTTTTTTGAATGAGCATGGCGGCCTCCTGAAAGACCCGCGACAGCAGTCGGCACAGACCGGCTGACATCTGTTTTGACTGGCGAAGCCATGCCGAGTGCCAACACCGCAAAACCATCAGATCAGCGGCAACCACGCTGCATGACGGTGCAGCCGCGCACCAACACAAAGCGCCACATCGCCCTCACCTGCAAACCGACGCCACCCGCGCGCCCGAGCCAGAGCGCCTGACGCAACTTGGCACGCCTCTCGCTTTAGCAAACCCGTGCAGGAGTCATCACAGGTTCGCGGCACCACAATTTGCAATGGCTGACTAGGGTTCCGGCTCGCAATCGCGAGTGGCTGGTCCGAGAGTTGGCGACCTCCAGTTGAGGTTACACGGCGGGACAAAAGCCCGGGAGACAAGCCACCGTTCGCGGTGCCGCGTTGCCTTCCTGTCCGCCCTTGATCAACTGGAGAATCCACCATGACCCGACTACGTTTGCCCGCCCTGCTCGCCGCCGCCTTCGCCGCGCTCATCAGCACGCAATCCCCCGCCGCCCAGAAAGACCACTTCAGCGTCTGCTGGACGATTTACGCCGGCTGGATGCCCTGGGAATACGCCGGCAGCCAGGGCATCGTCGACAAATGGGCGAAGAAGTACGGGATCAAGATCGACGTCGTGCAGCTCAACGACTACGTCGAATCGATCAACCAGTACACCGCCGGCCAGTTCGACGGCTGCACCATGACCAACATGGACGCGCTGACCATTCCGGCCGCCGGCGGCGTCGACAGCACCGCGTTGATCGTCAGCGACTTTTCCAACGGTAACGACGGCATCGTCCTCAAGGGCGCCGGCAAGAAAGTCGCCGACCTCAAGGGCATGGACGTCAACCTGGTCGAACTGTCGGTCTCGCACTACCTGCTGGCCCGCGCGCTGGACTCGGTCGACCTGACCGAGAAAGACCTGAAAGTGGTCAACACTTCCGACGCAGATATCTCCGCCGCTTTCAACACCGAACAGGTCAACGCCGTCACTACTTGGAACCCAATGCTCTCGGACATCAAGGCCAAACCGGGCGTGACCGAGGTGTTCAATTCCAGCCAGATTCCTGGCGAGATCATGGACATGATGGTGGTCAACAGCGCCACCCTCAAAGACAACCCGGCGCTGGGCAAAGCACTGACCGGTGCGTGGTTCGAAGTGGTCGAGCTGATGAACGCCAAGAACGCCGCGAGCAAAGCTGCGCTGGAGCACATGGCCAAAGCCTCGGGCACCGACCTCGCTGGATTCCAGGCGCAACTCGACACCACCAAACTGTTCGCCACGCCAAGCGAAGCGCTGAACTTCGCCACCAGCAAACAACTGCCGGAAACCATGCGCAAGGTCGCCGAATTCTCCTTCCAGCACGGCTTGCTCGGCGAAGGCGCGAAAGACACCAGCGCGGTCGGCATGGCCTTCGCCAACGGCGTGACCAGTGGCGACACCGGCAACCTCAAGCTGCGTTTCGATCCGACTTACGTGCAGATGGCCGCCGACGCCAAGCTGTAAGCCACGGAGGATTTGGCCATGCGCCTGATCAATCGCCACCCGGATCGCCCCAGTCGCCTGCTGTTGGTGATCCTGCCGTTCGCGCTGGTGTTGTTCGCCTACTTCATGGGCTCGGCCGAGCGCCTGGCGGAAAACCCCAACGACAAACTGCTGCCCAGCGCCGTGCAGATGAGCGACGCGGTAAAACGCCTGGCCTTCAATGCCGACAGCCGCACCGGTGACTACCTGTTGTGGCAGGACACCGCGTCGAGTCTGCGGCGCCTGGCCATCGGCCTCGGCATCGCTGCATTGGCCGGGCTGTGCCTGGGCATCGCCGCCGGCACGCTGCCGTTGTTCGGCGCGCCGTTGTCGCCGCTGCTGACAGTGCTGTCGATGGTGCCGCCGCTGGCGATCCTGCCGATTCTGTTCATCGTCTTCGGTCTGGGCGAGTTGTCGAAAGTCATGCTGATCGTGATCGGCATCACCCCGGCCCTCGCTCGCGACCTGGAACAGCGCGCACGGGAAATTCCCGTCGAACTGCTGATCAAGGCGCAGACCCTCGGCGCCTCGACCTGGACATTGATGCTGCGGGTGGTGTTGCCGCAACTGTTGCCGCGTTTGTTGATCTCGTTGCGGCTGATGCTCGGTTCAGCGTGGCTGTTCCTGATTGCCGCCGAAGCGATCGCCTCCACCGACGGCCTCGGCTACCGGATTTTTCTGGTCCGGCGTTATCTGGCGATGGATGTGATTCTGCCGTACGTGGTGTGGATCACCCTCCTCGCCTGGCTGATGGATTGGGGCCTGAAATACCTGACCCGTCGCGCCTTCCCTTGGTATGAGGGAGCGGCCAAATGAGCTTCATCACCGTGAAAAACGTCTGGCAGCAATACGCCGATCAGGTGGTGCTGGAAGGCTTGAACCTGAGCGTCAATGAGGGCGAGTTCTGCACCCTGGTCGGCGCGTCCGGTTGCGGCAAATCGACCTTCCTGCGCCTGCTGCTCGGCCAGGAAACCGCGAGTCGCGGCGAGATTCTGCTCGACGGTCAAGCGCTGGCCAGCGAACCGGATGCCAGCCGTGGCGTGGTGTTCCAGCGCTACTCGGTGTTCCCGCATTTGAGCGTGCTCGACAACGTCGCCCTCGGCCTCGAATTGCCGCGTGCGCCGCTGATCGGTCGGTTGTTCGGCAGCGCCAAACGTGAGGCGCGCGAACAAGCGGCGGCATTGCTGAATAAAGTCGGCCTCGGCCATGCCCTCGACAAATACCCGGCGCAGTTGTCCGGCGGCATGCAGCAACGCTTGGCGATTGCCCAGGCACTGATCATGAAACCGCGGGTGTTGCTGCTCGACGAACCGTTCGGCGCGCTCGATCCGGGCATCCGCAAGGACATGCACGCCTTGCTGCTGGAGCTGTGGCGCGAGACCCAGTTGACCGTGTTCATGGTCACCCATGACCTGTCCGAAGGTTTCAGCCTCGGCACCCGTCTGCTGGTGTTCGACAAGGTGCGCCTCGACCCGCACGCCCCCGGCGCCTATGGCGCACGCATCACCTACGACATCCCTTTGAACAGCGACCGCCGCGCCCAACGCGCCGCCGTCGACGCCTTGCCGTTGCCACTGGCAGGCGCCCTTCGCACCGCTTGAGAGGACTGCTCCAATGAATAAACCGATGACTGATTCGACCCAACTGTTCCCACCGTTTGCCGAAGAAATGCTCCCCGGTGGCGGCCACCGTTCCTTCGTGTTGAAGCGCGGCCAATTGCTGCGCCTGACTGATCTGCGCGGTGGCGCCAACGTCAGCCTGACCCTGCTCAACGCCAATGAAAAAACCGAGCGGCTGAACCTGCCCGACAGCCTCAAGTGCCAACACACCGCCAAACTCACCAGCGGCCACTGCCTGTACTCGGACATGGGCCGCGTACTCGCCGCAATCACTGCCGACACCTGCGGCTGGAGCGACAGTCTCGGCGGTGTGCTCTGCGCCGAAGAAGTCGCAGAAAAGTACGGCCAGGGCCGCTATCAGGAACTGCGCAACGGCTTCTTCCGCAACGGCACCGACAACCTGTTGGTGGAACTCGGTAAGTGGGGTTTGGGCCTGTCCGACCTGCTGATGACGCTCAATCTGTTCAGCCGCGTGAATGTAGATGAGGCCGGGCGTTTCCACTTCGTCGAGGGCAATTCCAAGGCTGGCGATTACATCGAACTGTACGCGCCGATGGACACGCTGGTGGTGCTCACCGCGCTGCAACACCCGATGGATCCGGCGCCGGAATACGCACCAAAACCACTGAAGCTGAGCTGGATGAACGCCGACGCCAGCGTCGCCGAACACTGCCGCACCTCGCGCCCGGAAAATGAGCGCGGCTTTATCAACACCGACCGTTTGTTCGCCTGAGGATCGCTGCCATGTCAGTTGCTATCGCCACTTCGCAAAAACAACCCGACGCAGCGGTGTACCGCGCCACAATCCCGGCCGGTGAACCCTGGCTGATGGAGGTCAAGGCTGGCCAGACCCTGCGCATTCTCGACCTGGAAGGCAATCAGGCCGTCGATACCTTGTTCTACAGCCTCGCCAACCCCAAGGAACGCTACGACGTGCAGCGCACCTTGCGTCGACAGAACAGCGTCTACCTGAGCACCGGCAGCGTGCTGTATTCCAACCTCGGCCACGCAATGCTGACCATCGTCGCCGACACCTGCGGACGCCACGACACCCTCGGCGGCGCGTGCGCGCAAGAGAGCAACACCGTGCGCTACGCCCTGGAAAAACGCTACATGCACAGCTGCCGCGACAACTACCTGCGCGCCTGTGCCCATGATGGGCGACTGGGCAAAGGTGACATCGGGCCGAACATCAATTTCTTCATGAACGTGCCAGTGACCGCCGATGGCGGGCTGACCTTCGAGGACGGGATTTCGGCGCCGGGCAAGTACGTCGACTTGCGTGCGGAGATGGATGTGATTGTGTTGATTTCCAACTGTCCGCAGTTGAACAACCCGTGCAACGCCTACAACCCGACACCTGCGGAGCTGCTGGTATGGAACTGAAAATCAGCCGTTTGCGCCGTTGGCTTTTCGCCCTGTGCCAGGCCCGTTCCGGGCAATGCCTTAAAAAGTGAAACCAGCACAAATCCCATTGTAGGAGTGAGCCTGCTCGCGATCGCGGTGTGTCAGACACATCAGTTTTGATTGATCCGACGCTATCGCGAGCAGGCTCACTCCTACAGGGGCTCGGTGGTGATCTGAAGTGGTTTTTTCATCCGGGACGGCCCGGATGTCTGTCGAAAAACAGCGGGACGGCCCGCTTCCCCTTTAGGGGTTATGCCATGTTCGAAAAAGTCCTCATCGCCAACCGTGGCGCCATTGCCTGCCGCATCCTGCGCACCCTCGGCGCACTGCAGGTCAAAGGCGTGGCGGTGTATTCCGAAGCCGACGCCGCCAGCCTGCACATCCTGCACGCCGATGAAGCGCACAGCCTCGGTGAAGGCGCTGCCGCCGGCACCTATCTGGCGGTCGAAAAAATCCTCGCCATCGCCAAGCAAAGCGGCGCCACCGCGATCCATCCCGGCTACGGATTCCTCTCGGAAAACGCCGCGTTCGCCGAAGCCTGCGCAGCGCAGAACATCGCCTTCATCGGCCCGACGCCGGAGCAACTGCGCGTGTTCGGCCTCAAACACACCGCCCGCGCGTTGGCCAAACAACACGGCGTGCCCATGCTCGAAGGCACCGAACTGCTCGACAGCCTCGACGCCGCGCTGATTGCCGGCGAACAAGTCGGCTACCCGGTGATGCTGAAAAGCACCGCCGGCGGTGGCGGCATCGGCATGCGCGTGTGCCGCAGCGCCAGCGAACTGAGCGAGTCGTTCGAAGCGGTGAAACGCCTCGGTCAGAACAACTTCAGCGACGCCGGCGTGTTTATCGAGAAGTACATTCAGCGCGCCCGGCACCTGGAGGTGCAGATGTTCGGCGACGGACGCGGCGAGGTCATCGCCCTCGGCGTGCGCGACTGCTCGGTGCAGCGGCGCAATCAGAAAGTCCTCGAAGAAACCCCGGCGCCGAACTTGCCCGACGGCATGGCCGACGAGCTGTGCGCGGCGGCGATCAAACTGGCGAAGGCGGTGAACTACCGAAGCGCCGGCACGGTTGAATTCGTCTTCGACAGCGACGCGCAGCGCTTCTACTTTCTCGAAGTGAACACACGGTTGCAGGTGGAGCATGGCGTCACTGAGCAAGTATGGGGCGTGGATCTGGTGCGCTGGATGGTTGAGCTGGCGGCGGGAGATTTACCGCCGCTGAGCGAGTTGTATCGTCAGCTGAAACCCGAGGGCCACGCGATTCAGGCGCGCCTGTACGCGGAGGATCCCGGCCGCGATTTTCAGCCGAGCCCAGGCTTGCTGACAGCCGTGGAATTCCCGCCGGCCAACGGTATTCAACTGCGCATCGATACCTGGGTTGAGGCCGGTTGCGAGATTCCGCCGTACTTCGATCCGATGATTGCCAAGGTCATCACCTGGGCGCCGACCCGCGAACAGGCGCGTGCCGAGTTGCATCAAGCGTTAGGCGACAGTCTGTTGTACGGCGTGGAAACCAACCGCGATTACCTGCGGCAGATTCTCCTCGACGCGCCGTTCGCCAGCGGTGAGCCGTGGACCCGTTGTCTGGAAGGTCTGGTCTATCGCGCCAACACTTTTGAAGTGCTCAGCGCAGGCACGCAAACCAGCGTGCAGGATTATCCCGGTCGCCTCGGTTACTGGGCTGTCGGTGTACCTCCATCGGGGCCGATGGACAGTCGCGCGCTGCGTTTGGGCAATCGTCTGCTCGGCAACGCTGACGGCGCGGCGGCGCTGGAAATCACCATGAGCGGGCCGTTGCTGCGCTTCAATTGCACAGCAGTGGTCGCGGTGACGGGGGCGCCGATTGCCTTGACGCTTGAAGGCACAAGCGTGCCGATGAACACCGCGCTGCTGATCCCGGCGGGCGCGACGTTGCATCTGGGCAGCATCAGCGGCGCCGGGGCACGCAGTTATCTGTGCCTGCGCGGTGGTTTGCAGGTGCCGGATTATCTGGGCAGTAAAAGCACTTTCACCCTCGGCCAGTTTGGTGGGCATGGTGGTCGGGCGTTGCGTGCCGGGGATGTGTTGCATATCCCTGCGCTGACTGACCGCAGTGCTGGCCAGCAGTTGACCGAGCAGCACATCACCGCGTTGCCAGCGGTGCGGCAGATCAGGGTGATTTACGGCCCGCACGGCGCACCAGAATATTTTACGGAAAACTACATCGGCAGTTTTTTTCAAACCCAGTGGGAAGTGCATTTCAACTCCAGCCGCACCGGTGTCCGCCTGATCGGGCCGAAGCCGGAATGGGTGCGTGCCGACGGTGGCGAGGCCGGGTTGCATCCATCGAACATTCACGACAATCCGTATGCCATCGGCGCGGTGGATTTCACCGGTGACATGCCCGTCATCCTCGGCCCGGACGGCCCGAGCCTTGGTGGGTTTGTCTGCCCGGTGACGGTGATCGAGGCGGATCTGTGGCAACTGGGGCAGCTCAAGGCTGGCGATAAAATCCAGTTCATCCCCGTCGACCTCAAAACCGCCCGCGATCTCGCCCTGAAATGGGATAACTGTGGGAGCTGGCTTGCCAGCGATGGGGCCCGTCCAGACACCGCATTAACTTCATCGCTGGCAAGCCAGCTCCCACAGGATCTTGTGTCGCCTGTGGTGCTGGAGTTGGGTCAGGGTGATATGCGCTTGGTTGGGCGGGTCTCTGGCGATACTCACCTATTGTTGGAAATCGGCGAGCCTGAACTCAATCTCGTCCTGCGCTTCCGCGCCCACGCCCTCATGCAAGCGCTGGAACACAAATCCCTGCACGGCGTGATCGACCTCACCCCCGGCATTCGCTCATTGCAAATCCACTATCAACCCGAGCAACTGCCGCTGGCCGATCTGCTCGACATCGTCGCCGGTGAATGGGACGCGGTGTGCGCCGCCAACGACCTGCAAGTGCCGTCGCGCATCATCCATTTGCCGCTGTCGTGGGACGACCCAGCCTGCCAGTTGGCCATCGAAAAATACATGACTACTGTGCGCAAGGACGCGCCGTGGTGCCCGAGCAATCTGGAGTTCATCCGCCGCATCAACGACCTGCCCAACCTCGACGAAGTGCAGCGCACGGTGTTCGAGGCGAGCTATCTGGTGATGGGGCTTGGCGACGTTTACCTCGGCGCGCCAGTGGCCACACCACTCGATCCGCGTCATCGTCTGGTCACAACCAAATACAACCCGGCACGCACCTGGACCGCCGAGAATTCGGTGGGCATCGGCGGTGCCTATATGTGCGTGTACGGCATGGAAGGTCCCGGCGGTTATCAGTTTGTCGGGCGCACCTTGCAGATGTGGAACCGCTACCGCGAAGTCGCCGCGTTCGACGGCAAACCGTGGCTGCTGCGCTTCTTCGATCAGATTCGTTTCTACCCGGTCAGCGCCGAAGAACTGCTGCGCATTCGCCGCGATTTTCCGCTGGGGCGTTTCGAGCTGAACATCGAACACAGCCAGCTCAACCTCGCCGAGTATCAGGCGTTTCTCAGCCGTGAAGCCGAGAGCATCAACGCGTTTCGTGCTCAGCAACAAGGCGCATTCAACGCCGAGCGCGAACGCTGGATCGCCAGCGGTCAGGCGCATTTCGACAGCGAAGAAGCCGTGGCGGAGTCCAGCGAAGACGCTCCACTGGCCGACGGTGAGCACAGCGTCGACAGCCACATTGCCGGCAATCTCTGGCAGGTGCAGGTCGAGGCCGGCAGCCGTGTCGCGGCGGGTGACGTGCTGGTGATTCTCGAGTCGATGAAGATGGAAATCCCGGTACTCGCGCCGATGGCCGGGGTGGTGCGCGAGATCCGCGTGCAGCCCGGTTCGGCGGTGCGCGCCGGACAACGGGTCGTGGTGCTGGAACTCGACTGAAGCCAATTGGATAAGGATCAACTCATGAATCTGCAACTCGATGTTCTGCGCCAGGCCTATCGCAATGGCGACACAACACCACGTCAACTGCTGGCGAAACTGCGCGAGAAAGCTGCCGCGCTGAACCCGGATTATCACCTGTTCATTCATCTGCTCAGCGTCGTTGAACTGGAGCCCTACCTTGCCGCCCTCGACGGCCGCGACCTCGACAGTCTGCCGCTGTATGGCGTGCCGTTTGCGATCAAGGACAACATTGATCTGGCGGGTATTGCCACCACCGCCGCGTGCCCGGACTTTGCTTATGTGCCGGAGCGCTCGGCGACCATCGTCGAGCAGTTGATCGCCTTGGGGGCGATTCCGCTGGGCAAGACCAACCTCGATCAATTCGCCACGGGGCTCAACGGCAGCCGCTCGCCGTATGGCGCGTGCCCAAACAGCGTGTTGCCGGAGTATCCGTCCGGGGGTTCCAGCGCCGGTTCGTCGCTGGCGGTGGCGTTGGGCGTGGCGAGTTTTGCCTTGGGCACCGACACCGCAGGCTCCGGTCGGGTGCCGGCGGCGCTGAATAATCTGGTTGGATTGAAGGCGAGCAAAGGCCTGATTTCCACGGCCGGTGTGCTGCCCGCATGCCGCACGCTGGATTGCGTGACCACGTTTACCGCGACGGCGCGTGAAGCCAGTCAGTTGCTCGCGTTGACGGCAAAACTTGATCCGCGCGACGAATACAGCCGCCGCAATCCATCGTGGAATGACGGCTCGGCGTTTGGTGCGCCACGCGCATTTCGATTCGGTGTGCCGCGCGCGCAGGATCTCAAGTTTTTCGGCTGCGTCGAAGGCCCGCTGCTGTTCGGCGATGCCATCGACCGGCTCAAGGCCCTGGGTGGCGAAGCGCTTGAACTGGACCTGTCGCCATTCCTTGAAGCCGCGCGCCTGCTTTACGAAGGGCCGTGGGTCGCCGAACGCTATAGCGTGGCAGGCGAGTTGATGGAGCAGAATCCCGAAGCGGTTTTGCCGGTGATTCGTGCCGTGCTGGCCAAGGCGCCGGCGGTGAGCGGCGTACAGACCTTCCGTGCGCAATATCGGCTGCAAGCCTTGAAAGCGCTGTGCGATCAGGCACTCGAAGATCTCGACTGCGTACTCACACCGACTATCGGCCGCCCGGTGACACTGGCCGAACTGCACGCCGAACCGGTTTTGCGTAACTCCGAACTGGGTTACTACACCAACTTCATGAACCTGCTCGACTACGCCGCCGTCGCCGTGCCGAGCGGGTTTATGGCCAATGGATTGCCGTGGGGCGTGACGCTGTTTGGCCGGGCGTTCACCGATCAATATCTGCTGAGCGTGGCCGATGCGCTGCAGCGTCAGCAGGACTCGGCATTGCCCACGCCCGCAAACGTTGCGCGCCATGATCGCGCACGCATCGTGGTGTGTGGCGCGCATTTGCAAGGGTTGGCGTTGAACTGGCAACTGACGCAGCGTGGCGGGAGATTGCTGGAGACGACGTTGAGTTCGCCGGACTATCAACTGCACGCGTTGGCCGGCGGCCCACCGCTGCGTCCGGGCATGGTGCGGGTCAAGGCTGGCGGTGTGGCGATTGCGGTGGAGGTGTGGGAATTGCCGAGCAGTGAGTTGGGCTCGTTCCTCAGCGGGATTCCGGCACCGCTTGGGTTGGGCAAGGTGCAACTGGCGGATGGACGTTGGGAGAGCGGGTTTATTTGTGAGCCGTATGGTCTGGAAGGGGCGCTGGACATCAGCCATTTGGGGGGATGGCGGGCGTATCTTGAAACTCGGAGTTGATCCAGAAACCAGCCCTCACCCTAGCCCTCTCCCGGAGGGAGAGGGGACTGACCGAGGTGTCTGTGATGGGATTGCCATTCAGTGATAATCCGTCGAACTCAGGTTTTGAAATCACCACAATTCAGCCCTCATCCCTGAGGGAGAGAGAACTGACCGGGGTGTCTTTAAGATAGTTGCCATTCGGTGATACCGAGCCGAACAAAATTTTTGAAATCACCACAATCTAGCTCCCTCTCCCTCCGGGAGAGGGCTGGGGTGAGGGAGCGATCCTCCAGACACACCCTCAACGTCATATCCCCCGCCATTTCAGGCATAAATCCCGCAGTCTTTTCCCGGCCATCCCACTAGAATGCATGCCATCGGGCCACTGCTAACGGATCTGCCATGCCGCTTCGTTCTCCCCTGTACTCGCAACGCTCACTGGTCCTGACGCTGATCGCCCTGCTCGGCGCCGGGTTCCTTGCCACGTCGTTACTCAGCTACTACGCCTCCCGCGAGTCGATCCGCGACAACATCGTCAACACCGAACTGCCGCTGACGTCCGACACGGTCTACTCGGAAATCCAGAAAGACCTCGTCAGGCCGATCCTGATTTCCTCGATGATGTCCCGCGACACCTTCATGCGCGACTGGGTGGTCAACGGCGAGCAAAATCCCGAGCAGATGACCCGCTACCTCGACGAAGTCATGACCCATTACGGCGCCTACACGGCTTTCTTCGTCTCCAACAGCACCCTCACCTACTACCACGCCAAAGGCGTGCTCAAGCAGGTCAAGGTCGATGAGCCGCGCGACGCCTGGTACTTCCGCGTGCGCGACATGAAGGACCCGTACGAGATCAACGTCGACCCGGATCTGGCTAACAAGGACAACCTGACGTTCTTCATCAACTACAAGGTTTACGACTATCACAATCGCTTCATCGGCGCGGCCGGGGTCGGTCTGACCGTGGACGCGGTGATCAAGTTGATCGACAAGTATCAACAGCGCTATCAACGCAGCGTGTACTTCGTCGACACCTTCGGCCGACTGGTGTTGACCGGCGCCGAGGGCGGGCCTGAAGGCGCGCACATCGGTCAGAGCCTGAGTGAACTGGAGAGCATGAAAAGTCTGGTGAGCCAGTTGCCGAAACCGCACAGCGGCAGCTACGAATATTCCGCTCATGGGCAAGGGCATTTCCTCAACGTACGGTTTATTCCGGAGCTGAACTGGTACCTGTTTGTCGATAAACGCGAAGACGGCGCGCTGAGTGAGATTCGCCAGTCTCTGTACCTGAATCTGCTGATCTGCCTGCTGGTGACGCTGATCGTTCTGGCGCTGCTCAACCGCGTGATCAAGCGTTATCAAAGCAAAATCCAGGCGCAGGCCATTCTCGACAGTCTCACCGAACTGCCCAACCGCCGTGGCTTCGACATTCTCGCCGCGCAGGCTCTGCACGAAGCCCAACGCGAAACCAAACCGCTGACGGCGTTGCTGCTCGACCTCGATCATTTCAAGGTGTTGAACGACACCTACGGGCACATGGCCGGCGATCAGGTATTGATCGGTTTTGCCCGCGACCTGCAAAGTTGCCTGCGCCACGCCGACATTGTCTGCCGCTGGGGCGGTGAGGAATTTATCGTTTTACTGAAGGACACCGACGGCGACACCGGTCAGAAAATTGCCGAAAAGATCCGCCAACACGTCGAACAGCACGAATATGCCTACGACGGCCACCGCCTCCATCTGACGGTAAGCATCGGCGCCACCACCCTGCAACGCGATGACACCTTGCACAGCCTGCTGTCGCGGGCCGATCATGCGATGTACCGGGCCAAACAAACCGGCCGCAATCGCACCTGCGTGGAAATGCCTCACTCGACTTATGCCTGATTCTGACGTTAAACCCGACCATTGCCCGGCCTGCGGCGCCCGCAACGACTGCAGCCTCGCCGACCCGCGCAGCGCCGACCGCGAATGCTGGTGCTATGGCGTGAGCATCGACCCGGCCGTGCTTGAAGCGTTGCCGCCAGAGTTGCGCAACCAATCCTGCCTGTGCCCGCGTTGCGCGCAGGTCGAGGCGCAACTGCAAGCGGCCAAGCAGCCGATCCCGTAAGATGCGCGCCCCTTCATTGATCGAACACTGAACATGCGCGTCGACCGTTTCCTCAGCAACCTGCCCCGCTACAACCGTCAGCAGGTTCGCTTGTTGCTGGTGGAAAAGCGCGTACGGATTGACGGAAAAGTCGTCAGCGACCCGCACAGTGAGGTCGTGGAATTCAGCCGCGTCGAAGTTGATGACGAAATACTGCAAAGCGGCAAAGCGGCACGCTACTTCATGCTGCACAAGCCGCCGGGCTGCGTCAGCGCCACTCGCGATCCGCAACATCCGACCGTGCTCGACCTGATCGATGAACCGGACAAGGACGACCTGCACATCGCCGGACGCCTGGACTTCAACACCACCGGTCTGATGCTGATCACCAACGACGGCGCGTGGTCGCGCCGCCTGACCCAGCCGCGGACCAAATTGCCGAAGGTCTACTACGTCGAGACCGAGCAGGAGATTGGCGCGCAATATGCGAGCACCTTTGCCGAGGGCATCTACTTCGCCTTCGAAGACCTGACCACGCAACCGGCGCAGCTGGAACTGCTCGGCCCACGCTCGGCGCGGCTGAGCATCGTCGAAGGTCGTTACCATCAGGTGAAGCGCATGTTTGGGTTCTTCAACAACAAAGTCCTGCGCCTGCACCGTGAATCCATGGGTCTTCTGCACCTCGATAACGCGCTAAAACCGGGCGAGTACCGTGCTTTGCGCACCGAAGAGATCCATTTGTTCTAAGCCGGCGACCGCTCAGCAGAAGTTGTCGAACAATTTACCAACGGCACTTGCGCGATCCCGACTCCCCTGCTTGAATCAGGACGTCGGCCAGATTGTGACCGATGAGTCACAACATACATCCAAGAAACTTTTTGCCGGTAGAGAGCCTTCAAGGCTCCGCCTCAGCCGGCAGACTGCCCGCCAATAACAACACCCGTCGACCGCAGTCATGGATCGACATGGGCCAAGCAAATTCCAGGCGTATGCCTACCTGTCACAAAGCTCGTGCAATCTCTATTTGCGCGCATACCCGCTTGCTTGCCAGGAGTCTTATGACATGAGGCCAGAAATCGCTGTGCTGGATATACAGGGTCAGTATCGGGTTTACACGGAGTTCTATCGCGCAGACGCCGCAGAAAAGACCATCATCCTGGTCAACGGCTCGATGGCCACGACTGCGTCGTTTGCACAGACTGTGAAAAACCTGCACCCGCAATTCAACGTGGTCTGCTACGACCAGCCCTACGCGGGCCGGTCAAAAGCCCACAATCGCCACGAGAAACATCTGACGAAGGACGTCGAAGGGCAGATTCTGCTCGAGCTGATCGACCACTTCGCCGCCGAACACGTGCTGTCGTTTTCCTGGGGCGGCGCCGCGACCCTGGTCGCTCTCGCCCACCAGCCACGGCGCATTGAACGGGCGGTGATCAGCTCGTTCTCGCCAGTGATCAACGCGCACATGCTCGATTACCTCGAACGTGGCGTCGACTACCTAGGCCAGCGCGACGGCGACCGCGTCGGCCATCTGGTCAACAGCACCATCGGCAAACACCTGCCGTCACTGTTCAAACGCTTCAACTATCGCCACGTCAGCAGCCTGGCCGAGCACGAATACGGGCAGATGCACTTCCACATCAGCGACGTACTGCACAGTGATCGGCAGTGCTATCTGAACGCAGCGAAAAAGATCAACGTGCCAGTGCTGTTTCTAAACGGCGAATGGGACGAATACACCGCTGCCGAAGACGCCCGCCTGTTCGGCAACCACGTGGCGCAGAGCACGTTCACCACGCTGCAAGCCACCGGGCACTTTCTCGACATGGAACACAAGGCTGCGTGCCGCGATAGCCAGAACGCCTTGCTCGGCTTTCTGAAACCGGCACAGCAGACCAGCCGAACGCGTTACTCGTTTGTTCAGGATCAACATGCATTGGCTATTTGAAAGGGTGTCGTCGCGAGCGAGGCTGTGGGGCTGGGATATTGCTTTACGCACCGCAGTGCTCGCCCGCGATTGACCGTTTTCAGTGATTCAAAGCGTTCATGAGTAAAAGAAAAACTTCAAATCCGTGGCCGAGTCTGGTACAAAGTCAGCCGCTCTGAGCGGGTATAGTTTAATGGTAGAACAGTAGCTTCCCAAGCTTCCGACGAGGGTTCGATTCCCTCTACCCGCTCCACTCAATTTTTGTCTCACGTTGTTTTTTTTGACGGGGGATGCAGGAACAGAAAAAGCCGGCCTTGATGGCCGGTTTTTTTGTGCCTGAAAAAATCCGATGCTGCATTTCGAAACAATGCAAAAACCTGCAACACACTCTGAATCCTTGGGGATTCAAACCTCTAAGCCGAATGACGGACAATGACCACTTGGTGGTTATAGTGTTGATCACAAAAGCCAAGTAGGTATAGGCCAGCTCGTCGCAGACGGTTGGCCTTTAGTGCGGGTCAGAGGCAGCCACCATCACTTCAAACAACCAGTCAAGCCTGGACTGGTCACTGTGCCGCATCCGAAGAAAAATCTGTTGAAGAAAACGGCCATCAGTATTTTGCAACAAGCGCTGCTCTGACTTGTTCAGGTCATCGGCACGAAGGAGGAAACGGATATGCTCTACCCGATTGCGATTTCAATAGGTGATGAGGAACACGCCTGGGGCGTGGAGGTGCCGGACATTCCGGGCTGCTTTTCGGCTGGCGATGATCTGGATGATGCCGTCGCCATGGCTCGCGAAGCCATCGAGGGACATTTCGAAATTTTGGCTGAGGACGGTGCGCCGATCCCGCCTGCGAGCAAACTGGGCGTGAACGTCGCTAATCCGAAGTACGCAGGATGGGCATGGGCCGTGGTCGATATAGATGTCGTGAAGTACTTGGGCAAAGCCCAAAAGCTCAACATCACCCTGCCGGGCCATTTGCTCAATCGCATTGATGAGTATGTGTTGCATCACCCGGAAGAGAAAAGCCGCTCGGGCTTTCTGGCGTCGGCGGCTCTGAAAGTTTTGCAGCAGGGTTGAACCTTGGCGCGTCAACCCGTGCTGGCCTATCCTACCCATTAAACCTAATTACACTTTCTTGTGAGTTAAAGGATATTTTCAGGTTTAATCCACAGTATATTGCGTACTGAGAATCAAAACTGAATGCCGACGGTACACACGACATGCTGGATTTAAGCCTCACCACCGCAAGCGAGATCGTCAAACGGATTTGCCACCGCCTGCGCACAGAACGATTGGCTTTGGAGATGACACAGGCAGACGTGGCCGCTCGCGCGGGCATTGCGACGAATACGGTGTCAAACCTTGAAGCCGGTCGTAATGTGAGTTTCGACAACATGGTGCGAGTGGCAATGGTTCTCGGGCGCGAAAAGGAACTCGAAGGGTTGTTTCTGCCAAGGCTCGAAACTCTAGACGATATCATTCGCTACGAAAAAACGGCCAAGCGTCATCGCATCAAAAGGAAAGCCGACAATGCTTGAACAAGTGGACGTCTACTACGAGGGCTGGGGTGAACGTTGGCGGTGGGGCACACTTGCTTCGACGAAAGCCCTGACCGGTCGCCCGCAGGTCATGTTTGAGTACAGCGATGAGGCAAAAAACAGAGGGCTGGAACTCTCCTCCTTGAGGCTTCCATTACAGGGAGCCAGGTTAAACCGGGATTTCCCGTCACATCAGTTGGGACTGCCTGGGCCGGTTTATGACTCGCTGCCAGATGGCTGGGGCATGTTGCTGATGGACCGATTGTTCAAACGTCGAGGCCTCAACCCCGCGCGCATAGGCCCCTTGGAGCGGCTAGCCTACATTGGCAACAATGCCATGGGGGCCATGTCGTTTGAACCTGTTGCACCCGAGGCGCTGGAACCGCAAATGCATGTTCCCATCGAGTTGCTCGCGTCCGAAGTGCAGGAAGTACTCAAAGGTAAAGGTGGAGAGCTTCTCCAGAAGCTGCTACTGGTCGGAGGTTCTCCACAAGGCGCCCGACCAAAAGCGCTGGTGTATCGCGATCCGCACACTGACGCCTTTACTACGGCTGCCACTCCCGGTTTCGAAGCCTGGTTGGTGAAGTTTCCGGCTCAGCAAGAACATCCCGAGGTGTGCGCCATCGAAATGGTCTATGCCGAATGTTTACGCTTGTGCGGTATCCAAACCCCTGACACTCGTTATTTCAGCCTGTCTGAAGGAATGGCCGCTTTTGCCACCAAACGCTTTGACCGACAAAACGACTTGCGGGTGCCCATGCAGAGTCTTGCAGCCTTTACCGGTGCGGACTTCAGATCCCCAGGGGCGCTGGACTACGTCAACTTCTTGCGTGCGACTCATAAGTGCAGCAATGACGTACGAGAGAAAGCCGTAGCGTTTGAGCGGGTCGTCTTCAATGTCGCATTCAATAACCGAGACGACCATCCGAAGAACTTTGCTTACATCATGTCGCCTGGCGGAGACTGGAAATTAGCGCCGGCCTATGACGTCACTTTCTGCGAGGGGCCGGGAGGCTATCACCAGATGGACGTGATGGGTGAAGCCTTGGAAATTGGAAGAGAACACCTGCTCAACCTTGCAGTGGAGGCTGAAGTAAACGCCGCTACGGCCGCCGATATCATTGACCGATTTTGCGAGGTGGCTAGCCGATTCACAGCCATGGCTGAAAGTTTGTATCCGGGTGTGATCACCCAGGAAACCTTGCGCACCATTCAACAACGCATCGACCAAAACATCGGGCTACTTGCCGGAAGTCGTGCTGCCAGGTAGCCGTCTCGAGAAACCGGCACTCATTGGCCGGTTTCTTTGGCTTCTTGAAGCGAAAGGGTTAACCCGCCGGCACAACCTTATCCAG
The DNA here is from genome assembly GCF_949767675.1 of Pseudomonas sp. IT-P395. Classification (NCBI taxonomy): domain Bacteria; kingdom Pseudomonadati; phylum Pseudomonadota; class Gammaproteobacteria; order Pseudomonadales; family Pseudomonadaceae; genus Pseudomonas; species Pseudomonas sp. IT-P395. Next base: position 159,499 of record NZ_CATKPW010000003.1, read on the forward strand.
CGCCTGATTCACCGCCAATTCCCCCAACATGACGACCTGCGCGATGCCGAGTGCAGTCTTGCGGTGCGAGGTGTCGAGTTGTGCGGCGAAGTTGTTGAGCATGGTGGTGGCCGAGCCGAGTGTTTCGCTGGCGTTGGCCAGCAGGGATTCGGTGTCATAGGCAGGGTTGGCGAGGTACATCGGTTCGGGTTCGCGGGAGGAACCCATGATCTGCGCGGTCGGGCTGAGGTAGTGGTCGAGCGCGCGTTCGGCGGCTTCGTGGAATTTCTTGGAATTGGGTGATTCGTAGGGGGATGCCGGATCGGTTTCCGGCGGATTGGGCGTAACTTTGAACATTGGATTGAGACCTTTTAGTAAGGCCGCAACCGATCTCGCTACTAAACGGATGGGTGGCAGCTGTGCGCAAGTTAGTAGACCGGACCCCAATCCAAATCCGGCGCACCCGAGGGCGCCATGCGCACAGCCACCATCAGGTGCAGGCATTCGCCTGACTGAGTGGTACTCATGCAGCTATTTAGATTGAGGATACCGGGCTACTAAACCCGATCACTGGAAATCAGTGACGCGAACCAAGTTACCGACCGCCCCCCAAGCGCACAAGCCGGCGGATTCTGGCGTAGCGGTAGGCAACGGCGCAAGGATTTGTAGGCTTCAGGACGTAACACCGCACGCCTCTAAACACTTCAGTCGGAACATGTTTATGAAGCGATAACAAATAGCGATTTCCCCGACATTACAGATCTACAACACTCCACCGGTTTTCACCTCCCGCCCAACCGACTAGCATTTCCTCATCAACCACCACCCTCCCCCTGCGCGGCCATCGACGAATACGCGCCATCACTTTCGAGGGATTCCAATCGCGGCCACTTTGCCGCTGACGATAGAACTCAAAAGAGCCATTCACCATGACGCAAAACATTTACGACGATCCCGAATTCTTCCAGGGTTACAGCCAGATGAACCGTTCCATCGGCGGCCTCGACGCGGCGCCGGAGTGGCCAGCGCTCAAGGCGCTGTTGCCCTCCATGCATGGCCTGAACGTGGTGGATCTGGGCTGCGGTTATGGCTGGTTCAGTCGCTGGGCCATTGAGAATGGCGCGGCCAGTGTCTTGGGGCTGGATGTCTCGGAAAAGATGCTGGAGCGGGCGCGGGAGACCACCACGACGGCGAATATTCGCTATGAGCGCGGCGACCTGGAACAGCTCGACCTGCCCGCCTGCAGTTTCGATCTGGCTTACAGTTCGCTAGCGCTGCATTACATCAAGGATCTGCCGGGGTTGTTTGCGCACCTGTACGCGGTGCTGAAACCGGGTTCGCATTTTGTGTTTTCCATTGAGCATCCGATCTTTATGGCGCCACGTAATCCGGGTTGGTTGATTGACGCTGAAGGCAACAAGCGTTGGCCGCTGGACAGCTATCAGTTGGAGGGTGAGCGGGTTACGAATTGGCTGGCTGAGGGCGTGATCAAGCAGCATCGTACGGTTGGGACGTTGCTCAATTCGCTGATCGATGCAGGATTCACGATTCGACATGTCAATGAATGGGGGCCGAGCGATGCTGAAGTGGCGGCGCAACCGGCTCTGGCAGAAGAGCGAGAGCGGCCGATGATGATGTTGGTGGCGGTGCAGCGCTGAGCCCTCACCCTAACCCTCTCCCAGAGGGAGAGGGGACTGACCGCAGCGCCAGTACGAGATACGCCGACGTGCGAAATCGAGTCGAACCCAGGTTTTGGAAGCGACACCAATCGGCTCCCTCTCCCTCGGGAGAGGGCTGGGGTGAGTGGGCCAATTTATTTCAGCGCGTCGCAACGATAAATAACCGTGGAAATGGCAACAGCACCGAGTCATCCGCCAGCGCTGGATAAGCCTTCTCAACCTCCGCCAGATACTGCTCCAGATACTGCGCCTTTTCCGCCTCGGTCAACCGACTCAAAAACGGAATCAACCCGCTGCCCTTGAACCACTCCACTACTCCCGCCGCACCGCCAGACAACTGATGGTGATAGGTCGTACGCCACACATCGACCCGCGCGCAGTGTGGTCGCAGCATCGAGAAATAATCACTGGCGCTGGCCATGTCGGTACGTTGCCCCGCAGCGCCGGAAAGCTTGCTCGCCCACGGACCATTAGCAGCGACTTCACGCATCAAGCGGTGTGAGGATTCATTGAGATTGTCCGGCATCTGGATCGCCAGGCTGCCACCGGCCGACAACTTGCTGGCCAACGCCGGCAACAACGTCGCGTGATCCGGCACCCACTGCAACACGGCATTGGCGAAGATCACATCGAACGGCCCGGCATCAGCCCACTGATCAATCTCGGCGACATCAAAGCGCAAATCCGGCAAGCGCTTGCGAGCCGCGTCGATCATGTCTGCCGAGCTGTCCAGCCCGCTGACCTTCGCCCCGGGAAAACGCTGCACCAGCAACTCCGTCGAGTTGCCGGGACCGCAACCGATATCGACCACAGTTCGCGCTTCAGGCGTAGGAATCGCGGCGAGCAGATCGCGGGCCGGGCGGGTGCGTTCATCTTCGAAAGCGACGTATTGTTTGGCGGACCAACTCATTGCGTTCTCCTGTCGGGACATACCAGCGGTTCGTCACGATACAGGCCGCACAGCAAACAGTTCCAGAGCGACTGAATTGCAAAGGGTGTCGGACCAACCCATCGGCTTATCGCCAATGGGTTGGTTCTAATAAATCAGGTGACCGTCCGTCGAGCCAGACAAAAGCGATTTTGACAGCTAAAAAATCATACCTATAGTCAAGGAGCGGCAATCGGAAGGAACCCGAATCAGTCGATTTCGTGCAAGGAGCACGGCCTGTTCATTTCTCGTGATCAGTGGGTTCCCCCCAGTAGTGTGCTCGCAAAAGCCATACGGCAAGCAAGCGTCGTCGTGCCTGGATTGCAGTCCGACGTTCACTATGAAAAAGGAGCATCACCATGTCTCGAGTGACGGATATTCTGGTTTCCATCGACACCGAAACCATTCTGAAAAAGTATCCAAACATCAGCAAGGATCCGAAGAACCCAACGCTGATTGATTGGAAACATGTGTACATGGTCACCAATCAGGACAACGTCGTCAGTGGTCAGGCCGGTGGCGAACTGGATCTCAAGGCTCAGGTCGGCGATCTGATCCGCTGGCGTGAAACCAGCCTGTCGCAGAGCTTCGAACAGGCGGTAATTTTCTACAAATTCGTCCCCAACGCCGGAGAGAACCTGATCTCGCCGCCCTCGCCGCGCAAGGCCACAGCGTGCGTTGCTGTGCCCAACACGAGCAATCCATCCGTACCAAGCTGCCAGAAAGTCGACAACCACTATTGGTCATCCGAAACCCTCGACTGTGGTCGCGTGACCTATCACTTCCACTTCCTGATCGTCGATCGCAACTGCCAGATCATCGGCTGCTGTTCGTGGGATCCGTTCATCTCCATTCATAACTGATGATGTGTCGAGCCCTTTGGTGACAAGGGGCTCAACCGATCCGCTGCCGCTGCGGCCGGAACAGGAAGTGTTGCCTTGACCGAAGCGGCTGTCGTTTTGTGCCAACATCATGAAAGGAATCCATGATGACCAGCGAACCGATCCCGTCGCCCTCATCCGGCGTTAGCAGCGCACACAACGTGTTGCTGATCGTCGATGCCGAATCAGTACTGAAGCATTACCCAAATCCAAGTCTGGACGCCGCCGCGCCGACGAGCATTACCGATGGTTTTATCTTTTTCGCAACTGGTAACAATCCGAAAGAAATAGTCATAAATGACAGCTCAATAACAATCCAGGTCGAAACTGGCTGCGACCTGCACGTTCGTGGACGCTCCGTCAGCCTGATCGCCGAACACAGTGTGGTTGTGTACCGCATGACCGTGGCTGACAGCGGTGTGCTTTCCGAACCGAACCTGCAAATTCATACCAACCTGACGGTGCCCGCGCCCAACCCGGACGACCCGACCACGCCGGGCAGTCGAAAAGCTGACGACCACTATTGGACCTGCACGCCGAAGAAACCTGGCGATGTGCAATGCGAACTGAGTTTCATGCTGGTCAATCAGCAGTGTGAGGTGGTGGGTTACTTCCACTGGACGTTAGGACTGAAAATCACGAACTAATCGACAAAAAACCGGCCCTCAAGGCCGGTTTCATTTTCAGTCGTAATAGCCGACCGTTTTTTTCAGATGATCCGAATACTCGTAGATATCATCCACAGAGCTGATCGGATGACGGGTCTCATTTTTTTCCTCATCAAATATACCGATGTACTTCTGTGACCGATTGAAATGCAGCCGGCAGATTGGTTTGCGATTGTTGTCATCCAGCAGTATCCCGAAGTAACTCTGCGTATCACGCTGAACGATTCGCTTGGCATCGACCACCGACCGAACTAGCGCACGAACGATGTGATAGCCCTCAAGGTCCTCCAGAGTTGTCAGGACTTTGTCGTCTGACTCATCCCTCGGATCTACTGGATCAGTGCCGCTAGAAGCGGACGGCAACGATGTCAACGCGGGTTGAATAGCCCCACTCATTGCCGATTTGAGGCGATCATTGATCTGGTCATTCAAAAACTGCACAACGGCTTTTCTCGTCAGCTCATGAAACTGCTCACGTACTTTTTGAGTGATCACACCGTCGTAAACACGAGAGGCAAAAACCTTAACGAAGTCATCATCCGGTTTGCTGACCTGAGCAGCGATAACCTTTTTGATTTGGCTGACATACTTCAATTCGCCAGCGGCGTTGATGATCGAGTCCACATCAAAAGCCGACTTCGTCAGTTTGATCAGCTCTGGAACCGAATACTCATCGATATCGAGAAGATCCAGCTCCAGAAATGGCTTTTCATCCATCTTGTTCGGCGCATCCAGGTCGGTAAAAAACTTGTAGACCTGACCGTTGGTGAGGATGGAGATTCGAGCGCTGGTGACGTGAAAGTAACGAAATAACTGGGAGGCATGATTGATATGCAGAGGCTCACCGATCTTTTTGCACTCAATCAAAATCTGTACTTCGCCCTCCTTCATGATGGCGTAATCAATTTTCTCGCCCTTCTTCGTACCGATGTCACAGACAAACTCTGGCGTCACCTCAGTCGGGTCAAAGACGTCGTAGCCCAGCACCGTACTGATAAATGGCATGACGAATGCATTTTTCGTTGCTTCTTCCGTCTGGATTGCTGCGCTCTGCAACCGAACTTTGGCGGCTAGGCTGGCTAACTTTTCGAAGAATTCCATGAGTGGCCTCTTGCGTGATGTCTGTCCGTGTAATGGGCTACTGGCAATTTGATCGCCACTTGATACTAGCCACAAACCTACACAATGAAAGTTTCGCTATCAGGCGGACTTCGCGCGACCGTGTTTTTATCGAAAGGGCATGGATGTAAGTAGAATTTTCATAACGCCGCCAATGTCTGAATTTCAAGCACTCCCCCCAATAAGGAACACGGCTATGAAATTCGCAAAAATCTCCCAGAAGCTCGCTCTATGGGCCGGTAGTCCGAAGACCTTCATGGGCGCGTTGATCCTGATCGGGTTGTGGGGTTTGAGCGGGCCGATCTTCGACTACAACGACACTTGGCAACTGATCATCAACACCTCGACCACCATCATCACCTTCCTGATGGTGTTCCTGATTCAGAACACGCAGAACCGCGACACCGACATTCTTCATTTGAAAATCGATGAATTGCTGTTGGTGACCAAAGAAGCGCAGAACGCAATGCTCGGGCTGGAGGCGCTGGATTTGAAGCAGCTGGAGGCGTTGCGCAGACACTACCGCTCGCTGGGCGAGGGTGAGGTGTTCAATCTTGAGGGATTGGGCGAGAAGAGTAAGTCGAAGCAGGATTTAAATGAGTGTTGAGGATTGAAAGCAAAAGATCGCAGCCTTCGGCGGCTCCTACAGGGATTGAGTAGGAGCTGCCGAAGGCTGCGATCTTTTGCTCTTGATTAGCGGCTGGCCTGCAACTGGCGAGCCATCTCCAGATGGCTTTGCAGTTTCGGCAAGGTCTCGTCAGCAAACGCCTTGATCTCCGGCACGTCGGTGGTCTGCGCTTCCTGCTGAATCTGCTCGATGGCCTCTTCAGTGGCTTTGACCTGACTGGCGGCGTAGGCCTGATCAAAGGAGGCGCCGTCGGTCACTTGCGGCATCAATTCCTTGGCCTTGTCGGCCAGCTCTTCACGAGGCGCGACGGGCAGGTCAAGTTTCTTGGCGATTTTCGCCAGGTGCTGGTTGGCCGTCGTGCGGTCGTTGATGACGACGATGGTGTAGTCCTTGACCTCTTTCGATTCGGCCTTGCTGTGGGCCAGACGACTGGCCTCGATGTCGGCCATGCCTTTGGCCGAGGCATCGTTGATGAAATCGGCGGGCGACTGGGCAAAAGCACTGCTGGCACAGAGGCCCAATAGCGATGCAAAACTCATGGTGCGTATACGGGTGGCCATTCGGCTCATGGTCGCGCCCTCCTTACTTGCAAAATTCAAGCGGGAGCTTACGCCCCCGCCTCTCAATCAAAACTACCTTCACCGACTACTTCGATTTCTGAGCGGGCTTGCGGCCCATGTCTGGTTTTGGCTCTTTGTCGACGGTCGTTGTGGTGGTTTTCCCACCTTTGCGACCTGCTTCAGAGGCCTTGGTTCGATCGTTGGCGAAGTTTCCCGAGTTCGAGTTTCTTGAATTAGGCATGATTCTCTACCTCTTGGTAATGATCGTGGCGAGCAGGTGCCCGCCTAGATTGAGAATTTTCTGGCCGGCAAAGGTTTAGAAAAGTTGCAGTCGCTGCGACGAACGGCGGCCCCGGATCAACTATTCAACGCGTTATGGTTCAAGCGTTTGGCGGCGTACATCGCCTGATCGGCATGGCGGAACAGTTGCTGTTCTTCACTGCCGTGCTCTGGATAGCGGGCCACGCCGATGCTTGGTTCGATGTGCAGGTTGTGGCCATCGAGACGCATCGGTTGCACCAGCACCTGTCGGATTTTTTCCGCCACGCCGTCAGCATCTTCCGAGACCTGGACACTGTGCAGCAACACGACAAATTCATCGCCGCCGATTCTGGCCACGGTATCGGTTTCCCGCACGCAGCCCTTGAGGCGATTGGCTACGGTTTGCAGGAGCATGTCGCCGACGGCGTGACCAAAGGTGTCATTGACCTGTTTGAAGCGGTCCAGATCGACATACAACAAGGCCATGTGCCCGGATTGCTCGCGCGCGCTGGCCAACGCAGCCTTCAAGCGATCGCGCAGCAATTCACGATTGGGCAGCTGCGTCAGTTGGTCGTACTGCGCCATACGTCGCAGGCGGGCGTGCAATTGCTGACGCTCGATGGCCGTGGCGACCTGGGCGCAAACGTATTGCAGCAGTTCCTTGTCTTGCTCGGTGTAGCGCTCGCCGCCGGGCAGGCTTTTGACGATCAAGGCGCCGATGGTGCCGTTCTTCGAGTTCAACGGCACACCGAGCCAGCAAGGCGCGTTCTGCCCGGCCACCAGTTCGGCGAAATCGGCTGGGGAATCTGCACTGTCCGGCGTCAGAAGAATCGGCTGGCCGCTACGGATAACTTCCGCGCACAGGCGTCCGGTGACGGTGCCCGGTTGCTCGGGCTGCAATTCGTGATCGTCGACGTGATAAGGGAAATTCAGTTGTGCGCAGTGCTCGTCGTACAGCGCCACGGAGAAATTCATCGCTGGCAACCATTCGCCGATGATCAGATGAATACGCTTGAACAGCGCCAGCAGATCTTCCGCCGCATGCGCCGCTTCGGAAATCGCGTACAACGCTGCCTGGCGCGATTCGGCCTGTTTGCGCTCGGTGATGTCGCGCGCCACGGCGATGCGCAGTTGATCGACTTCCGACCAACGCGCCGACCAGAGGATATGCACGACGCTGCCGTCCTTGCGCAGGTAACGGTTTTCGAAGTTGAGCTTGGGTTCGCCTCCCATGATTTCGTTTGCGGCTGCGAGAGTGCGCTGCCGATCCGCCGGATGCACCAGCTCGATCATTTGCCGGCCGATCAACTCTTCAGGCGAATATCCGAAAACACGCTCACAAGCGGCACTGACAAAAACAAAGCGACCCTGCTTGTCGACCGCGCAGACGGCGTCCAGCAACAAATCGATAAAACTCGCCAACGGCGCGGAATTTCGGCTTTCCATGGTTCAGCGTGGGTGTCCGGACAATGCAGCACTGATCAACCATCCCTGACCTTTTTATTGCGCCTCCCTGCACACATTTTCAAGCCTTGTTCGGCATCAGCCCCGGCAGTGCATGCACCAGCGCGTTGATGGCAAAACCGATAAACATCACGCCGCACAAGCGGGTGATAAGCAACTCATGACGCTGATACAGCGTGCGTACCCGTTGCGCGCCGACCACGCCAATCAGAATAGCGTAGGCCAGCAGGCCGCCGAGGAAACTCAGGGCAATCAACGCCGGCAGCATCGACCAGTTGAGCAGTTCGGCGCGGCTCGACAACAGCGCGGTGAAGGTCGCGACCGCCACCGGATAGGCCTTGGGATTGGTCAAACCGAACAGAATGCCGTGCCAGAACGGATTGCGCGCCGCGCCCTGCGGCTCGTCACCGTTGCGACGCTGGGCGCGCACCGCGCGCCAGCCGAGCCAGAACAAGTACAAACCGCTGAGCACACCGAGCACATCAAACGCGGTGCTGCCGATTTCCCGGGCGCCGACAATCGCGATCAGCGCCGTGCTGCACCAGACCACATCACCGAGCAGGTGCCCGCAAAGAAACCCCGCCCCGGCCCGCCGCCCGTGGGCTGCACCGATGCCGAACACCGCCAGCACCCCCGGCCCTGGCGTAATGCCGTAAATGAAACCCGAGGCCAGCACGGCCATTAGCAACGATGGAGTCATGGAAAACCTGCAAGCGCCAGAACACGTGGACGCCAGTCTATAACAGACAAATGTGTCTGATCATGACTCGTCGTAAAAACGCATGCCGGCGTACGGTTTTTGCCGACACGCCCCCAGTCGCGAAGCGAGATCGCCGACGTGAATTTCCAGCTTGTGGCCGTCGGGATCGAGAAAGTAGAACGACGCACCTTCGCTGCGGTTATCGCGCCATTCCTGCACATTCGCCGCTTTTAGCCTTGCTACGAACGTTGAGAAATCGGCTGCATTGAGGCTGAAAGCGTAATGGGTGTAATCGGCGCACGGTTCGCTTGAACGCAGCGGATCAAGCGACAGACACAACCACAGCCCAGACAGCGACAGGTAAGCACCGGCGTCCCACGTGGCTTCGACGCGCAGCTGCAACACATCGCGATAGAACGCCAGGCTGCGCTGCAAATCGCCGACGGCGAGGGTCAAGTGGTTGAGGCCGGTGAGCATGCGGTCAGTAACCTCTGAGGTCTTCGGGGACGATGTATTGCTGGCCGTCGTAGGTCAGGGTGATCTGTTTTTGCTTCAGACGTGTGGTATTGGAAACGCACTCTTTACCCGACTGGGTGTTTTTCATTTTGCTGCCGCTGGTCGTGACGATCAAATCGGCCAGACCATGATGACTGGAAGAGCCGATCTCGACGGTTCGGCGAATCGTCTTTGTGTAGCCTTCGCAATCATTCATGAACTCGCCATTGCTCTTGGCAACCACCAAGCCCTCCAGCACCGGACGCAACTCATTGCCTTCGCGAACATACAGCGCCAGATCGGTTTTCTCGTAGGGAATGGCGTGGGAACTGTGCGCGAACTTTGAACGCAAGCCGAAAGCCCGAACCTCCGGCGCCAGTCGATAACGGGCAGTGTCGATGCGCAGATCCTCAAAGCGCACGGCATCGGAGTTGTAAGCCCCCGGTTTACGGTAAGTGACGATGGGGTTGTAAGTGCTCGCATTGACGATCGACAGATCCAGATCGAACACCCCGGCCTCATCGTCGCCGGCGTCGGCAAGGTAAGTGGATTTAACCGAAATCGCCTGGCTCTGCACGGCCGGCCAGACTTTGCAGCGCGACAGGGATTTGCCGTCGAAGTCTTTGGTCTGGCAAGCGGCCTGGGCTTGAGGAACGAGGGCCAGAATACTGAGGGCTATAAGGAGTCTGGTGGGCGTGAGCATTGTTCTTCCTTGATAAAAGTCGGGTTAAGCAGGCCGGTTAAAGGCCTTTGAATTCTTGCGGCAGGACGTACGCTTTTCCGTCGTAGCGGAGCGTGGTCAGCACGGGCTTGTCGTTCGTAGTCTTCATTTCGCAATTGTCAGGCGATCCTTCTCCGACGAGACCGGTGGTGACTGATTTAACGACAAGGTCGGCAAAACCATGAGAGCTGGTTTTACCCATTTCGATGGTGCGAACAGTGGTCGCGCGTTCTCCCGCGCAATTGCCGTCCCATTCACCACTGAAGCGGTAAACCACTAATCGATCCAACACAGGACGCAGTTTGCTTCCCTCTTTCACATAGAGCGACAGCACGGTTTCATCCAATGGATTAACGCGAGACGAGCCTTTGAAATTTGCCCGAATACCAAAAGCACGAAGTTCAGGCGTGAGTTTGTAGCGCGCGGTGTCGATCTGCACGCTATCCAGCGCGAACGCATCAGAAAAAAATGCAACAGGTTGATGGTAAGTGGCGATGGGGGTTGGGTCGTCTGCTGATAAAACGGATAAACCCAAATCGTAAGAGCCAATCTTATCGCCATCGGTGTCAACTGGATCCGGCTCAAACTTCAATAGCAAAGAGATGGTCAGCCCTGGATAAGCAGGCCAATCCTTGCACTGGCCAAAGTCCCAGTTTCCCGACACCGCGGGTGGCGTGCAATCGGCCAATGCCTGCCCCGCCAGCAACCACCCGCACAATGCCGCACATCCGATCCAGCCAGACTTCATTGTCACTTCCTTCTCCTTGTACTTTTTCAGCCGCGCACTATCCCCTCCTCAATCGTCCGATTCAACCAGTTCAACGCCTGATCCCCGCCCCGCCGCTTATGCCACGCCAGCACAAACGTGAATGGCGCAATCTCGAACGGCGGCGACACCACGATCAGTTCGCGCTGATCAATCTCGCGCACGCTGCGTGAAGACACCGTAAGAATCAGATCCGTGCCACTGATTAACTGCGGCGCGACGTTCCAGTGCGGCAGGCTGATCGCGACGCGGCGACGCTCACGCAATGACGTCAATGCGCGCTCGATTTCCGGCGTGCCGCTGCCGCGCATTTCCAGCAGTACATGTGGACGTGACAGGTAGGTCGGCAAATCCAGAACACCGTTGCCCGGCAACGTCTGGCGATCCAGCAGGCAGACGTAGCGCTCTTCAAACAGTACCGAGCTGCGCAGTTCGTGGGGCATTTCCGGGAAGACGCCGGCGGCGACATCGATATCGCCATTGAGCACGCCTTCCAGCATGCCTTCGCGACTGGCATGGCTGATTTGCAGGTCGATCCCCGGCGCTTCCCGGCGCAGGGTGCGGATCAGCGTAGGCAGAATGATCGCTGCGCCGTAGTCCGACATCGCCACGCGAAACGTCCTGCGCGCACTCGCCGGATCGAAGGTGTTCGGCGCCAGCAGCGATTGCACCTGAGCCAACGCTTCGGCCAGCGGCGCGACCAGTTCCAGCGCTCGCGCGGTGGGCACCAGCGTCGAGCCGGCCCGCACCAGCAGCGGATCGCCGAGCAGATCGCGCAACCGTGCCAGTGCATGGCTGACCGCCGGTTGACTGAGGTGCAAACGCTCGGCGGCGCGGGTGACGTGCTGCTCGCTGAGCAAGGCGTCGAGGATCACCAACAGGTTGAGGTCGATACGGCGCAGATCATTCATCTGATGCATGTACTGGATGACGAAACGGAATTTAAATCTGCTCGACGAATACCCTAGAGTCCAGCAAAACCTCTTGGAGTGATGAACATGAGTACGTTGCAGTGGGCCGGTTTGCTGGTGCTGGCCGCGTTTGCCGGGGCGGTGGTGCCGTTTCAGAGTGCGATCAACAGCAATCTGGCGCGTGGGCTGGGACATCCGTTGTGGGCGACATTGGCGTCGTTGCTGGTCAGCGTGATCGTGTTGCTGCCGGTGATTCTGGCGTTGCGCTTGCCGTTGCCGTCGTTGGCGTTTATCAGCAAGGCGCCATTGTGGATGTGGGCCGGTGGTGCGTTTGGTGTGTGTTTTGTGGCGTTGGCGGTAGCGTTGTTGCCCAAGCTTGGCGCTTCAGGGTTTGTCGCGCTGGCGTTGGCAGGGCAAGTCATTGCGTCGATGGTGCTGGATCACTTCGGGTGGTTCGGGCTGGTTGAAAAACAACTGACGGTATCGCGGGTGTCGGGCGCGCTGTTGTTGATTGCCGGAGTGGTGTTGATTCAGTTTGGCGGGGTGTTTGAGAAGAATACAGTGGCTGCTGGATGATCGTTTGAATCGATGTTTTTCAGTGTCTGGAAGTCAGTCTTCGCGAGCAGGCTCGCTCCCACAGGGGATCGAATTTCAATGTGGGAGCGGGCTTGTTTGCGAACGCGTCACAGCAGGCCACCGATCTCGGAGGATTGCCGTTCTGCCAATCAACCGACGGGGGGATTTCACAGATCACTGACCGATGCGGTTAGCAAGCGAATCAGTTGCGCCCTGCCATTTCTGTTCCCCAAGACCAGCACCGATGAATTCTGCATACAGGCACTCTTGGCAGGCCACTCGATCTGCGCCGCACCCTCGACGTTGAATGCCGGATCCACGGCGCCATTTGCCAAAAAGCCTCCCGTCAGTAAACCTCGTGTGCCCCCCGAGGTTTGTCCAACCGTGACGATTCGATGGCCGGCGCTGTCATCCAGGGCGAACCCTTCCGTCCAGCTCCTGAGATCGAGGGTCCCTGTCGCAGGGGTGATAACCGGATATTTGCCATTGAATGCTTCATCCTTTTCGCCGGTGTGGGTGATGCCGCTGATAAACGCGTGCTGGAATTTGTCCCCTGCCGATGCTTCGACCGCCGAACCGAGCAAGAGCAAGCGCTCTGACGTTTGCACAATGACCTGCTCGACCGAGCTTTCGAGCGGCTTGTCATCCTGTTCAAGGTTCAACAGCAATGTCCCCTTGTTGCCAAACGCCTCTGCGACGTTTCCGCTGCTGTCGAACGCCATGACCAATCCCTGATTGGTTATTTCCGTTTTGCCATGCACCAGAATAAGCCCATCGTCGAGCTGGATGATCCCTCGCAATGAAATTGCCACCCCCTTAAGCGTCAGGACAATCCAGCCGTTGGCAGCGAACGATGAGTCGTCGGAGCCATCCAGTAGGAAGCGCGTCAGCAAGCCACTGCCCTTTTGCGAGGTCACGAAAAGCAGCCTGTCCGGCTCCGCCGCCAGGGGCGTGGACTTCGCCAGAATCAGACCGCCACCCGTGGCACCTGTCAGCAGAGGAATACGCGTGGGCACAATCCGATAACCGCTTTTATGGTCATCGTCATCGTCGCCGAACCCGGTATCCGGCGAGCCGTCGGGCATGAATCGAGCGATGACCTGTTGGTATTCGATGGCGGTGTCTTTGCTCTCGCCAATCACGCCGCACAGGTAGATCCGGCCGGTTGCATCCACGATCAACTGTCCGGCTTGCGAGAGCAGACCATTGCCAAATCGGCCGCGAAGATAGCCGCCATTACCAAAGCCCGGATCTGGATTGCCATTGGCATCCAGACGCGCCAGGCCGTAGTACGAAAGGCCCGATACCTCAACGGTTGCGCTGACCATGATTTGCCCCGACGGCGTTATCGCCACCCCATGGCCAATGGTCTTGCTCGCTCCGGGAAAATTCAGCGTTCGCAGGCCAAAGCGATCATCCAGCTCTCCTGCTGATTGTGCTTTTGCTGTTTTGGGGGCTTTCGATGCTGTGGGTGCTGTGGCTTTCGGCATGTTCGTGTGCTCCTAGAGAGATCGAAGTCGACCCCCGTTGTCAGAGCATTCGATCCGAAGTAGCCACGCCGGACAACTGACAGAAATGACAGTTTTTTAGAAGAAAATGAAATTGCGTATCAAGCAAAAAAAGCTAAAAAACTGGTAGTTTTTACAGGTTCGAAACGGGACACGCCGTGCCAGTGTTTCGTTTCAAATCAGCCTGAAACGAGAAACACAATGAGCACTCCCGACAAGCCCAACACGCAACCTGTCCCGCCCCCGACCATCACGTACCCCGAAAAGGACAAGAACACGGGGGTTGCAACACTGTTTCTCGGCAGCGGTATACCGGGTGCTCTGGTGCAGGTTTGGAACATTGAAGAGACGCATTCGCTGGGTGGAGGACAGGTCAGCAAAAATGGACGATGGGCGTTCAGCTTCAGCGGAGCCCAGTCCCCGGGGGAGCATGGGATTAAAGCCCGCCAGGAGGTGGAAGGCGTCAAGTCAGGTTGGAGTGAGGAGCGCAAATACAAGGTGCTCTTGCGGCCCCCCATCAACATTCCGGTCGTTATGGAACCGGAGGAAGAAGCCGAGGTAGATGCCGTTCCGGTCTTTCGTGGCGATGTCACGCAGCCCATCGGCAGAGTTAGCATTATCGATTTGGACAACGGCCTGGAGATTGCCAGAGCCGACGTCGACAGCGAAATGCAATGGCATACTCAACCTACCCTCCCCCTGAAGGAAGGCAGGTATCGAATATCCGCCATTCACAACATCAATGGAAAATTGTCTGATTGGGGCCGTGTTCGAACGTTTACGGTGACCTCTGAGGGCAAGGGCTGACCCCGTCGTAACCGCTCAAAACGCGTTACGAAAAATCTCCTCGATCTGGCGCTGATCCGCCGCCCGAGGATTGGTCAGACCGCAGGCGTCTTTCAGCGCATTGCTGGCGAGCAGCGGAATGTCACTGAGCCTGGCGCCCAATTCGCGCAGGCCATCGGGAATCTCGACATCTTTGGCCAGGCAGCGGATCGCATTGATCGCCGCCTGCGCCCCCTCTTCGGCGCTGAAACCGCGAATGTCGGCGCCCATGGCGTGAGCAACATCGGTCAGCCGATCGGCGCAGACCAGCGCATTGAACGTCTGCACGTGGGGCAGCAGCACCGCGTTGCACACGCCATGGGCCAAGTCGTAGAACCCGCCCAATTGATGCGCCATCGCATGCACGTAACCGAGCGAGGCATTGTTGAAAGCCATGCCGGCGAGGAACTGCGCGTAAGCCATATTTTCCCGCGCGGCGAGGTCGCTGCCGTCACGCACAGCCAGGCGCAGGTTGTTGCTGATCAGGGTCATGGCTTTCAGCGCACAGGCGTCGGTGATCGGATTGGCGGCAGTCGAGACATACGCCTCGATGGCGTGAGTCAGCGCATCCATGCCGGTGGCGGCCGTCAGACCTTTGGGCATGGCGACCATCAGCTCGGGGTCATTGACCGACAGCAGCGGTGTGACGTTGCGGTCGACGATGGCCATTTTCACGTGCCGTGATTCGTCGGTGATGATGCAGAACCGGGTCATCTCGCTGGCGGTGCCGGCGGTGGTGTTGATCGCGATCAGCGGCAGTTGCGGCTTGCTCGATTGATCGACGCCTTCGTAATCACGGATCTGCCCGCCATTGGTCGCGCACAGGGCAATGCCTTTGGCGCAGTCGTGCGGCGAACCGCCGCCCAGCGAGACGACGAAATCGCAGCGACTTTCCTTTAGCAGCCCCAGACCCGACTCGACATTGGCAATGCTCGGGTTCGGTTTGGCGCCGTCGAAAATCACCGAATCGATGTCCTGCATCGCCAGTTTCTCGGCAACCATCGTGGCCACGCCAGCCTTGGCCAGCCCCGTGTCAGTGACGATCAACGCTTTGCGAAAACCGTAGTTGCGAATGGCGACCATAGCTTCATCGAGGCAGCCGTTGCCCATGATGTTTACCGCCGGAATGAAAAAGGTGCTGGTCATGCGCGCATCTCCTGACAGGGGCCGAATCGACTGCTCCGGTTCGGCGGATAGACACAGCATCGACCGATCGGTCACGAGCGATCTTGATCTGGCTCAATGCCCGCTCGTGATAAAGTCACCGTCCATCAGCCCCTTTGTTTTGAGACCGCCTACGCAATGACCGATTTTCTCGATGTCGACGCCAGCCTCGAAGACTGGAACACCCTGCGCGCCGCGACCGACTTCAACGGTCTGTTGGTAGGCAATGGCGCCAGCCGTGCGGTGTGGGACGACTTCGGCTACGACTCGCTGTTTGAAAACGCCCGCACCGTCGAAGAAAAACCGCTGAGCCCGTCGGAACTGGCGGTGTTCGACGCGATGCAGACGCGCAGTTTCGAGCAGGTACTCGGCGCACTGAAAACCACCAGCCGGGTCAACAAGGCGTTGGCTGTCAGCTCGGCGGCGCCGCGCAATCGTTACTACGCGATCAAGGAAGCGCTGATCAACACCGTGCACGCGGTGCACATTCCGTGGCGACTGGTGAAGCCTTCGACGCTGGCGACGTTGAACGAAGAACTGGCGCGCTATCGCACCGTGTTCACCACCAACTACGACTTGCTCAATTACTGGGCGCTGCAACATCAAAGCGACGCCATCGACGACCTGTTCAACGGCGCCAATGCGAGTTTTGATCTGAGCGAAACTGCCACCGACAAACCGCGCCTGTTGTACCTGCACGGCGGTCTGCATCTGGTGCGCAATCAGGACGGCACGGCGCGCAAACTGACTTCAACCGAGGGCACGTTGCTCGGTAGTTTTGCGATCAACAACACGATCAAGACACTGGATGACGTGCCGCTGTTCGTCACCGAAGGACCGAGTGCGGACAAGCTCAAGACTATTCGCAGTTCGGATTACCTGTCGTTCTGTTATGAGCAGTTGCTCGGGCATGGCGGCAGTCTGTGCATCTTTGGCCATGCCTTGGGCGAGCAGGATGCGCACATCGTTCGGGCGCTGCGCTTGGCGAAACCTGCAACGGTGGCGATCTCGATTTATCCGCGCAGTGCGGCGTTTGTTCAGCATCAGAAGCGGCATTACGCGCAGGTGTTCGAAGGCACGGGCGTTGAGTTGCGGTTTTTTGATGCCAAGAGCCATGCGCTCGGCAGCCCTAAGTTGTCGGTGCCGGTCGAGGTTTAAAGCAAGATCAAAAGATCGTCCGAACGCGGCCCGAGCCTTCGGACGATCCTTTGACTCTAAGGTTCATTCTTCGGCGCTGTGTACCACCACCAGCAACTGCGCCTGCACCTCGCCAACCGAGCGGATCCGGTGTGGTTTCTGCGCATTGAAGTGCAGCGCGTCACCGCGCTCCAGCAGCACCTTCTCGTTCATGAAATCCACTTCAACCTGCCCTTCGTGGACGAACAGAAACTCCTCGCCCAAATGCTCCTTGAAGGTTTTGTCAGTGAACTCGCTCGGCGGGTAGATGATGAACGGCAGCAGGTTGCGCTCGCTGACCTGATGCGCGAGCACGGCATATCCCGGACTCTGGTCATTGGCCGCCAATGACTGGCGCTCATGGCTGCGCACCAGGCTGTAGCTGTCGAGGCTGACGTTGTCTTCGGAGAACAATTCCTCGACTTTCACGTTCAACGCCTTCGCCAGTTTCAACGCGGCAGCAATCGAGGGGGTGTTCAGCCCGCGCTCGACTTTCGACAGATAACTCTTGGTCATGCCGGACTTTTCGGCCAGTGCCTCAAGGGTTACCCCAAGTTTTTTTCTTAACAATTTCAAACGGATAGACATGCGCGGCAGTTATTCCAGCAAGGAAGCGACGATTTGTGCTTGCCAATGACACTTTGTGTCATATAGCCTCTTTCGTGTCATTTGCAATCACCCAAAGGACACAGACATGGCCAAGACATTAGCACTACCCAAAGACCAACTGGTCAAGCAAGCACTGACCCAGATGCAAAAAAGCCTCGCGGATAATACGTGGACAGACCGGCAAAAGCTGGCTTTGACCTGCCGGATTCTGTTCGAGAACGGTCACGACTCAGGCCTCGCCGGCCAAATCACCGCCCGTGGCCCGCAGCCCGGCACCTATTACACTCAGCAATTGGGCCTGGGTTTCGACGAAATCACCGCGAGCAATCTGTTGCTGGTCAACGAGGATCTGGAAGTCCTCGAAGGTCACGGCATGGCCAACCCGGCCAACCGTTTCCACAGCTGGGTGTACCGCGCACGCCCGGATGTGAATTGCATCATCCACACCCACCCGACGCACGTCGCGGCGTTGTCGATGCTGGAAGTACCGCTGCAGATTTCCCACATGGACCTGTGCCCGCTGTACGACGACTGCGCATTTCTCGAAGGCTGGCCGGGTGTGCCGGTGGGCAACGAAGAAGGCGAGCTGATTGCCGGTGCGCTGGGCGACAAACGCGCGATCCTGCTTTCGCACCACGGTCAGCTGTCGACCGGTACGACGATTGAAGAAGCCTGCGTCATCGCTCAATTGATCGAACGCGCGGCCAAACTGCAACTGCTGGCGATGGCCGCCGGCACGATCAAACCGATCATCCCGGAGCTGGGCCGCGAGGCGCACGACTGGATCGCCAAGCCGAAACGCCACGCCGCTGCGTTCAACTACTACGCCCGGCAGAACCTGCGTCAACACGCCGATTGCCTGAACTGAAACCTGTTACGGAGAGATTCCCATGTCCACTATTCACGGCATCATCGGCTACACCATCACCCCGTTCGGCGCCAATGGCGAAGGGCTGGATTTGCCAGCGCTCGGACAATCTATCGATCGTCTGATCGACAGCGGCGTCCACGCCATCGCCCCACTGGGCAGCACCGGCGAAGGCGCTTACCTGAGCGACGCGGAGTGGGATCAGGTCGCCGAGTTCAGCATCAAGCATGTGGCCAAACGCGTGCCGACCATTGTCAGCGTGTCCGACCTGACCACCGCCAAAGCCGTGCGCCGCGCGCGTTTCGCCGAAGCCCATGGTGCCGACGTGGTGATGGTGCTGCCGGCTTCGTACTGGAAACTCAGCGAAGCGGAAATCCTCGCCCACTACCGCGCCATCGGCGAGCGCATCGGCGTGCCGATCATGCTCTACAACAACCCGGCCACCAGCGGCACTGACATGTCGGTGGATTTGATTCTGCGCATCGTCAATGCCGTGGACAACGTGACCATGGTCAAAGAGAGCACCGGCGATATTCAGCGCATGCACAAGCTGCAATTGCTCGGTGAAGGTCAGGTGCCGTTCTACAACGGCTGCAATCCGCTGGCGCTGGAAGCGTTTGCGGCCGGGGCGAAAGGCTGGTGCACGGCGGCGCCGAACCTGATCCCGCAGTTGAATCTGGATCTTTATGACGCGGCCATGGCCGGCGATCTGGATCGCGCGCGGGATTTGTTTTACCGCCAGTTGCCGCTGCTGGATTTCATCCTCAAGGGTGGGTTGCCGGCGACGATCAAGGCCGGATTGCGTCAGACCGGGCTGGAGGTGGGTGATCCGCGCTTGCCGGTATTCCCGTTGAGTGAGGCGGGCCAGACTCAGCTGCAAGCAATCCTGAAAACCCTGCGCTGATCCACTGACAACGCAAAAACCTGTGGGAGCTGGCTTGCCAGCGATGGCGGTGAATCATTCAACATCAATGCTGAATGAAATGGCCTCATCGCTGGCAAGCCAGCTCCCACAGGAATGGTGTTGGATTTGAAAGCGGGTTTAGAGAACCGGCAAAGTCTTGTCCTTGATCACTTTGCTCGGCCCGTTCACCTTGACGCTGGCAATGCCTTTATCGCACGCCGCATCCGATGAATACGCCTCGCTGCTGCCGATGACCTGATGATTGGCCGCTTTCAGGTTGAAATACGGATGGCCGTCCTTCGTCGACTTCTTCTCGTAGCGCTCATCGAGCGGGCTGTTGGTTTGCACCGCCGCGATGCCGCCGTCGGCCGCTGCGCGAGTGGTGTACAGCTCGCTGGTCAGAATCGTTTCGGCATTCGCCGCTTTCAACACGAACCTGAACTGGCCGTTGCTGCTTTTACTGAGTTCGTACCATCCGGACATGTTCGTTGCTCCTTGGCGATTGAGAGATTTCGCGCAAATGAGTAAAGACCAGCCCCAGCCTTCTGTCGCCTGTACCGGCCCAATCGCAGGCAAGCCAGCTCCCACAGGGGTCTGTTGTGTGCCCTATAACTGTGCCGCATCACAATACCTGTGGGAGCTGGCTTGCCAGCGATGGGGTCAACCCGGTCTGGCCTATTTCACCACCGCCCGCACCACCGACAACTCCGGCGCACTCACCCGCCGCTGACTCAGATAGCGCATACAACTCACCCGCAGGAACGAGGCAAAATTCACCACCTCACCGCGATAATCCATCACCTCTTCATACAGCTTGGCGATCAGTTGGTTGGTGGTCATGCCGTCGACCTCGGCGATTTCGCTGAGGATGTCCCAGAACTGATTCTCCAGGCGCAGCGTCGTCACCACGCCGCAGATGCGCAGCGAACGCGAGCGTGACTCATAAAGAATCGGGTCAGCCTTGACGTAGAGCTCGCACATCAGCGGATCCTCGTTACAGGGTGATTTTAGTGCCGAGCAAGCCGAGGAAACCCGCCAGCCAGTTCGGATGCGCCGGCCATGCCGGCGCCGTGGCCAGATTGCCTTGAACGTGGCCGTCCGTCACCGGAATATCGATGTACGTCCCGCCCGCCAGTCGCACTTCCGGCGCGCAGGCTGGATAGGCGCTGCATTCGCGACCTTCCAGAATGCCCGCTGCTGCCAGCAGTTGCGCGCCGTGGCAAACGGCAGCAATCGGTTTACCGGCCTTGTCGAAGGCACGCACCAGGTCGAGGACTTTTTCGTTCAGGCGCAGGTATTCCGGGGCACGACCGCCGGGGATCAACAGCGCGTCGTAATCGGCTTCGCTGACCTTGGCGAAGTCGAAGTTGAGGGCGAACAGGTGACCGGGCTTTTCGCTGTAGGTCTGATCGCCTTCGAAATCATGGATCGCGGTGCGCACGGTTTTGCCGGCAGCCTTGTCCGGGCATACGGCGTGAACGGTATGACCAACCATTTGCAGGGCCTGGAATGGCACCATCACTTCGTAGTCTTCGACGTAATCGCCGACCAGCATCAGGATCTTTTTCGCGGCCATGGGGAGGTCTCCTCTGGGGGAATGCTTGGGAGTATTCAAGGTAGACCTATTCGACAGTGACGGGTAACAACGGGCTACTACCGAGTTGACGCCATCGCGAGCAGGCTCACTCCTACAGGGGTACGCATCTCAACTGTAGGAGTGAGCCTGCTCGCGACGGCGTCAGCAAACTGTACGGATAAGTCTGTGCCTAGCTGTAACAGCCCGCAACGCCCGGTTTATGGCTTGATGAAGGTCATTCCCAACCACCTTCAATTTCGGTCCCCATCATGTCCTCGCGCGAAAACACCGGCATGGCCCTCGGCCTGCTCGGCGTGGTGATCTTCAGCCTCACCCTGCCCTTCACCCGCATCGTGGTGCAGGAACTGCACCCGCTGCTCAACGGTTTGGGCCGGGCACTGTTCGCGGCGATTCCAGCAGCGTTGCTGTTGTTGTGGCGTCGCGAGAAGTGGCCAACCTGGCAGCAAATCAAAGGCCTGAGCATGGTGATCGCCGGGGTGATTCTGGGTTTTCCAGTGTTGTCGGCGTGGGCCATGCAAACCTTGCCCGCGTCCCACGGTGCACTGGTCAACGGCTTGCAACCATTGTGCGTGGCGCTGTATGCCGCATGGCTGTCCCACGAACGTCCATCGAAAGCCTTCTGGGCCTGTGCGGCGTTGGGCAGTGCATTGGTGCTCGGTTATGCGTTGTACACCGGGGCCGGCAGTATTCAGGCCGGTGATCTGTTGATGCTCGGCGCGATTGCCGTCGGCGGCTTGGGTTACGCCGAAGGTGGCCGGTTGGCCAAGGAGATGGGTGGCTGGCAGGTGATCTGCTGGGCGCTGGTGCTGTCGACGCCGCTGTTGATCGGGCCGGTGTTGTATCTGGCGCTTCAGCATCAGGGCGCGGTATCGGCCAAGACCTGGTGGGCGTTTGGGTATGTGGCGTTGTTTTCGCAGTTTCTTGGGTTCTTTGCGTGGTACGCCGGGCTGGCCATGGGTGGGATTGCCCGGGTCAGTCAGATCCAGTTGTTGCAGATCTTCGTCACCATTGCGTTTTCGGTGCTGTTCTTTGGCGAACATGTCGAGCCGATTACCTGGCTGTTTGCGTGTGGCGTGATTGCAACGGTCATGCTCGGTCGTAAAACCGCGGTGCGCCCGGCGCAACCTGCCACAGCTTGAACACATAACCTTGTAGGGACCGAGTCAGGCGAGATAGCCATCCGCGCGCAGCAAGGTTTCCAGGCAGTGTTCGCTGATGTTGTAGAACGCTTTCAACTCTTCGATCTTCACCAACAACTGCGCTGGGTCGACCGGCTCGGCGCGTTTCACCGCCAGAATCATTTTGTTCTTGTTGGTGTGTTCCAGCGAGATGAACTCGAACACCTTGGTCTCGTAACCACAGGCTTCAAGGAACAACGCACGCAGGCTGTCGGTGACCATTTCCGCCTGCTGGCCCAGGTGCAAACCATATTGCAACATCGGTTTGAGCAGCGCCGGGCTCTGGATCTGCAGGCGAATCTGTTTGTGGCAGCACGGCGAGCACATGATGATCGACGCGCCTGAGCGGATGCCGGTGTGGATCGCGTAGTCGGTGGCGATGTCGCAGGCATGCAGGGCGATCATCACATCCAGCTCGCTCGGCGCCACGCTGCGCACGTCACCGCACTTGAACACCAGCCCCGGATGATCGAGTTTCGCGGCGGCAGCGTTGCACAGGTTGACCATCTCTTCGCGCAACTCGACGCCGGTGACTTCGCCTTCCGCCTTAAGCGTGTTGCGCAGGTAATCGTGAATCGCGAACGTCAAATAGCCCTTGCCCGAACCGAAATCCGCCACGCGTACCGGTTGGTCCAGCGCCAGCGGCGACGAGGTCAGGGCATGGCTGAATACTTCGATGAACTTGTTGATCTGCTTCCACTTGCGCGACATCGCCGGAATCAGCTCATGTTGCGCGTTGGTCACGCCCAAGTCTTTGAGGAACGGTCGGCTCAACTCAAGAAAACGGTTTTTCTCACGGTTGTGCTCGGCGGACGGCGCCTCGCGCAATTGCTGAGGTTTGCTCTTGAACAGCGAAGGCTTGCCCTTTTTGCTGTATTCCAGCTGGGCTTCGTCAGTTACCGCGAGTAAATGCGCATTCTTGAACGAGGCCGGCAACAGCGCGGCAATCGCCGCCACGCCGTCGACCAGGGTCAGGTTTTTGGTGATGTCGCGGGTTTTGTAGCGATAGACGAACGACAGATTCGGCTGCGCCTTGACCGTCACCGGTTTGATGATGACTCGCTGCAAATCCACTTCTTCGCCGACGTACTTGGCCAGCACCAGTTTGATGAAGCCGTTCTGGTCGAGGCTGGTTTGCAGCAGCTCGATGAACTGGGCGTGGTGATCGGGCGCGGGCTTGGTGGCAGGTGCAGTAACGGACATGGAAAAGCGGCCTCGGACGGGCGAAATCGGGAATGGCGGGTATTTTAGGGGTGATGGGGGTTGGGGACACGCTCTTATTTACCCAACGGTTTTAAAAGCGGCCCTCACCCTAGCCCTCTCCCAGAGGTAGAGGGGACTGATTGGGGGATATTGACGAGATACACCGACTTGAACGATTTGCCTTGAATCCATAATCGACACGGTTTTTCAGGTCGATGTCGAGCGCAAGACACCTCGGTCGGCCCCCTCTCCCTCAGGGAGAGGGCTGGGGTGAGGGTTTGGATCTAAAACAGGAAAAAAGTACTTCAGCCCAACACCACCAACCGATTCGGCAACTCATTCCTAACCTGCGTCACCGGCACATGCACTTTCAGCAATTCCCCACACGCCTCGATACACGTCACAAACCCTTCCAGCGTGCGCCCGTGCCTGACCTGATCGGTAAACGCCGCCACAATCGCATCCCAGCTCTTGTTATCCAGCCGTTTGGAAATCCCCTCATCCACCAGAATCTCCACATAACGCTCAGCTTCACACACAAAAATCAGCATTCCCGTACTGCCCACAGTGTGGTGCAGGTTCTGCTCGAGAAACTGCCGCCGCGCCAGGTTCGACGCGCGCCAGTGCCGTACGCGACGCGGAATCAGATGGGTGGTGATTTTCGGTAGACGAAACAGCAGGCACAGCACGATAAACGCGCCCCACTGGACCAGCAGCAGACTGCGCAAGGTCAACCAGCCGCTCAGGTAGTGGACGACGCCCGGCACCACCAGTGCCAAGAGGCTCGCCCACAGCAGCGGGATGTACGCGTAGTCATCAGCGCGCGCCGCGAGCACCGTCACCAGTTCGGCGTCGGTGTCGCGCTCGACCCGGGCAATCGCCTCGGCGACTTTGCGTTGTTCGTGTTCGGTCAGTAGTGCCATGTTGAAAAGTGCCTGCTCATTATTCTTCTGATTTCACCAGCCGCCGGACGAACCACCGCCGCCGAAACTGCCCCCGCCGCCGCTGAAGCCCCCGCCTCCACCGCCGCCGCCAAAACCGCCACCACCGCCGAAGCCGCCCCCTCCTCCGGAGCCACCCCGGCCGGCAGGCAGGATACCGAGCATCTGGCAGACAAACACCGTCAGGATGAACAACATCACCAAAAACACGAACAATCCCGGGTGCCGTGAGATGAAATCATCGGACGGATCACCACTGGACTCATAAACCGTCGATGGCTCATCCAGCGGATTACCACCGAGCACCACCAGCATCGCCGCGACGCCGTCGCTGATGCCTTTGCTGAAGTTGCCGCTTTTGAATGCAGGAGTGATGACTTGATGAATGATCACTGAAGTCTGCGCGTCGGTCAGCCGGTCTTCGAGACCATAACCGACTTCGATGCGCAGTTTGCGCTCGTCACGGGCAACGATCAGCAGCGCGCCGTTGTTCTTGTCCTTCTGACCGATGGCCCAATGTCGACCGAGCTGAACGCCGAAGTCCTCGATGGTTGTGCCTTGCAGATCCGGCAGCGTGACCACGACCAACTGCTCGCCGGTCGCCTGCTCATGGGCCTGCAACTGCTGGCTCAGTTGCGCACGCACCGATGGCTCGAGCATCTGCGCTTCGTCCACCACCCGCCCGCTCAGCGCCGGGAACGTCAACTCGGCGTGGGCGCTGAAGGCTAATACCCACAGCACCAACACCAGGCCCATTTTCAACACGCGCATGGACAACCTCGAATCAGAATTTCACTTCCGGGGCCTTTTCCGCGCCGGGCGTGGTGGCTTCGAAGGTTTCGCGGATCGGCAGATCGCTGTACATCACGCTGTGCCAGAGGCGACCGGGAAAGGTGCGGATCTCGGTGTTGTATTTCTGCACCGCCAGAATGAAATCGCGGCGTGCCACGGCAATGCGGTTTTCCGTGCCTTCCAGTTGCGATTGCAGGGCGAGGAAGTTCTGGTTGGCTTTCAGGTCCGGATAACGCTCGGAGACCACCATCAAACGGCTCAATGCGCCGCTCAGTTGATCCTGCGCCTGCTGGAACTGCTTGAGCTTCTCGGGATTGTCGAGAGTGCTGGCGTCGACCTGAATCGACGTGGCTTTCGCCCGCGCCTCAATCACTGCCGTGAGAGTTTCCTCTTCATGCTTGGCGTAACCCTTGACCGTTTCCACCAGATTGGGGATCAGGTCGGCGCGGCGCTGGTACTGGTTCTGCACCTGGCCCCATGCGGCTTTGGCCTGTTCGTCGAGGGTCGGGATATTGTTGATGCCGCACGCCGTCAGCAACGTGGCCAGCACCAGCAGTGTGGCGACCTGCAAACGCGAGCGATTGGTTGGGCTTACATTCATCGCGGTGATGCTCCTTGGCACATATCATTATAAAAACCGAGCGCGAAACATTCTCAGCGGGCTCTTGGGGCATAATCGGCCGCGTCGCTGGATTACGACGGGGCAATGGGCTAAAAAGTGCCCTGCGTGATCATGCGGCCAAGTGTCGGCTGCCGTTTTTGGCTCTGTTTCTTTGAGCCTGTACCCGAACAACAATAGTCGCTCCCTAAATTTTGGCTGGCCGGCGTTGCATCGCCGCTTGGGCCCTTGAGAAAACTATTCATGAAGAAGCTGTGTTTGCTGGGTCTGTTCGTCAGCCTGGCCAGTCATCAAGTATTGGCCGCCACGACCCCGGTACCCCTGGAAAACAAGGATGCGTTCATCAGCAACCTGATGAACCAGATGACCCTCGATGAAAAGATCGGCCAGTTGCGCCTGATCAGCATCGGCCCGGAAATGCCCCGCGAGCTGATCCGCAAAGAGATTGCTGCCGGCAATATCGGCGGTACGTTCAACTCGATCACCCGCCCGGAAAACCGCCCGATGCAGGACGCTGCGATGCGCAGCCGCCTGAAGATTCCGATGTTTTTCGCGTACGACGTGATCCACGGTCACCGTACGATTTTCCCGATTCCGCTGGCCCTCGCCTCGAGCTGGGACATGGACGCCATCGGCCAGTCCGGACGTGTTGCCGCTAAAGAAGCCGCTGCCGACAGCCTCGACATTACCTTCGCGCCGATGGTCGACATCTCCCGCGACCCGCGCTGGGGCCGTAGCTCCGAAGGTTTCGGGGAAGACACTTACCTGACTTCGCGCATCGCTGGCGTCATGGTGCGCGCCTATCAGGGCGCCACCCCGAGCGCAGCCGACAGCATCATGGCCAGCGTCAAGCACTTCGCCCTGTACGGCGCGGTCGAGGGCGGTCGCGACTACAACACCGTCGACATGAGTCCGGTGAAGATGTACCAGGATTACCTGCCGCCGTACCGCGCCGCGATCGATGCTGGCGCCGGTGGCGTGATGGTTGCGTTGAACTCGATCAACGGCATTCCGGCCACGGCCAACACTTGGCTGATGAATGATCTGCTGCGCAAGGACTGGGGCTTCAAAGGCCTGGCGGTCAGCGACCACGGTGCGATCTTCGAACTGATCAAGCACGGCGTGGCCCGCGACGGTCGTGAAGCGGCGAAGCTGGCAATCAAGGCCGGCATCGACATGAGCATGAACGACACCCTCTACGGCAAAGAACTGCCGGGGCTGCTCAAGTCCGGCGAGATCGAACAGAAAGACATCGACAACGCCGTGCGTGAAGTGCTCGCGGCCAAGTACGACATGGGCCTGTTCAAGGACCCGTACCTGCGCATCGGCAAGGCTGAAGATGATCCGGCCGACACCTACGCCGAGAGCCGTCTGCACCGCGCCGAGGCCCGTGAAGTGGCGCGTCGCAGCATGGTGCTGCTGAAGAACCAGAACGAAACGCTGCCACTGAAGAAAGACGCGAAAGTCGCGCTGGTCGGCCCGTTGGCCAAAGCCCCGATCGACATGATGGGCAGTTGGGCGGCCGCCGGGCGCCCTGCGCAATCGGTGACGCTGTTCGATGGCATGAGTTCGGTGATCGGCAACAAGTCGAACCTGATCTACGCCCGTGGCGCCAACATCACCAGCGACAAGAAGGTGCTCGACTACCTGAACTTCCTCAACTTCGATGCGCCGGAAGTGGTCGACGATCCGCGCCCGGCCAACGTGCTGATCGACGAAGCAGTGAAAGCTGCCAAGGATGCTGACGTGATCGTTGCAGCGGTAGGTGAATCCCGTGGCATGTCTCACGAATCCTCCAGCCGCACCGACCTGAACATCCCGGAAACCCAGCGCGAGCTGATCCGCGCGCTGAAAGCCACCGGCAAACCGCTGGTATTGGTGCTGATGAACGGCCGTCCACTGACCATTCTCGAAGAGAACCAGTCGGCTGACGCGATTCTGGAAACCTGGTTCAGCGGCACCGAGGGCGGCAACGCCATCGCCGACGTGCTGTTCGGCGACTACAACCCGTCGGGCAAACTGCCGGTGACTTTCCCGCGCTCCGTGGGCCAGATCCCGACTTACTACAACCACCTGAGTATTGGCCGGCCGTTCACGCCGGGCAAACCGGGCAACTACACCTCGCAGTATTTCGATGACACGACTGGCCCGCTGTTCCCGTTCGGGTATGGCCTGAGCTACACGCAATTCGCCCTGAGCGACATGGCGCTGTCGTCGACCACGCTTAACGCCACTGGCAAGCTCGACGCCAGCGTCATGGTGAAAAACACCGGCAAGCGTGACGGCGAAACCGTGGTGCAGTTGTACATTCAGGATGTCACCGGTTCGATGATCCGCCCGGTGAAAGAACTGAAGAACTTCCAGAAAATCATGCTCAAGGCCGGCGAACAGAAAGTCGTGCACTTCACCATCAGCGAGGATGACCTGAAGTTCTATAACGCCCAGCTCAAATATGCGGCAGAGCCTGGCAAGTTCAACGTGCAGATCGGCCTGGATTCCCAGGACGTGACGCAGCAGAGCTTTGAACTTCTGTAATTTTTCAGGCAACACATAAACCTGTGGGAGCTGGCTTGCCAGCGATGAGGCCGGCACATTCAACATCTCTGTTGACTGATACTCCGCCATCGCTGGCAAGCCAGCTCCCACAGTGTTTTTTTGGTGTAGCAACTATCCCCGGCGATCCAGCAGATTGACCACCACCCGATCCACCCAGCCCCACACCCGCTGCTTGACCCGCCGCCACAACGGCCGGCGCTGCCACTCCTCCAGACTCACCTGCTGACTCAGCCCGAAGTCCTTCACGAAACTCGCCTCTACCGCTGCCGTTAATGACGGATCCAGCGCCTCCAGATTTGCCTCCAGATTGAAGCGCAGGTTCCAGTGATCGAAGTTGCACGAACCGATGCTCACCCAATCGTCGACCAGCACCATTTTCAAATGCAGAAAGCACGGCTGGTATTCGAAGATCCGCACCCCGGCCTTGAGCAGTCGTGGGTAGTAGCGATGCCCGGCGTAGCGCACTGACGGGTGATCGGTGCGCGGCCCGGTCAGCAGCAGCCGCACGTCGACACCGCGTGCGGCAGCCTTGCGCAGGGAGCGGCGGATTTTCCAGGTTGGCAGGAAGTACGGTGTGGCCATCCAAATGCGTTTTTGCCCACTGTTCAAAGCGCGGAACAGCGACTGCAGAATGTCACGATGCTGGCGGGCATCGGCATACGCCACACGGCCCATGCCCTCGCCCTTGTCCGGCACCCGAGGCAGGCGCGGCAGACCGAAATGCGCGGCCGGGCGCCAGGCGCGGCGATAACGGTTGGCGATCCACTGACGGTCGAACAGCAATTGCCAGTCGATCACCAGCGGGCCGCGGATCTCGACCATCACTTCGTGCCATTCGCTGCTGTCATGGCCCGGCGTCCAGAACTCATCGGTGACACCGGTGCCACCGACCACCGCGAGACATTGATCGACCAGCAGCAATTTGCGGTGATCGCGATAGAAGTTGCCGACCCAGCGCCGCCAGTTCAGCCGATTGTAGAAACGCAGTTCGACCCCGGCATGAGTCAGACGCTGACGCAGATTGAGGGTGAAAGCCAGGCTGCCGTAATCATCGAACAAGCAACGCACACGCACGCCACGTTCGGCCGCCAGCACCAGCGCTTGCACGATGGTTTCGGCGCAGGCGCCGGCCTCGACCAGATACAGTTCGAGTTCGATCTGCTCCTGCGCACCAGCAATCTGCTCGAGCATGCGCGGAAAGAATTGCGGGCCGTCGATCAATAGCTCGAAACGGTTGCCGTCTCGCCACGGGAACACCGCGCCGCGCATGTCAGCGCGCCGTGAAGATCAGCACCGCACCCACCGGCACCGACAGACTGATCGCCGACAGATCGGCGAGTTTGCGCAGGCTTTCCAGCCCCGGCACGAGGTCGAAATCCTCGGCGTTGATCACCAGCGGCTCTAGCGTGACCACTTGAAAACGTCGATCATCGAGACGCGTCGCCAGCAGTTCGGCGGGGTACTCGTGTTGTTTGCCGTGCAAATTGACGGTGAGTGGCAGGCGCAATTCCAGCTGCGCACCGGGGGCCAGATCGTTGATCGGGCGCAAATCAATCTGCGTGGTGATGGTCGCTTCTGGAAATTGCTCGATCTGGAACAGCTCCTTGCGCATGCGCTCATCGCGCAGCGGGATGCCGCTGTTGATCGAATCCAGCTCGACTTCGACTTCGGCGCGCCCATTGGGGTCGACCTTGCCGTGCAGCACCAGAAAGCGCTGCACTTCGGAAATGTTGGCGTTTTTCGTGCTGACGAACGACAGCCGCGACGACTCGCCGTCCAGATACCAATTGGCCTGCGCCGGCAGCGCGACGGCGGCGAGCAGCAGGCTGGACAGGGTTGCACAAAGGGAGCGGTTGAACATTGAACACTCGTGGGGCCGATAAACCTGCACGAACCTTAACCGCCTATGCCGTTATTGCAAACTCGGTCGCCGCAAATCTATCAATTGATGAAAATCCCTGTGGGAGCTGGCTTGCCAGCGATGGCGGTGTATCAGTCACACAAATATTGCCTGTGCCGACGCAATCGCTGGCAAGCCAGCTCCCACAGGGGCCTCTGTTCACAGGAGGATTGCGGGTTTTCAGGGGTTCAGGCGGCAGCCCAAGCGTTCGCTCAACCACTGGGCGCGGTGGCTGCGGCCCATGCCGCTGACCGTGATGGTTTTGCTGGCAGGGTCATCGGTGAACTGGCTGGTCGGCAACCACTGCTTTACGTAGCCACGGCAGTATTGCGCGTCGTTATTCATCACATAGCGGCACGAACAATATTCCTTGGCGGTGTAGGCGCTGATGATGTCGGGGAAGGCCCACAGATTTTCGCGCTCGTAGACGACCCAGCCGAGCAGCAAAACCAGCAGCAACAGCAAAAAGCGCTTCATGGCCGCACCGCCTTCAGCACGCGTTTGAGCAATTCGTTGTGTCGATAACTGTCGTCGCGGTCATCGGCGTAGCGCACGATCACCAGGTTGGCGCTGGGGATTACGTACAGCGCCTGGCCCCAATGGCCAAGCGCGGCGAAGGTGTCGGGCGGTGCATCGGGCCACGGTGACAAGGCGCCATCGGCCGGACGATTGAGCCACCATTGGCCGCCGGGCACCGCTTCGTCCTGATGAGCCTTGTAACCGGCGAAGGGCTGCCGATTGAAGTCGACCCAATCCTTGGGCAGCAATTGCCGATCGTTCCAGCGCCCGTCACGGGCCATCAACAGCCCGACGCGCGCCAGATCCCTTGCCGTCAGGTAAGCGTAAGACGACGCGACAAACGTGCCGCTGGCATCGGTCTCCCAAACGGCGTGGCGAATGCCCAACGGCTCGAACAACGCCTCCCACGGATAATCCGCATAACGCTGCGGGCCGACGATCGTTTTTAACGCTGCCGCCAAGAGATTGCTGTCGCCACTGGAATAGCGGAAGGCCTGCCCCGGTTCGGCGTAGGCATCGTGATCGGCGGTAAACGCAGCCATGTCGCGATGACCACGGGTATAGAGCATCGCCACCACCGAGGATTTCAGCGGGGCGTATTCGTAGTCTTCCTGCCAATCGATACCAGAGGCCCAGTGCAGCAGATCGGCGATTTTTATCGCCGGGTGTTTGGTCAGTGACGGGTAAAACTTCGCGGCCGGATCGTCGAGTTTGAACAGGCCCTCGCCGTAGGCCACACCGAGCACGCTGGCCATCAGGCTTTTGCTGATCGACCAGGTCAGGTGCGGGGTTTGTGCTGTGGTCGGGCCGGCGTAGCGTTCGTAGATGATCTGGCCGTCGCGGATGATCAGCAGCGCGTCGGTGCGGATGCCTTGGCGGGTGCTGTCATCGCGGGGCGGGAAGGCGTAATGATCCAGCGCCTCTGTATCGGTGACCTTCGGGCCGGTTGGCCATTCTTCACCCGGCCATTGTTCGGCGTGAACGGTGAAGGTGATCAGCAGCAGAAACAGCGACAGGCCTTTGCACATGGTGGGGGCTCATGGAAAGAACCTGCTGAGACTAGTCGGGGTTTATGACAAGTATGCGGTGTTATTTAGATTGCTATCGCGAGCAGGCGAAGGCCTACAGGGGATCGCATTTCAACTGACGAAACTCGATCAACTGTAGGCCTTCGCCTGCTCGCGATGAGGCCCTTCAGCCCGCCACCAAAGCCTTGGCCAAGCGCTTGGCCCTGGCCCCTGCGGCCAACTGCATCACCCCTTGATCGCGCTGCCACATCTGCGCCCATTCTGCCGGCCCGTCAGCCAAGGCCTGACTCACCTCCCCCTCCAGCGCCGCAAACTGCGCAAACAACCCACCCAGCAACACATGCCCGACGGGATTGTTCGGCGGTTGCCGGCTCGTCTCGGCACACCCGGCCAACAGCGCCAGCAAACGCAATTGCAGCGCTTGCGGCCAGTCACTGTCCTGCCCGACGCCATACAGCCACGCGGTCATCGCGCTCAGCACATAAACGTCCTCCAGGGTGCGGAACGGTTTGACGTAAGCGTCCCAACCATCGCCGGCCAACAACTCGCACAACGCGTTATCAAGCTGCAGCCGACCATGGCTGATGTCCGGCATCAATGGCAGCGCCGGCAGTTTCTCTACCGTCACACCGGGCTCGCCGGGATACACCACCGCCAGACTCAAGCGCGGCGTTTCACCGGGTGCTTCACTGCGCGCAGCGATCAGCAACCAGTCCGCCGCATCGCCGGCCGTAACGAAATCCTTGCGCCCACTCAGGCGCAAATCGCTCAGCCGCGTGAGCATGTCAGACGGACGCAGACTGCGCTGTTCGGTCGCACACAACGCACCAAGGCTCAGCGGCGCACTCGGCCACAACATGCGCAATGCCGCTTGATAACCGACCAGAAACGCCAGCCCCGGGGTGGCCATCCGCCGCCCGCCCGCGACCGCCAATTCGAACGGCGTGACGTTGCCCAGTTGCTGCAACAACGTCGCAAAACCCTCGGCCAGGTCAGCAACGGCGGGCAATCGGTCAGGGCTGTGCAGCAGATCTGGCCAGGGCATAAGAGGCTCCTCGTGGGCTGTCATATAAGCATCACCAAAGGTTCATGGCGATGACACCGGGGCTACATAGCCTGACTTTGCACAACACGGCTGCATAAAGAAAGTCGATCGGCTGCAACCCACGACGGGTTAAAGGCCCGTACGGAGATTCACATGACTCAGATCGCCCGCATCAGCGACACCGGCAATGAACGCCGCCTGCAAGCCGAACGCCTGATCGGCGCCGAGGCCTTGCAGCAAGCCCAGGCCCTGCGCTTCAACGTCTTCAGCGGCGAGTTCAACGCCAAATTGAAAGGCGCGGAGCTGGGTCTGGACATGGATGATTATGATGTTCACTGCAGCCACATCGGCGTGCGTGATCTGAACACCGGCCGTTTGGTCGCGACCACGCGTTTGCTCGATCACACCGCCGCCAGCAGCCTTGGCAAGTTCTACAGCGAAGAAGAATTCAGCCTGCACGGCCTCGCCCATCTGCAAGGCCCGATCCTCGAAATCGGCCGCACCTGCGTCGACCCGGCGTACCGCAACGGCGGCACCATTGCGGTGTTGTGGGGCGAGTTGGCCGAAGTGCTGAATCAGGGCGGCTACAGCTATCTGATGGGTTGCGCGAGCATCCCCATGCAGGACGGCGGCATCCAGGCCCACGCGATCATGCAGCGCCTGCGCGAACGTTATCTGTGCACCGAACACCTGCGCGCCGAGCCGAAAAATCCGCTGCCGACGCTGGATATTCCATCGAACGTGATCGCGGAAATGCCGCCGCTGCTCAAGGCCTATATGCGCCTGGGCGCGAAGATCTGTGGCGAACCGTGCTGGGATGAAGACTTCCAGGTCGCCGACGTGTTTATCCTGCTCAAACGCGACGAACTCTGCCCGCGCTACGCCAAGCACTTCAAGGCGGCCGTGTGATGAGCCGGTTGCGCGTATACGCGCGGATCGCGCGGGTGTTGCTGGTGGTGGCGCTGGGGTTGACCATGGCCAGCGTCTTTGGCGTGTTTGAACGCATTGGCCTGGCGCATTCGATGGAGCGGCGTCAGCGCTGGTCGCGCTTCTTCATGGCGCGCCTGAGCAACGCCCTGCCCTTTCGGGTGACGGTGCACGGTGAGCTGCCGAAGCAGCCGATGCTGTGGGTCAGCAATCATGTGTCGTGGACCGACATTCCGCTGCTCGGCATGCTCACGCCGCTGTCGTTTCTGTCCAAGGCCGAAGTGCGCACCTGGCCGGTGGCTGGTTGGCTCGCGGCGAAGGCTGGCAGCCTGTTCATCCGTCGCGGTTCGGGCGACAGCCAGTTGATCCGCAAGCAGATGACCCGTCATCTGCAAACCGAGCATGCGTTGCTGATGTTTCCGGAAGGCACCACCACCGATGGCCGTTCGCTGCGCACCTTTCACGGCCGTTTGCTGGCGGCGGCGATTGATTCCGACGTGATGCTGCAACCGGTGGCGATTCGTTATCTGCGTGACGGCGAAATCGATGCGCTGGCGCCGTTCATTGGCGACGATGATCTGCTCTCGCACCTGATGCGCCTGTTCAGCAATGATTGCGGCGATGTTGAAGTGCACTTGCTCAAGCCGATGGCCTGTCAGGGACGAGAGCGTGCTGCGCTGGCGTTTGAAGCGCAGCAGGCGGTGCAGAAGGCGTTGTTTGGCGCAATTCCGGAAACCCTACAATCCCCAATGCGTCCGGCAATCGCTGCCTGAAATACAAATCCTGAAATCGCCTTGGCCCCTGTGGGAGCTGGCTTGCCAGCGATAGCGGTAGACCAGCCGACACGAATGTTGAATGTGCTGACGCCATCGCTGGCAAGCCAGCTCCCACAGGGATTCAGGGTGTTGGTGGGGATTGGGCGAAGTCCTGGAGTTGCGGGTAGAAGAGCCGGAAGTCTTCACTGAGCGGCTCATACAACCGCCGCAATTCCTGCATCGCACCCGCCAGTTCCTCCGGCCGGCTCAAGCGCCGCGAGATCCCGCGCAACACCTGCTCCAGCACTTCAAATTCCTGATACGAACCCAGCCAGTCATTGGCGACCATGTGCGGGGCAATCTTCGCCAGTCGCTCGGGCAGTTGCCGCTCGCGGGTCAGAACCCGATAAACGTCAGCGGTGAAAACCTCCAGCGGCTGATCGGCATACAGCCGCCAGTCCCGCGCCAGGCAATGATCGAAAAACACATCGAGCACAATCCCGGCATAACGCCGGCGCGTGTCGGAAAACCGCCCCAGCGCGATATCCACCAGCGGATGGCGATCGGTGAATACATCGATCCGTCGATGCAATTGAATGGCCGCCTCGACCTCGGGCGCAAACTGCCCTTGCAGCCGGCCTTTGACGAAGTCGCCATACAGACTGCCGAGCAGTTGCCCGGGGCGCTGGCCACCGAGGTGTAAATGTGCGAGATAGTTCATGGGCGCAGCTTAGCACTGCGGCCCATAAGCCATACACCCATGTATCGTTATAACGCGATATACCAATTTATGCTGGCGTCAGATCAAAATCATATTGGTGTATCGCGATCTAACGATTTATATTTCGCCACATCGCGATATAGCGTTGTACACATTGTGAGCACCCTGCCATGAACCTCGACCTCGACGAAATAATAAAAGCCCTGGCGCACCCAGTACGGCGAGACATCCTCAACTGGCTGAAAGACCCGAAGAACGAATTTCCGGAACAGTTGCACAACCACGAGTACGGCATCTGCGCCGGGCAGATCGATCAGCGCTGCGGTTTGTCGCAGTCGACCGTTTCTGCACACCTCGCGACGTTGCAACGCGCCGGTCTGATCAGCAGCCAGAAGGCCGGTCAATGGCACTTTTTCAAACGAAACGAGGACGTGATCCAAGCGTTCCTCAGCACCCTCAGTAAAGAGCTCTGACCCTTAACGTCAGCCAGCCGACAAGGAAACCTGCATGCCCCTCTCGCTCCTCATCCTCGCCTTGAGCGCCTTCGCCATCGGCACCACCGAATTCGTCATCATGGGCCTGCTGCCCAATGTGGCGGCTGACCTCGGTGTGTCGATCCCCGGCGCCGGCTGGCTGGTGACCGGATACGCCCTCGGCGTGGCCATCGGTGCGCCGTTCATGGCGATGGCCACGGCCAAACTGCCGCGTAAAGCAGCACTGGTGGCGTTGATGGGCATTTTTATTGTCGGCAACCTGCTCTGTGCGATTGCCAGCGATTACAACGTGCTGATGTTCGCCCGGGTGATCACTGCGCTGTGCCACGGTGCGTTCTTCGGCATCGGTTCTGTCGTCGCGGCCAATCTGGTGCCAGCGAATAAACGCGCTTCGGCAGTGGCCTTGATGTTCACCGGCCTGACCCTGGCCAACGTCCTCGGTGTGCCGCTGGGCACTGCGCTGGGTCAGCAATACGGCTGGCGCTCGACCTTCTGGGCGGTGACCGTCATTGGTGTGATTGCGCTGATCGGCCTGATCCGTTTCCTGCCGGCCAAACGTGACGAAGAGAAGCTCGACATGCGCGCCGAGCTCGCCGCCCTCAAAGGTGCCGGAATCTGGCTGTCGCTGAGCATGACCGCGCTGTTCGCCGCGTCCGTCTTCACCCTGTTCACCTACGTTGCCCCGCTGCTCGGCGAAGTCACCGGTGTGTCGCCGCGTGGCGTGACCTGGACGCTGATGCTGATCGGCCTGGGCCTGACTGTCGGCAACATCATCGGCGGCAAACTCGCCGACAAGGGCATGGCCGCGACGCTGATCGGCGTGTTCATCGCCATGGCCGTGGTCTCGACCGTACTGACCTGGACCAGCGTCGCGCTGATCCCCACCGAAATCACCCTGTTCCTCTGGGCCACCGCGTGTTTTGCCGCCGTACCGGCGCTGCAAGTCAACGTGGTGACCTTCGGCAAAGCCGCACCGAATCTGGTCTCGACCCTGAACATCGGCGCCTTCAACGTCGGCAACGCCCTCGGCGCCTGGGTCGGCGGCAGTGTCATCGCTCACGGCTACGGCCTGACCAGCGTGCCACTCGCAGCCGCCGCGCTGGCCGTGCTCGCTCTGCTGGTGACCCTGATTACTTTCCGTCAGAACGGCAATGCCGATCTGGCCCCTGCTACCAACTGATTAACTTTCACCTACGAGGGTTGTAGACATGGCAACTATTTTTGATCCGATCAAACTGGGCGACATCGAACTGGCCAACCGCATCATCATGGCCCCGTTGACTCGCTGCCGCGCCGACGAAGGCCGTGTGCCGAACGCGCTGATGGCTGAATACTATGTACAGCGTGCTTCCGCTGGCCTGATCCTCAGCGAAGCCACGTCGGTGACGCCGATGGGCGTTGGCTACCCGGACACCCCGGGCATCTGGTCCAACGATCAAGTGCGCGGCTGGGCCAACGTGACCAAAGCCATTCACGGCGCTGGCGGCAAGATCTTCCTGCAACTGTGGCACGTCGGTCGCGTCTCGCACCCGTCGTACCTCAACGGTGAGGCACCGGTGGCACCTAGCGCGATCCAGCCGAAAGGTCAC
This sequence comes from Pseudomonas sp. IT-P395, assembly GCF_949767675.1. Taxonomy (NCBI): domain Bacteria; kingdom Pseudomonadati; phylum Pseudomonadota; class Gammaproteobacteria; order Pseudomonadales; family Pseudomonadaceae; genus Pseudomonas; species Pseudomonas sp. IT-P395. The sequence continues at coordinate 196,753 of NZ_CATKPW010000003.1, forward strand.
GTCAGCCTGGTGCGCCCACTGGCCGACTACCCAACCCCGCGTGCCCTGGAAACCGCTGAAATCGCCGACATTGTCGACGCCTACCGCACCGGTGCCGAGAACGCCAAGGCCGCCGGTTTCGACGGCGTGGAAATCCACGGCGCCAACGGTTACCTGCTCGATCAATTCCTGCAAAGCAGCACCAACCAGCGCACCGACAACTACGGCGGCTCGCTGGAAAACCGTGCACGCCTGCTGCTGGAAGTGACTGACGCCGCGATCGAAGTCTGGGGCGCCGGCCGTGTCGGTGTGCACCTGGCACCGCGCGCCGACTCCCATGACATGGGCGACGACAACCTGGCAGAAACCTTCACTTACGTGGCTCGTGAGCTGGGCAAACGCGGCATCGCGTTCATCTGCTCCCGTGAGAAAGAAGGCGCCGACAGCCTCGGCCCGCAACTGAAAGAAGCCTTTGGCGGCCCGTACATCGCCAACGAACGCTTCACCAAGGACAGCGCTAATGAGTGGCTGGCCAGCGGCAAGGCTGATGCCGTGGCGTTTGGTGTGCCGTTCATTGCCAACCCGGATCTGCCGGCGCGCTTGAAGGCGGATGCGCCGTTGAATGATGCGCGTCCGGAGTTGTTCTATGCGAAAGGCCCGGTGGGTTATATCGACTATCCAGCGCTGTAAGCACTAGAAACATAAAGCCCCCGACTTGAGAGAATCGGGGGCTTTTTTGTGTTCGCCGGGAGATTGATTGCGCGGCTGAGTACGCAGCCCCTCACCCCAGCCCTCTCCCGAGGGAGAGGGGGCCGATTTGTGTAGTTTTCAAATTCGGAGTTCGACTGGGTTTTTCAGGTCGGTGTAACTTGCAAGAACACCTCGGTCAGTCCCCTCTCCCTCTGGGAGAGGGCTAGGGTGAGGGCAAGCGGCTCACACTCATTCACACAGAAGACACAAATTCCCTACAAAATGCGTAGCTCGCTACGTTTAAACTCCCCCCGCTGCGAAGCTATATAAAGGCAGGCCAATTGACATAGGCTGTGCCAATTACGCATTTTGTTTCATTTGCGCAGGCTGGGGCTCAGGCGCAGCATATCCAACCCTGTATCGACCCAACGTTCGGCCTCGGCATGCAGCTCAAAGCTGTCCGGCGCCAGAAGCCATCCATATAGAAGGCCATCGATATAGCTGTGAATGCTGATGGCCGCACGGGCAGTGTCGAGATCTTCCGGCAATTGGCCGCGATTTACCGCATTACGCAACGTCAGAGCGATGCGCTCATTGCAATCGAGACTGACGTCCCTGCGCTGCTGGCGCAAATCGCACATTTCATCGGTGAACTCGCACTTATGAAACAGAATTTCGTTGATACGCCGGGTTTTCGGGTCCAACGCAACTTGATGAAACAAATGAATCAGCAGTTGGCGCATGCAGCCCAGTGGATTGAGTTCATCTTCGCTTTCGCTGGCCCTGGCCAACTCATCCAGCGGCTCACGCAGCGAATCCAGCATGGCCTGGACCAGGTCGGCCTTGTTGCTGAAATGCCAGTAAATGGCACCGCGCGTGACCCCGGCCAAGGCCGCGATGTCGGCCAACGTCGTACGAGCGACGCCCCTTTCATAAAAGGCTTTCTCCGCCGCTTCCAGAATCTGGCTACGGGTTTCTTGAGCTTCCTCTTTGGTACGACGGACCATGACAGTAAAACCTCAAACAGGATGTTTCAGGGATGGCTGAATATCCGCTGAATAAAGAGGGGGCGATCTCTCACGGATCAGCTCCCCGGCCTACAATTTCAAACCTTGCGACGAGTTTTGTAACAGGGTGGATACGACGCCAAGGTATTTACAAACAACCATGAACGTAAGTATATTCCTTAGCAAGCTACTTATCCACCCGGTATCCTTTTTTTACCCTTACACACTTCTTGTGCGCTTTTTGCGCGCCTGACCCGAGGATCTTCATGCAATTCAAGCCAGCTGTTACCGCTCTGGTCACTGCCGTCGCCCTGGCATCGCTGCTCAGCGGATGTAAAAAGGAAGAAGCGGCACCGGCCGCTCCTCCGCCTCAGGTCGGCGTCGTCACCCTGCAACCACAAGCCTTTACCCTCACCTCCGAGCTGCCGGGTCGCACCAGTGCGTTCCGTATTGCGGAAGTTCGACCGCAGGTCAACGGCATCATTCTCAAGCGTCTGTTCAAGGAAGGCGGCGATGTCAAAGCCGGCCAACAGCTGTATCAGATCGATCCGGCGGTCTATGAAGCGACCCTGAAAAGCGCCGAAGCCAGCCTGCGTTCGACCAAGTCGATCTCCGACCGCTACAAGCAACTGGTCGACGAACAGGCCGTGAGCCGTCAGGAATACGACACGGCCGTGTCCAACCGCATGGAATCGGAAGCGTCGCTGCAGAGCGCGCAGATCAACGTGAAATACACCAAGGTCTATGCGCCGATCTCCGGCCGCATCGGTCGTTCTTCAGTCACCGAAGGCGCACTGGTCAGCAATGGTCAGGCCGACGCAATGGCGACGATCCAGCAACTGGACCCGATCTACGTTGACGTTACCCAGTCTTCGGTTGAACTGCTGGAACTGCGCCGTGAGCTGGAAAGCGGTCGTCTGCAAAAATCCGGCGAAAACTCGGCAGCAGTCAAACTGACCCTGGAAGACGGCAGCCAGTACAAGCTCGACGGTAAGCTGGAATTCTCCGAAGTCACGGTCGACCCGACTACCGGTTCGGTGACCCTGCGTGCAGTGTTCCCGAACCCGGATCACACCCTGCTGCCAGGCATGTTCGTCCGCGCCCAGTTGCAGGCCGGTGTCAACGCCGCCGCCATTCTGGCACCGCAACAAGGCGTGACCCGCGACCTCAAAGGCACTCCGACCGCACTGGTCGTCGGCCCCGACAACAAGGTTGAACTGCGTCAGCTCAAGGCCAGCCGCACTGTCGGCAGCCAGTGGCTGATCGAAGACGGCCTGAAGGCCGGCGATCGCTTGATCACCGAAGGCCTGCAGTACGTGCGCCCAGGTGTTCAGGTCAACCCGTCCGAAGCCACTAACGTAGGCAACAAGAACCCGGCCCCCGCTCAGGCAGCTGACAAAGCCGCCGGCGGCAAAGGGGAGTAATCCATGTCAAAATTCTTCATCGACCGTCCGATTTTCGCTTGGGTAATTGCCCTGGTGATCATGCTGGTCGGGGCACTTTCGATCCTGAAACTGCCAATCAACCAGTACCCGAGCATTGCGCCGCCAGCCATTGCGATCTCCGTGACCTACCCGGGTGCTTCGGCGCAAACCGTGCAGGACACCGTGGTCCAGGTGATCGAGCAGCAGCTCAACGGTATCGACAACCTGCGTTATGTGTCCTCGGAAAGTAACTCCGACGGCAGCATGACCATCACCGCGACCTTCGAGCAAGGCACCAACTCCGACACCGCGCAGGTACAGGTTCAGAACAAGCTGAACCTGGCCACCCCGCTGTTGCCGCAGGAAGTGCAGCAACAAGGTATCCGCGTGACCAAGGCAGTGAAAAACTTCCTCTTGGTCATCGGCGTGGTATCGCGTGACGGCAGCATGACCAAGGACGACCTGTCCAACTACATCGTGTCGAACATGCAGGATCCGATTTCGCGGACCGCCGGTGTCGGTGACTTCCAGGTCTTCGGTGCCCAGTACGCGATGCGCATCTGGCTCGATCCGGCCAAGTTGAACAAGTACAACCTGACCCCGGCTGACGTCAGCTCCGCCATCTCGGCGCAGAACGTTCAGGTGTCGTCCGGTCAGCTCGGCGGTTTGCCGGCGCTGCCAGGCCAGCAATTAAACGCGACGATCATCGGCAAGACCCGTCTGCAGACCGCCGAGCAGTTCAAGGCGATTCTGCTCAAGGTCAATCAGGACGGCTCGCAAGTGCGCGTCGGCGACGTCGCCGATGTCGGTCTGGGCGGTGAGAACTCGACCATCTCGGCACAGTTCAACGGCAAGCCATCGTCCGGTCTGGCGGTGAAACTGGCCAACGGTGCCAACGCCCTCGACACCGCCAAAGCCCTGCGCAAGACGATTGACGAACTCAAGCCGTTCTTCCCGCAAGGCATGGAAGTGGTGTTCCCGTACGACACCACCCCGGTGGTAACCGAATCGATCAAAGGTGTGGTTGAAACCCTGGTCGAAGCGATCGTGCTGGTGTTCCTGGTGATGTTCCTGTTCCTGCAGAACTTCCGCGCCACCGTCATCACCACGATGACCGTGCCGGTGGTATTGCTCGGTACGTTCGGCATCCTCGCGGCGTTCGGTTTCAGCATCAACACCCTGACCATGTTCGGTATGGTGCTGGCCATCGGCTTGCTGGTGGACGACGCCATCGTCGTGGTGGAAAACGTCGAGCGGGTGATGAGCGAAGAAGGCTTGTCACCGAAGGAAGCGACCAAGAAGTCAATGGGCCAGATCCAGGGCGCACTGGTCGGTATTGCTCTGGTTCTGTCGGCGGTACTGTTGCCGATGGCGTTCTTCAGCGGTTCCACCGGTGTGATCTACAAGCAGTTCTCGATCACCATCGTCTCGGCCATGGCCCTGTCGGTACTGGTCGCGCTGATCTTCACCCCGGCGCTGTGCGCAACCATGCTCAAGGCGATTCCGAAAGGCGAGCACGGCACACCGAAAAAAGGCTTCTTCGGCTGGTTCAACCGTAACTTCGACCGTGGCGTTCGCAGCTACGAGCGCGGCGTTGGCAACATGCTGTCGCGCAAAGCCCCGTATCTGCTGGCGTATCTGCTGATCGTTGTTGGCATGATCTGGCTGTTCACCCGTATTCCGACCGCGTTCCTGCCGGAAGAAGACCAGGGCGTACTGTTCGCCCAGGTGCAAACCCCGGCCGGTTCCAGTGCCGAACGTACGCAAGTCGTGATCGACGAAATGCGTTCCTACCTGCTGGAGAAAGAATCCGGCGCGGTCGCCTCGGTGTTTACCGTGAACGGCTTCAACTTCGCCGGTCGCGGTCAGAGTTCGGGTCTGGCGTTCATCATGCTCAAACCGTGGGACGAGCGTGACGCGAGCAACAGCGTGTTCGCCCTCGCCCAGCGTGCGCAGCAACACTTCTTCAGCTTCCGCGACGCGATGGTGTTTGCTTTCGCCCCGCCAGCGGTACTGGAATTGGGTAACGCCACCGGTTTCGACGTGTTCCTGCAGGACCGCGCCGGTATCGGTCACGAAAAACTGATGGAAGCGCGCAACCAGTTCCTCGGTCTGGCAGCGCAGAGCAAGGTGCTCTATCAGGTGCGTCCGAACGGCCTGAACGACGAGCCGCAATACCACCTGGAAATCGACGATCAGAAGGCCCAGGCCCTCGGCGTGAGCATTGCCGACATCAATAGCACGCTGTCGATCTCCTTCGGTAGTAGCTACGTCAACGACTTCATCGACCGTGGTCGGGTGAAGAAGGTGTACGTGCAAGGTCAGGCCGGTGCTCGCATGAGCCCTGAAGACTTGAAGAAGTGGTACGTGCGCAACAGCGCCGGGACCATGGTGCCGTTCTCCGCGTTCGCCAAGGGCGAGTGGATCTACGGATCGCCGAAACTGGCGCGTTACAACGGTGTAGAAGCGATGGAGATCCTCGGTTCTCCGGCGCCGGGTTACTCCACCGGTGATGCGATGGCCGAAGTCGAAGCGATTGCCAAGAAGCTGCCGGCGGGTGTCGGTATCTCCTGGACCGGTCTGTCTTATGAGGAACGTCTGTCCGGCTCGCAAGCGCCGGCGCTGTACGCCCTGTCGCTGCTGATGGTGTTCCTGTGTCTGGCGGCGCTGTACGAAAGCTGGTCGATTCCGATCGCGGTTATGCTCGTGGTGCCGCTGGGGATCATCGGTGCGCTGCTGGCCACCAGCCTGCGCGGTCTGTCCAACGACGTGTACTTCCAGGTGGGGCTGTTGACGACCATCGGTCTGGCAGCTAAAAACGCCATTCTGATCGTCGAGTTCGCCAAGGAACTGCATGAACAGGGACGCAGCCTGCGGGATGCGGCGATTGAAGCCTGCCGCATGCGTCTGCGACCGATCATCATGACCTCGCTGGCCTTCGTCCTCGGTGTTGTACCGTTGGCGATCTCCACCGGCGCCGGTTCAGGCAGTCAACATGCGATCGGTACGGGCGTGATTGGCGGTATGCTCACGGCCACGATCCTGGCGATCTTCTGGGTCCCACTGTTCTTCGTTACGGTTTCGTCCCTGGGCCAGCGTAAAATCGCTGACGAGGATGAGGCTACTGAAACTCCTAAAGAGGCTGGCCAATGAGCAAGTCGCTACTCTCCATCGCAGTCGCCGCCTTCGTGCTGAGCGGTTGCTCGCTGATACCTGACTATCAGCAGCCTGAGGCTCCGGTCGCAGGTCAGTACCCGCAGGGGCCGGCGTACTCGCCGGCCCAGGCTCCGGCGCAGGCCGCTGCCGAGCAAGGCTGGAAGCAGTTTTTCCACGACCCGGCGCTGCAACAGCTGATCCAGGTTTCGCTGGAAAACAACCGCGACCTGCGTGTCGCGGCGTTGAACATCGACGCCTATGCGGCTCAATACCGCATCCAGCGCGCCGACCTGTTCCCGGCGGTTTCGGCCAATGCCAGCGGCAGCCGTCAACGTCTGCCGGCTCGCGCGTCGACGACTGGCGACTCGATGATCAGCAGTTCGTATTCCGCCACCGTCGGCATCAGCGCTTATGAACTCGACCTGTTCGGTCGCGTTCGTAGCCTGAGCGAGCAAGCGCTGCAACAATACTTCGCCACTGAAGAAGCACGCCGCAGCACCCAGATCAGTCTGGTCGCCAGCGTCGCCAACGCTTACCTGACCTGGCAAGCGGACAAGGAACTGCTCAAGCTGACCCAAGACACCCTCGGTGCCTTCGAAGAAAGCTACAAGCTGACCAGCCGCAGCAACGAAGTCGGTGTCGCTTCGGCGCTGGATCTGGCGCAGTCGCGCACCTCGGTCGAGAACGCCCGGGCACAACTGGCGCGTTACACCCGCCAAGTGGCCCAGGACGAAAACAGCCTGACCCTGCTGCTCGGCACCGGTATTCCGGCCAATCTGCAAACGGCCAAGCCGCTGGCGGATGACCTGCTCAGCGACGTACCGCCGGGGCTGCCTTCGGATCTGCTGCAACGTCGTCCGGACATTCTGCAGGCCGAGTACAACCTGAAAGCGGCCAACGCCAACATCGGCGCGGCCCGTGCAGCGTTCTTCCCGAGCATCAGCCTGACCGCCAACGCGGGTAGCCTGAGCCCGGATCTGTCCGGTTTGTTCAAGGGTGGTTCGGGGACGTGGCTGTTCCAGCCGCAGATCAACCTGCCGATCTTCAACGCCGGCAGCCTGCGCGCCAGCCTCGACTACGCCAAGATCCAGAAGGACATTGGCGTGGCGAACTACGAGAAGTCCATTCAAACGGCCTTCCAGGAAGTCGCCGACGGCCTCGCCGCCCGCCAGACCTACACCGAACAGCTGCAAGCGCAGCGTGACTTCGTGCAGGCCAACCAGGATTACTACCGCCTGGCCGAGCGCCGCTACCGCATCGGTGTCGACAGCAACCTGACCTTCCTCGATGCCCAGCGTCAGCTGTTCAGCGCGCAACAAGCGCTGATCACCGACCGCCTCGCGCAGCTGACCAGTGCGGTCAACCTGTACAAGGCCTTGGGTGGCGGCTGGAATGCGCAAACCGCGCAGAACGAACCACTGAAAGAAGAAGCGCCGAAGATGAAGTTGTTCTGATCATCATCAGGTGAACACAAGGAGCCCACCGATTGGTGGGCTTTTTGTTGCCTGTCTGAAAGTTGTGGTGTCTGGGCTGGCCCCATCGCTGGCAAGCCAGCTCCCACAATGTTCTGTGGTGTACCCAACATTGTGAACGACACAAAAACCTGTGGGAGCTGGCTTGCCAGCGATGAGGCCCTCCCATTCACCCAAAACCCCGAGCAAATCTTGCGTTCGATAATCGCCCAAAAACCGCTTCCGCCGATTGAATCCCCACCACCGCCCCCCGCACCATTCGATCAACAAAACCAATAACAACAGGTTCGACACCATGCTCCCGCGCCCTGCTCCGACCGGCTGACCGCCGTCGCTTCACCCCCTGAATTCATCGCATTTCTGCACCGTAAAAAACGGCCGCAGCGCACCCGTTCGCCTTAAAAAAACAAGAGAGACCCCAGCTATGACAACCTCCCCTGCGCCTTACGCATTTCCCGGTCTGATCGTCCTGGCCCTGGCCGGCGCGGCGCTGCCCGCTGCGGCTGAAGAGGCCGGTTTCATCGAAGGGGCCAAGGTCAACCTGAACCTGCGCAACTTCTACATCAACCGCAATTTCACCAACCCGACCAAAGCTCAGGGCAAGGCTGAAGAGTGGACGCAGAGCTTCATCCTCGACGCGAAATCCGGCTTCACCCAAGGCACCGTCGGTTTCGGCCTGGACGTGCTCGGCTTGTATTCGGTGAAGCTCGATGGCGGCAAAGGCACCGGCGGCACCCAATTGCTGCCACTGGATCGCGATGGACGCCCAGCGGACAACTTCGGCCGCACCAACGTCGCCTTCAAAGCCAAGCTTTCGCAGACCGAAGTGAAGGTCGGCGAGTGGATGCCGGTGCTGCCAATCCTGCGTTCGGACGACGGCCGCTCGCTGCCGCAGACCTTTCGTGGCGGGCAGATTACCTCGAAAGAAATCGACGGCCTGACCCTCTACGGCGGTCAGTTCCGCGCCAACAGCCCGCGCGACGACAGCAGCATGAGCGACATGTCGATGACCGGCAAAGCGGCGTTCACCTCTGATCGCTTCAACTTTCAGGGCGGTGAATACGCTTTCAACGAAAAACGCACACAGATCGGCTTGTGGAACGCCGAACTCAAGGACATCTACAGCCAACAGTACGTCAACCTGATCCACAGCCAGCCACTCGGCGACTGGACCCTCGGCGCTAACCTCGGCTTCTTCTATGGCAAGGACGATGGTAGCGCCCGCGCCGGCGATCTCGACAACAAGACCTGGTCGGGCATGTTCTCGGCGAAGTACGGCGGCAACACCTTCTACGTCGGCCTGCAGAAACTCACTGGCGACAGCGCCTGGATGCGGGTCAACGGCACCAGCGGCGGCACGCTGGCCAACGACAGCTACAACGCCAGTTATGACAATGCGCAGGAACGCTCCTGGCAAGTGCGCCATGACTACAACTTCGTGGCGATGGGCATCCCCGGCCTGACCCTGATGAACCGCTATATCAGCGGCGACAACGTGCACACCGGGACGATCACCGACGGTAAGGAATGGGGCCGCGAATCGGAACTGGGCTACACCGTGCAGAGCGGCGCGCTGAAGGATCTCAACGTCCGGTGGCGCAACTCGACCATGCGCCGGGACTTCAGCAACAACGAGTTCGACGAGAACCGCTTGATCGTCAGCTACCCGATCAGCCTCCTCTAAACACCGATCCACCCCTGTAGGAGCTGCCGCAGGCTGCGATCTTTTGATCTTAAAAACAAGATCAAAAGATCGCAGCCTGCGGCAGCTCTACATTGGAATTCTCGCCACTGGTCAGGAGAAGTGGCACTTTGCCGGTCGGCAGGTAAAGTGACAAAACCTGAAGGACTCAGGTGCTTCACCTTTCCGCTTCCGTCGTCGTAGTCGGTCCTCAAGCTGGGAGCCAGGTTGTCATCGGAAGACACCAACGATCACCGGAGGACCCCCTCAATGATCTCTCGTCTTGCAACACCCGACTGGGACGCCAAGGCGTACCAGCAGTTTTCCCGTCTCAGGCAACGCCCAGTCCATGAATTGCTCGACCGTGTCGACCTGCCGAACCCGCAACGTATTTACGACCTTGGCTGCGGCACCGGCATTGCCACGCAGTTGCTGGCCGAACGCTGGCCGCGCGCGCAGTTGCAGGGCGTCGACAGCTCCACGCAGATGCTCGATGAAGCGCGCTGTCTGCCGATCCGGGCGCAGTGGAAGTGTTGCGATCTGCTCGACTGGCGGCCGGAGCAGCCAGCGGATCTGCTGCTCGCTGCCGCCGTACTGCACTTTATCGGGGGCCATGAAACGCTGCTGCCGCACCTGCTCGGTTATCTGAATCCCGGCGGTTGTCTGGCGGCGCACATGCCGGACTGGCGCGATGCGCTGTGGTATCGGCTGATGCTCGACACCCTCGAAGACGGCGGCCCCGGCGGCACGCCAATAGGCACACCAGAACTGCGTCAGCGCATGGCCGCACGGCCGTTGTTGGCACTGGAGGATTACTACCGTTTGCTCGCGCCGCTGACCTCGTCGCTGGATATCTGGGAGACCGAGCAGTTGCAGGTAGTCGACGGTAAATCGCCGGTGTATGACTGGGTGAAGGTCTCGGCGCTGCGGCCGGTGATGCAGGCGCTGAATTCAGCGGAACAGACGCGGTTTATTTATCACTACCTGATGCGGGTGCATGAGCATTATCCGCAGGAAGCGGACGGGCATACGTTGTTTGCGTTCAAGCGGATATTTATTGTTGCCACGGTTTGATTGGTCGCGGCCACTATTGCTATCGCTGGCAAGCCAGCTCCCACAGGGATTTTCAGCGAACACAGATTTTGTGCACACCTGAAAAACCTGTGGGAGCTGGCTTGCCAGCGATGGCGTCAGCTCAGGCAACATCACTCCCGGGATTCGACTCCTAGCTCATCCCAAACCGATTCAGCCAGATGAAACGTCGCATTCGCCGCCGGAATCCCGCAGTAGATCGCGCTCTGCATGATCACTTCCTTGATCTCGCTCCGGCTCACACCATTATTGGCCGCCGCACGCAGGTGCAGTTTCAGCTCGCCTTCGCGGTTCATGCCGATCAGCATGGCGATGGTGATCAGGCTGCGGGTATGCCGAGGCAAACCCGGACGCGTCCAGATATCGCCCCAGGCATGCCGGGTGATCATCTCCTGAAACTCCGAGTTGAACTCGGTCAGCGTGGTCAGGCTGCGATCGACATGCGCATCACCGAGCACCGCGCGGCGCACTTGCATGCCTTCGTCGTAACGTTGTTTCTCGTCCACGAAAATCCCCTTATCAGGCGTTTAGAAACGCCAACACACGATCACTGAAATCCGCGCCAGCCTGCACGTTGGACAGGTGCGCCGCGTAGAACTCGGCGTACTGGGCACCGCGTACATGCTCCTGAATGAAATGCCCACCGGCCGGCGGCGTCACCGCGTCTTCAGTGCCGGCAATCACCAACAACGGCACGTTGATCGACGCCAGTTGCTCGCGGAAATCGGCATCACGCACCGCCGCGCAGTTGGCCGCATAACCTTCAGGCGAAGTGGCCGCGAGCATGTCGGTAATCTGCTTGGCTGCGGCCGGATGTGCAGCGGAAAAATCCGGGGTAAACCAACGGGCAATCGATGCATCACGCAAGGCAACCATCGCCGCCGCGCCGTCACGCAACACGGTTTCGATGCGTGGATTCCACACCGACGGATCGCCGATTTTTGCCGCCGTGTTGCAGACGATCAGCTTGTGCAGACGATGACCAGCGTTGATCCCCAGCCACTGCCCGATCAGACCGCCCATCGACAGCCCGCAGAAATGCGCGCGCTCGATGTGCAGTGCATCCAGCAGACCGAGCACGTCATAACCCAGTTGTTCGATGCTGTAAGGCCCCGGCGTCACCAGCGATTGGCCATGGCCACGGGTATCGAAACGCAGCACGCGAAAATGCTCGGTAAATGCCGGCATCTGCGCGTCCCACATGTGCAGATCAGTGCCCAGCGAGTTGGACAGCACCAGCACCGGCGCATCGACCGGGCCCTCGATTTGATAGTGCAGTTCGCCATCGGCGAGTTGAACGAAAGCCACAGCCCTCTCCTTTCAGACAGACAATGCGTTGTGTTCGGCCACCGCACGCTCGACCCAGACTTGCGCCTGACCGAGGTAATGGGCGGGGTTCAAAAGTTGATCGAGTTCAGCGCTGCTCAACTCGGCGGTGACTTGCGGTTCGTCACCGAGCACGGCGCGCAAATGGCGTTGTTCGGCCACCGCGCGTTTGCAGCATTGCTCAAGCAGATGATGCGCGGTGTCGCGGCCAACACGCTGGGCAAGGACGATGCTCACGGCTTCGGCCAGCACCAGCCCCTGCGTCAATTCAAGGTTTCGGCCCATGCGCTCGGCATCGACTTCCAGTCCATCGGCGAGTAACCGAGCCTGTTGCAGCGACCCCGAAACGAGGCAGCAAATCTCCGGCAAGGTTTCCCATTCGGCATGCCACAGGCCGAGGCTGCGTTCGTGCTCCTGCGGCATCGCGCTGAACAGCGTCGAGACCAGACCGGGCACGCGCGTCGCTGCGCCAATCAACACCGCTGCACCCACTGGATTGCGCTTGTGCGGCATGGTCGACGAGCCACCCTTGCCCGGTGCCGATGGCTCGAACACTTCTGCTGCTTCGGTCTGCATCAACAGGCTGATGTCGCGGCCGAATTTGCCGAGGCTGCCGGCGATCAAACCGAGCACTGCGCCGAACTCGACCACGCGATCACGCTGGGTGTGCCACGGTTGTTCGGGCAAGGTCAGTTGCAGTTCTTCGGCCAACGCTTGGGCAATCGGCAAGGCCTGTTCGCCCAACGCGGCGAGGGTCCCGGATGCACCACCGAATTGCAGCACTAGCAAACGCGGTTTGAGTTCGCGCAGACGCTGACGACTGCGAGTGACAGCGCCCAACCATCCGGCGATTTTCATGCCGAGGGTTACCGGCGTCGCGTGTTGCAGCCAGGTGCGTCCGGCAAGCGGCGTCGAGGCATGACGTTGCGCCTGAACCGCGAGGGAATCGGCCAATTGCGCCAGATCGCTTTCAATCAGTGCCAGCGCCTGCCGCAATTGCAGCACCAGCCCGGAATCCATCACGTCCTGACTGGTCGCACCCAAATGCACATAACGCTCGGCTTGTGCATCGGTCGCGGCAATCTGTTTACCCAACGCCTTGACCAGCGGAATCGCCGAATTGCCGGCTGTGGCAATCGCCTCGCCCAGTGCCGCGAAATCATACAGACCGGCACTGCAAGCCGTCGCAATCGGTGCCACCGCAGAGGAAGGAATCAAACCAACCCGCGCCTCGGCCCGGGCCAGCGCCGCTTCAAAGTCGAGCATCGCCTGCACGCGGCCCTGATCGCAGAACACTTCACGCATATCGCGGGCAGTGAAATAGGCATCGAACAATTGATTGCCCGGTCGCTGAGTCATAAACAGTCCTTGCCGGCGCGGGCCATCACGGCTCGCGCGCTTCGGGTTAGAGATCGTGGTGCAAGTACGCCGCTTGTTTCGGCAAGCGCAAACTGAACAGGAAAGCGATCGCCATCATCGCCGTCACGTACCAGTAGAAGGAGTTTTCCATGCCGATGTTCTTCAGGCTCAGGGCGACGAATTCCGCCGAACCGCCGAAGATCGCATTCGCCACCGCATAGGCCAGACCAACGCCAAGGGCGCGGACCTCCGGCGGGAACATTTCGGCTTTCACCAGGCCGCTGATCGAGGTGTAGAAACTGACGATCGCCAGCGCCACGGTGATCAACACAAACGCGAGGAACGGGCTGCTGACGCTTTTCAGGCTCAACAGAATGGGCACAGTAAACAGCGTACCGAGCGCGCCGAACCAGAGCATCGAATTACGTCGACCGATCTTGTCGGCGAGCATGCCGAACAGCGGCTGCATGCACATATACAGGAACAGCGCGCCGGTCATGATGTAGCTGGCGGTCTTGGCGTGCATGCCGGCGGTGTTCACCAGATACTTCTGCATGTAGGTGGTGAAGGTGTAGAAAATCAGCGAGCCACCGGCGGTGTAGCCGAGCACGGTGATGAACGCAGCTTTGTGATCGCGGAACAGCGCGGCAATGCTGCCGGCGTCCTTGTGTTCGCGGGTTTCCTTGTTGGTGGTTTCTTTCAGACTGCGACGCAGAAACAGCGAAATCAATGCCGCCACCGCACCGACCACAAACGGAATCCGCCAGCCGTAGGCAAGCAGGTCTTCTTCGGTGAGGAACTGCTGCAGGACCACTACCAGCGACACCGCCAGCAGTTGCCCGCCGATCAGCGTCACATACTGAAACGAGGCGAAAAATCCGCGCTGGCCCTTGAGGGCGACTTCGCTCATGTAGGTGGCGGTGGTGCCGTACTCGCCGCCGACCGACAGGCCTTGCAGCAACCGTGCGAACAACAGCAGGACCGGTGCCCAGACGCCGATGTCTTTATAGGTCGGCAGGCAGGCGATCAGCAACGAGCCGAAGCACATCATCAGAATCGAGATGAGCATCGAATTCTTGCGCCCGTGCTTGTCGGCGACCCGGCCAAAAATCCAGCCACCAATCGGGCGCATCAGGAAGCCGGCAGCGAACACGCCAGCGGTGTTGACCAGTTGCACCGTCGGGTTGTCGGAGGGGAAAAACGCCGGGGCGAAATAGATCGCGCAGAAGGCGTAGACGTAGAAGTCGAACCATTCGACGAGGTTGCCGGACGAGGCGCCGACAATGGCAAAGATGCGCTTGCTGCGCTCTTCGCCGGTGTAATGGGAGGTGGTAGTTGTCATTGTTTTTCACTCGATAGGGACAGTGAGAGTCTAGACATACTTTGCAACAGTCCCGTTCCACATCCTATATCGATCGTTCCCACGCTCCGCGTGGTAACGCATCCGGTGACGCTCCGCGTCACAGTGGACGCGGAGCGTCCATGGCGGCATTCCCACGCAGAGCGTGGGAACGATCAGTTGTCAGCGATCAGTAATCGAAGAACACGGTTTCGGCATCAGTGCCCTGCAGAATCACATTCCACTGGTAAACACCCGACGCATCCTTTTTCGCCAGCAAGGTCGTGCGACGTTCAGCCGGCACACATTCGAGCAACGGATCATCAACGTTGGCCGGCTCGCCCTCAAAGTAGATCCGCGTCAGCAAGTGCTTCACCAGGCCACGGGCAAACACCAGCACCACCAGATGCGGCGCCTGGGTCGAACCCTTCAGCCCTTCAACCGTGCCCGGCTTGATCGTGGTGAAGCGGAAGCGCCCTTCTGCATCCACCGGCACCCGGCCAAAACCTTCAAAGTGCGGATCGAGCGGTTTGTCCTGCTCGTCTTCCGGGTGGTCGTACTTGCCGGCGGCGTTGGCCTGCCAGACTTCGAGCATGGCGTCGTTGACGACATCGCCGTTGCCATCCACCACTTGCCCGGTGATCGCCACGCGTTCGCCCAGAGTCTGTTCGACGGTGAGGTCTTCACGGTTCAGCCAGGTCAGACCGATGTGGTAGTACGGCCCGACGGTGTGGGACGTGGTCGCAGTCAGCGTCATCTTATTTCTCCATCGGCGTGGCTTCACGCCCGCGCAGCACGATGTCCCAGCGATAACCGAGGGCGTAGGACGGAATGGTTTTTTCCAGATCGAAACTGGCGATCAGGCGTTCCTTGGCCGAAGTATCCGGCACGCAGTTGTAGATCGGGTCGTAGGCCAGCAGCGGATCGCCCGGGAAATACATTTGCGTGACCAGACGGGTGAGGATGCTCGGCCCGAACAGCGAAAAGTGGATGTGCGCCGGGCGCCAGGCGTTGTGGTGGTTGCCCCACGGGTAGGCGCCGGGTTTGATGGTCTGGAATTGATACCAGCCGTCGGCGTCGGTGACGGTGCGGCCGGTGCCGGTGAAATTCGGGTCCAGCGGCGCGTCGTGCAGGTCGCGCTTGTGGTTGTAGCGGCCGGCAGCGTTGGCCTGCCAGATCTCCACCAGAATCCCCGGCACCGGCAGACCATTTTCATCGAGCACGCGGCCGTGAATGATGATGCGTTCGCCCTGCGGCTCGCCTTCGTGCTGCGCGGTCAGGTCATTATCGGTGTCGCCCACGTGCTCGGCGCCGATGGTCGGCCCGGTGATTTCCGACAGCGAGTGCGGCAGAAACACCAACGGCTTCGACGGCGAGCGCAGGTTGGTGGATTGATACGTCGGGTGCAGGTACTCAGGCTGAGTGCCTTCCTGCGGACGACGGTAACCAGGCTTGTCAGACATGTCGCTTTCCTCTGTTCTTTTTCGTCACGGCTTGCGTCAGACGCGTTCGATGGCCAGGGCCAGACCTTGGCCGACACCGACGCACATGGTCGCCAGACCTTTCTTGCCTTGAATCTTTTCAAGCTGATGCAGCGCGGTCAGCACCAGACGCGCACCGCTCATGCCCAACGGATGACCGAGGGCGATCGCGCCGCCATTCGGATTGACCTGCGCGGCGTCATCCGCCAGACCCAGTTCACGCAGTACCGCCAAACCTTGGCTGGCAAACGCTTCGTTGAGTTCGATCACGTCGAAATCGCTGACCGCGACGCCGAGGCGCTCGATCAATTTGCGCACCGCTGGCACCGGGCCGATGCCCATCACCCGAGGGGCGACACCAGCACTAGCCATGCCGAGCACTTTGGCGCGGGCGGTCAGGCCATGTTTTTTTACGGCTTCGGCGGAAGCCAGAATCAGCGCGGCGGCACCGTCGTTAACGCCGGAGGCATTGCCGGCGGTGACGGTTTTGTCCGGGCCGTTGACCGGTTTCAGCTTGGTCAGCGCTTCGAGGGTCGTGTCGGCGCGAGGATGTTCATCCTGGCTAACCACGGTTTCGCCCTTTTTGTGGGCAATCCGCACTTCGACGATTTCTTCAGCGAAGTAGCCAGCAGCCTGCGCAGCGGCGGTACGTTGCTGGCTGCGCAGGGCAAAAGCGTCTTGATCGGCGCGCGAGACTTTATAGTCGTCGGCGACGTTATCGGCGGTCTGTGGCATCGCGTCGACGCCGTACTGCGCCTTCATCAACGGGTTGATGAAACGCCAGCCGATGGTGGTGTCTTCCAGCTTCATGTTGCGCGAAAACGCTGCGTCAGCCTTGCCCATCACAAACGGCGCGCGGGACATCGACTCGACACCGCCGGCAATCGCCAGCTCCATCTCGCCGCTGGCGATGGCACGGAATGCCGTGCCGATCGCATCCATGCCCGAAGCGCAAAGACGATTGAGGGTCACGCCCGGCACGCTGTCCGGCAGGCCTGCCAACAGCAGCGCCATGCGCGCGACGTTGCGGTTGTCTTCGCCGGCCTGGTTGGCGCAACCGAGGAACACTTCGTCGATGGCGCTCCAGTCCACCGACGGATTGCGTTCCATCAGGGCCTTGATCGGCACAGCGGCCAGGTCGTCGGCGCGAACGGCAGACAAACCGCCGCCGAAACGGCCGATCGGGGTGCGAACCGCGTCGCAGATATAGACTTCACGCATCATGCTTCTCCCGGTGCCTGGCCGTGGGCGGCGGCCGTGCGCGCTTCGAGATCGCGCAGCGCCGTCAGTTCGACGTCGGTCGGTTCAGCGGTGGTTTCGACGTTGTCAGCAAAACGAACCGCCCAACCGGTGGCCGCGACCACTTGCTCGCGGGTTACGCCCGGATGCAGTGCGGTGACCACAAATTCGTGGGTGCCCTCTTCCGGCTCCATGATGCACAGGTCGGTGATGATCCCGACCGGACCGGCGCCCGGCAGGCCCAGACGTTTGCGCGAATCACCGCCCTCGCCGTGACCGACCGAGGTGATGAAATCGAGTTTGTCGACGAACGAACGCGCCGACTGTTTAAGGATGATCAACACGCTTTTCGCCGAACCGGCAATTTCCGGCGCGCCACCGGCACCTGGCAGACGCACTTTCGGCGAGAAGTAATCGCCGACCACGGTGGTGTTGATGTTGCCGAAACGGTCGACCTGCGCGGCGCCGAGAAAACCGACGTCGATACGCCCGCCCTGCAACCAGTAGCGAAAAATCTCGCCGGTCGGTACGACGGTGTCAGCGGTTTCAGCGAGTTCGCCGTCACCGATCGACAGCGGCAGCACACTTGGCTTGGCGCCAATCGGACCCGATTCGTAGATCAGCACCACGTCCGGCGAAGAAGTCAGGCGCGCAAGGTTGGCGGCTTTCGACGGCAGGCCGATGCCGACGAAGCACACCGAGCCGTTCTTCAGGCGACGGGCCGCGGCGACGGTCATCATTTCATTGGTGGTGTAAGTCATTATTTGGCCTCCGAAGCAGCGGCCAACTTGGCCTGGAACGCGCTGAAGTCAGCGCAGCCATGGATGTATTCGTTGATCCACGCAGTAAACGTCTCACGGTCTCGGGCGATCGGATCCCACGCCTGATAGAAACGATTGTCGCGCTCGTTGTAACCGTGGGCGTAGGAAGGATGTGCGCCGCCGGGAACATGGCAGACCGCGCTCAAGGCCCAGGTCGGCAATACACAAGAGTTCATCGGCGCGTTGAGGTCATCGACGATTTCTTCAACCGTGACGATGCAGCGCTTGGCGGCCAGTGCGGCTTCTTTCTGCACACCAAGAATGCCCCACAGCAACACGTTGCCCTGGCGGTCGGCTTTCTGTGCGTGGATCACGGTCACGTCCGGACGCACCGACGGCACCGCCGCCAACACTTCACCGGTGAACGGGCAGGTCACGGTTTTGATCAGCGGATTGACCTTTGGCAGGTCGGAACCGGCGTAGGCTCGCAGCACCGCGAACGGTAGGCCGGAGGCGCCGGCGACGTAGGCATTGGCCAGGTCGGCGTGGCTGTGCTCTTCGATTTCGAGAGCGTGCGGCCATTGCTTCTCGACCGCATCACGCAGACGGTGCAGCGAACCCACGCCAGGGTTGCCGCCCCAGGAGAAAATCAATTTGCGGGCACAACCGGCACCGATCAGTTGGTCGTAGATCAGGTCAGGCGTCATCCGCACCAGTGTCAGATCTTTCTTGCCCTGACGAATGATTTCATGACCCGCTGCTGTAGGGATCAGGTGAGTGAAGCCTTCGAGTGCGACGGTGTCACCGTCATTGACGAATTGCTTCACCGCGTCGTGCAGCGAAAGGATCTCAGCCATGGAGCGGGCTCCTGTTTTTGTAATGAATCGCCAGTGATAAAAAGGCGCGAGGTTCAGCGCCGGAGTGACTGAAGATTAAGCCTGGGAAAATCACCAAACAATCCGATAATCGACTGAGTGTTCGTTTATCGAACAGATTGTTGTCAACCTATCGGTTCAAAGATCGCAGCCTTCGGCAGCTCCTACAGGGTTACGCGTTCACATGTAGGAGCTGTCGAAGGCTACGATCTTTTCGCTTTACATCGAAATATCAGGTCGCATCCGCATGACTGACCATGCCTTTGATCAGCACCGCCGTGGTGGCCAACGCCGCCGGAATCACCAACGCCGTCAGCACCTGCTCGAAATTCCAGCCCAGGCCCAACAACGTCGCGCCCATCCACGCCCCGAGAATCGCGCCAAAGCGGCCAATCCCCAGCATCCACGAGACCCCGGTCGCCCGCCCTTGGGTCGGATAAAACCGCGCCGCCAGTGACGGCATCGCCGACTGCGCACCGTTCACGCACATCCCCGCCACCAGCACCAACGTCGCCAGCAACGTGATATTGCCCAGGCTCTGCCCCACCGCGTAGGCAAACACCCCGGCCAGCAGGTAGAACGTGCCGATGACCTTGTGCGGATTGAAGCGGTCCATGGCCCAGCCCACCGCCACCGCACTCAACACCCCGCCAAACTGGAACAACGCACCGATAAACGCGGCTTGTTCCATGCTCGCGCCACTGTCACGCATCAGCGTCGGCAGCCAACTGGTCAGCAGGTAAACGATCACCAAGCCCATGAAATAGGTCAGCCACAGCAGCAAGGTGCCAGTGCTGTAAGTACCGGAGAAAATCACCGCGAACACGTTTCGCGCCTTGACGGTTTTCTGTTCCGGCACGCTGAAGCTGGAAGCCTGGGCCACAGTGAGCGGATCAATCGGCGCCAGGGTTTTGCGGATTTTGTCAGTGCCACGATTGCGGACTACAAGGTAGCGCGCCGATTCCGGCAGCCAGAACAGCAGCACCACGGCGAGGATCAGCGGCAAGATCCCGCCGATCAGCAGCAGGCTGTGCCAGCCGAACGCGGGGATCAGCTTGGCGGAAATAAACCCGCCACCGGCCATACCGAGGTTGAAACCGCAGAACATGCTGGTCACCAGCAGCGATTTCTTGCGCTCCGGGGTGTATTCCGAGAGCAGCGTGGTGGCGTTGGGCATGCCGGCGCCCAGACCCAGACCGGTGAGGAAACGCAACACCAACAGTTGTTCGACGTTGGTGCTGTAGGCCGACGCCAGGCTGAAGGCACCGAACAGCACCACAGCGCCGACGAGTACGACTTTTCGCCCGAAGCGGTCAGCCAATGGACCGGAACCCAGTGCGCCAAAGACCATACCGATCAACGCCGCACTCATCACCGGGCCAAGACTGGCGCGGTCGATGCCCCAGTCCTGCGACAGCGCCGGGGCAATGAAGCCCATCGCGGCGGTGTCGAGGCCATCGAGAAAGACAATCAGGAAACACAAGATCACCACCCGCCACTGATAGCGCGAGATCGGTTGGGCATTGATGAAGGTCTGCACGTCGAGGCAGTTACCTACAGCGGACTGAGGCTGGTTCATTATTTTTATTCCACGCAAAAAACGCAGTCGAACGGCGGCCGGCCAGAGAGAGGCACGGTCACGAGAATAGAAGGTCTGGATCAGGCGTTGCGGGAAACCCGGCAACAGCGGGTGGAGCGGAGACAGTCGGAGAGCGTGCGCATGGTGAGTTGCCTCTTGTCATTATTATGGGAGTCGACAGTCCGGCGGGCTCATTCACATCAGCGCCGGATGACGCTGCCGCGACATTAATGATCCGAGGGTTTTAGCGTCAATTCGATAAACGCAACACTGTGCGTTTATCGAACAGCTTCATCAGGCGAACAGCTGTGCGCTGAGGTCGCGACTGGCACTGAGCAAGCCCGGCAGGAAGCGCTGCTCCAGCTCGGTCCGACTGACGCGACCGGCGTGGGTACTGACGTTGAGCGCCGCCACCACTTGGCCCGAGGCATCGTAGACCGGCACGGCAATCGAACGCAGGCCTTGTTCCAGTTCCTGATCGACAATGCACCAGCCTTGCTGCCGCACTTCCTGCAGACATTCGAGCAACGCATCAGGGGTATGGATCGTGCGACTGGTCTTGGCGACCAGTTCGGCGTGATCGAGGTACTCACGCAACGACGTATCGTCGAGGGCTGCCAGCAGAATCCGGCCCATCGATGTGCAATACGCCGGCAACCGACCGCCCACCGACAGATCCACCGATATCAGCCGTTGGGTGGTCGCCGAACGCGCGATGTAGAGAATGTCGTCGCCTTCAAGCGTGGCCATGTTGCAGGCTTCGTGCAGTTGCTCGCTCATGCGGTCGAGGTAGGGCTGGGCGGACACCGCCAACGGCGTCGACGACAGATACGCGTGGCCGAGGGTCAGCACTTTGGGCAGCAACGAATAGGTGCGCCCGTCGGTGGTGGCGTAGCCGAGTTTGATCAGCGTATGCAGACACCGGCGCACGGCGGCGCGAGGAATTTCCGTGCGGTGACTGATTTGGGCGATGGTCAGATGACGCTTGCGCTCCTGAAACGCCTGCACCACCGCCAAGCCCCGGGCCAGCGAGGTCATGAAGTCCGGATCACCGGTCAACGCCTGGATGCGTTTGGCCGGCGAGGCGACGATCGGCGGCGCCACGGAGGTGAAAGAGTTGCGCATTTGATCGTTCATTTCTTGTCCTTTTATCCGGCACGGATCAATGGGCTATACAAGCGGCTCGCCAACAAATGCACAAGCGTCGGACCTGCAAGATTGGGCGATTATCGAACCGCGGGCCGATAATCGCAATCAGCCATGCGGCTCGCGTCGACGCTCCAAGGGTTCGGCTGAACTTTGGCTTTTATCTGAATCACGGCCTTAGTTGTTCGACTAAATGGCGCCAAAAACAGATCGCTCGCTAAATAGTGGGCGTCTGCACTTCAACTAGCGAGAAAAGTTGCGAGTCACAAAACAATCACACATTCAGAACCGTTTTTAACTTGGCAAAGATAGTCATTCCTGAATCGACCGCTATAATGCACCTCAGTGGCACCTCGTTTTTAAACGCAGAGGTCGTCACCCGCTGCGGCGATGTCCATCGCCAACAGCCCGGCCAGCGCCTGACGCGCATCACTCATGCAACGCCTGCGCTCGCTGAAACAGGAAACTGATGCTGCGTCAGTTTTTATCTGGTGCCGTAGCCGCCTGTAACACGGAAGTCTTGATCGCCCCACCGATTACACCAATGCCTGTTCAGGTGCTGGATGCTCGGTGGCTTCGTTCAATCGATTCGTTGCAGTGCGTTTCACCAGACACTTAACTCAACTCATACAGGTAGCACTGTGACGAAAGACGAACTGCGCGCGGAACTTGAGCGCCAGGAACAACGTTACAAGGAAGTTTACGGCGGGGAAGTCACCACCTACGCCGCTCAGCCCGAACCGGAACGCAAAGCGTGGCGTAAACGCCCGACCGTTCAGGATCAGGTCTTCAAGCAAGAAATCGAAAAGATCGAAAAGGAACTCAAAGCCGAAGAGCCTTGAGCCACAGTTTTTCGATCGTTGAAGGTTTTACGTCCACACCGGTTACAAGCGCGGTGGAACGACGATGCCTTGCGCGCCCGCTACCCGCGGGCAGCGGCCATCATCCGATCTGGCAGACTGAGGACGGGCGTCCTACAGGTTTCACAGATATTTCAGACAAGCGTTCGAGACCTCTCCGCGACGATGAAATCGCCTGCGAAATGAGCCTTTTACTATATAAATCAATGACTTGAAAAACCCTGCGCTGCGCTGGGTTTTCATGCGCTGCAACAAATTAAATCGAAGAAGTGTGTAACCGATGAGCAGGTAGGGGATCGATTTCCAGTCTTTTCTGGCATAATCGCGCCCCCTTACGACCGGGTCAGAAAACCTTCATGATCGATTTATTCAGCGGACTGGATGCTTGGGTGCTTGTGAGCCTCTTGCTCGCCCTGACGTTTGTCCTCGCCTTCGAGTTCATCAATGGATTTCATGACACCGCTAACGCGGTAGCCACTGTTATCTACACCAAAGCCATGCCGCCCCACCTGGCGGTGTTCTTTTCCGGTGTGTTCAATTTCCTCGGCGTGCTGCTGGGCGGCGTTGGCGTGGCGTATGCCATTGTCCATTTGCTGCCGGTTGAACTGCTGATCAATGTGAACACCGGCCATGGCCTGGCGATGGTGTTCTCGTTGCTCGCCGCGGCAATCGCCTGGAACCTGGGCACCTGGTACTTCGGTATCCCGGCTTCCAGCTCGCACACCTTGATCGGCTCGATCCTCGGTGTCGGCCTGGCCAACGCCCTGATCAACGACATTCCGTTGGCCGACGGCGTGAACTGGCAGAAAGCGATCGACATTGGCGCCTCGCTGGTGTTCTCGCCAATGGCCGGCTTCCTGATCGCCGCGCTGATTCTGATCGGCCTGAAATGGTGGCGTCCGCTGTCGAAGATGCACAAGACACCGGAACAGCGCCGCAAGATCGACGACAAGAAGCATCCACCGTTCTGGAACCGTCTGGTCCTGGTGATCTCGGCCATGGCCGTGAGCTTCGTGCACGGCTCCAACGATGGTCAGAAAGGCATCGGCCTGATCATGCTGGTGCTGATCGGTATCGTCCCGGCGCAGTTCGTCCTCGACCTGAACAGCACCACGTATCAGATCGAACGCACCCGCGATGCGACCCTGCACCTGAGCCAGTTCTACCAGCGCAACGCCGATTCGCTGGGTGAATTCCTGGCCTTGGGCAAGAGCGTGGAAGGCGACCTGCCGGAGAAATTCCGCTGCAACCCGCAGCAGACCGAACCGACCATCAGCGCCCTGCTGCACACGCTTAAAGGCGTAGCGGACTACCACTCGCTGTCGTCGGAAAGCCGCATCGAAGTACGTCGCTACCTGCTCTGCCTGGACGACACCGCGAAGAAGGTTGGCAAACTGCCTGGCCTGGAAGCCCGTGAAAAGGCTGACCTCGACAAGCTGCGCAAAGACCTGACCACCACCACTGAATACGCGCCGTTCTGGGTGATTCTGGCGGTTGCACTGGCCTTGGGCCTGGGCACCATGGTTGGCTGGAAACGCGTGGTGCTGACCATCGGCGAGAAGATCGGCAAGCAGGGCATGACCTATTCCCAGGGCATGTCCGCGCAGATCACTACTGCCAGTTTGATCGGCATGGCCAACATCTTCAGCCTGCCGGTGTCGACCACTCACGTGCTGTCTTCGGGCGTGGCGGGCACCATGGTCGCCAACAAGAGCGGCCTGCAGGGTGGAACGGTTCGCACCATTCTGTTGGCTTGGGTGTTGACCTTGCCGGCGACTGTGGCGCTGTCCGCTGGGTTGTTCTGGCTGGCTTCGAAGGCGCTGGGTAGCTGATAGATAGCGGGACATGAGAAAGGCGCGATTCGAGAGGATCGCGCCTTTTTTTGTGTTTGGGGGTTTGGAATTGGGGGGGGGCATATCCGTTGCTGCGGGTGTT
>NZ_CATKPW010000004.1:0-213988 GCF_949767675.1 Pseudomonas sp. IT-P395
TCGCAGCTTGCGGCAGCTCCTACAGAGGGATTTGTGTGTATTCAGGGAAATTACTATGCAAGCCATCAACAACCTCAACCTCGATTCGCTGCTCGACACCCTGGTCAGCCTCAGCGCTGCGTTCATTCTCGGTGGTCTGATCGGCTTCGAGCGCCAGTACCGGCAACGCACTGCCGGCCTGCGCACCAACGTACTGGTCGCCGTCGGTGCAGCGATTTTCGTCGACATGGCCAACCGTCTCGCCGGCGCAGAAGGTGCGGTACGCGTGGTCGCCTACGTGGTCTCCGGCATCGGCTTTCTCGGCGCCGGGGTGATCATGCGCGAAGAGGGCAATGTGCGCGGCCTCAACACCGCTGCAACGTTGTGGACTTCAGCAGCGGTCGGCGCCTGTGCCGGTGCCGACCTGCTTGCCGAAGCGGTGCTCGGCACACTGTTCATTCTGGCCGCAAACACCTTGCTGCGGCCAATCGTCAACAACATCAACCGCCAGCCCTTGGACGTGGTTTCGGCGGAAGTCACCAATATCGTCTATGTCATCGCCCGGCGCTCCCAGCAAACCGCCGTGTTCGCGTTGCTCGAAGCCGAGCTTGAACGCAGCAACTACCCGGCCAGCGACGTGGATGTGCATGCGTTCGGTGCCGATGAAATCGAAATCGAAGCGACGCTGGCGACAACGTCGGTCGACGGTGATGAACTCGACGCACTGGTGGCGCGGATTTCCACATCGGCGCTGGTGGTGCAGGCGTTCTGGAGTCCGAGTACCACCGAATAAAGCGCTCTTCATCTTCAAGGGGTTTCAGTCGGTCACTAAAACGTCGAGTGAGGGGACTGGCTCGTTGAGCCTGCGATGAATAGCCGTATTTTTCGGAATATTCCTACAGAACCCGCCGTAGGGCTTGCGTAGTCTTGCCACACCCAGAAAACGCAAATCCCGCGAGATTGACCATGATCACGAAAACCCTGCGCATCCTGATCGCCGACACGCAGCATTTCCACCGGATGAAAATCGAACGTCTGTTCAACAGCCTCGATTACTACCGCGTGGCTCCGGCACAGAGCCTCACCGAACTGCTGACGCTGGTGGACTACGGTTGCGAGCCGTTCGATGCGGTGGTCATCAATGCCGAACTGGCCGCAGGTTCGCTGGATCTGCTGGGGTTTTTCCTGGATAACCCACAGGTTCGTCAGGCGCTGATCTACAACGAATCCACCGCACCATTACAACAGGCCTCGGGTTTCGCCCAGGAAAATGTGCAAATCAGCCATTTGGCACTGCCCTCAAAACAGTCGATCAGTCAGTTGATGGCGCTGGTCGATACACCCGCGAGACGGCAGCTTTTTTCAGCCTGCCAGCCATATTCACCGCTAAAATTCGCTGCTCATGCATAAAAAAACACTGGCCGCAACTGTCAGGTCTGACAGGTGATTTGCCCGCCGTTCCATGTAACAGTCCCGGCGCAGCCACTGAGTCTGGATCAGCCCCCATCGGTGGCCTGTTCGTCAGACTTTGCACCGGGAGTGGCCATGAAGTCAGCGCTGATCGTCGACGATCATCCAGTGGTGCGCGCCGCCATCCGGATCGTGTTGCAAGCTGCAGGATTCAAAGAGATCTACGAGGCGTCCCAAGGCAACGAGGTGGTGTCGCTGATTCGGGAACACCAGCCTCGATTGGTGATACTCGATCTGAACTTGCCGGTACTCGGTGGGCTGGAGGTTCTTGCCCGGATCAAGGCCAATGATTTTGCTTGCCGCGTGCTGGTGTTCAGCACACACGAACCCATGTTCTATCAGGATCGCTGCGTGCGTGCCGGGGCCATGGCCTACGTGACCAAAACCAATCAACTGGAGCAATTGCGCAACGCCATTCGGGCGGTGATGTCGGGGCATACCTATTTTTCTACGCTCCCGGACATTTTCAGCACGCTGAATGCCGTGCAAACCACGGAGAAACAGATGATCGATCAGCTCTCCGATCGTGAGTTGAGCATTTTCCAGCAACTGGGGCAGGGCAAGTCCAACAAGGCGATTGCTGAGGACATGCACCTGAGCCACAAAACCGTCAGCACCTATAAAACCCGTCTGATGAAAAAGCTCGGGGTCCGCTCAGCGGTGCACTTGCGCGATTTCGCCAAGCGCAATCATGTGATCTGAGCGAGCGGACATGAAGCAGGGATGGCAGATTTTCTGGCTGTGGCTGAGTCTGATAGCCACCTGCTGGGCGAGTGACACGCCACAAGTGCTGCAAGTACTGACCCGCAGCGGGCCGGAAAACAACCAGTTGCGCCTGGACGAACAGGACCGGCAATGGCTGCGTCAGCACCCGATACTGCGCATGGGCGTTTCTGGTCCGGATTACCCACCGTTCGAGATCACCCGCAATCAGCATGAACTCGAAGGGTTGACCGCCGATTACGCTGATCTGCTGGCGCAGTTGCTCGGTGTGCGCATCGAAGTGCAGCGTTTTGCCAACCGCGATGCCGTGATGGCGGCACTCAAACGCGGTGATCTTGATCTGCTGGGGACTTCCAACAGTTTTGAAGCCGCCGACCCGGACTTCATTCTGTCCCGTGCTTACGCCGAAGATCAGCCGATGCTGGTGACTCGGCTCGAAGAGCGGTTGCCGAGCGATCTGGCCGGCAAGCGTCTGGCCATGGTCGAGGACTATCTGCCACTGGCCAGCGTACAAGCGTTCTATCCCCAGGCCAGCGTGCAGCGCTACCCTTCGGCGATGGATGCGCTCGGGGCAGTGGCGTTCGGCGCGGATGACGTGTATCTGGGCGACTTCATCAGTGCCAACTACCTGATCAACACCAATTATCGTAACGACCTGCAGTTGGCCGGCCCGGCGGGACTGGACGCCAATTCGTTCGGTTTTGCCCTGTTGCGCAGCGACGCGCGTCTCAAACGCATCGTCGATAAAGCGTTGACCGCCATCCCCATGGAGCGCCGGCAACGTATCGAGCAACGCTGGAGCGCAGGCCTTGCCGAAATGGCTGAACAGTCGCGGGTGCAACTCAGTGCCAGCGAGCAGGAGTGGCTGGACCAGCATCCGGTGGTGCGCGTCGGTGCCATCGAAGATTTCGCACCGCTGACTTTCTTTGATGCCGATGGCCGTTTCAGCGGGCTGTCGGCGCAACTGCTGAGCCTGATCAGCCAGCGTAGCGGGCTGAACTTCGAAGTTGTGCGCGGAACGTCGCTGGATCGCCAGATCGAACAGCTCAAGGCCGGTGAACTCGATGTATTGCCGGTGGTGACGCCGAGCAGCGAGCGCGAAACCGAACTGCAATTTACCCGCGCCTATCTGAACAATCCGTTTGTGCTGGTCAGTGCAATCACCGTGCAGGGACCGCTCAACCTTGATGATCTGAACGATAAACGGCTGGCGATTTATCGCGGCCATCCGTTACGCGGATATTTATTGGAACGGGTGCCGCGCATCCGTCTGATCGAAGTCAAAAGCCCCGCCGAAGGCATGGCGTTGATCGCCAAAGGCCAGGTCGACACCACGGTCAGCTCGTTGCTGGTAGCGCGCTTTCTGATCGCCCGTCACTACCGCGAGCGTCTGCGCATCAGCGGCACGGTCGGTGATCAACCGGCGCGCATTGCGCTGGCGACGGCGCCGCACATGCCGGCACTGCATTCGATCCTGAACAAGGCTTTACTGAGCATCGCCCCGCAACAGATGGACGAATTGGTTGAGCGCTGGAGCCACGATGTGGTTGTGGATGACAGTTACTGGTTACGGCATCGTCGCGAAATTCTGCTGGGCTTTGCCGGTGCAGCGGTTTTGCTGACGCTGGCGCTGGCCTGGATCGTTTTTCAGCGCCAGCAGATTCGTCGGCGCCAGCAATGGTTGCAGCAATTGCAGGAAGCCAAGGAGGCGGCGGACGACGCCAATCGGGCGAAAACCACGTTTCTGGCGACCATGAGCCATGAAATCCGTACACCGATGAACGCCTTGATCGGCATGCTTGAACTGGCCTTGAAGCGCGCCGAGGAAGGCCAGACCGATCGTTTGGCCATTCAGGTGGCCTCCAATGCCGGGCAACAATTGCTGGCGCTGATCGGCGACATTCTCGACATCGCACGGATCGAGACCGGGCATTTGTCCCTCGCGCCGGAACGCGCCAACCTGCGCGAACTGGTGGTGTCGGTGTGTCGGGTGTTTGAAGGGCTGGCGCGCCAGAAGCGTTTGTTGTGGCACATCGAACTTGATGCTCGCAGCGATGTTGACGTGCTGATCGACCCGACGCGCTTCAAACAGGTGCTGTCGAATCTGTTGAGCAACGCGATCAAGTTCACCGAGGAGGGCGAGGTCAGTCTGCGGCTGGTGGTGACCGCAATGGTCGCCGAACACCTGGCGGTGAAGGTACTGATTGAAGACAGTGGGGTGGGGATCAGCGACGATGACCGGCGACGGCTGTTCAGCCCGTTCGTGCAGGCGGGCGCTGATTCGCAAGCGGCCCGCAGCGGCTCCGGACTGGGTCTGGTGATCAGTCGCAGCCTCTGCGAAATGATGGGCGGCACGCTGCGACTCGACAGTGCACAGGGTGAAGGAACGCAGGTCGAAGTCAGCCTCGAGCTGCCGCTGTTGGAAGCCCTCGCTCAGGCC
This sequence comes from Pseudomonas sp. IT-P395, assembly GCF_949767675.1. Classification (NCBI taxonomy): domain Bacteria; kingdom Pseudomonadati; phylum Pseudomonadota; class Gammaproteobacteria; order Pseudomonadales; family Pseudomonadaceae; genus Pseudomonas; species Pseudomonas sp. IT-P395. Next base: position 4,613 of record NZ_CATKPW010000004.1, read on the forward strand.
ACGGCGCCGTCCTACACACTGATCGCCGCTACGTGTTCATTGAGTGTTCTGGTGGTGGACGATCATCCGGTGAACCGCTTGCTGCTGTGCTGGCAGTTGACTGAACTCGGCCATCGCACGGTCGACACCGTGAACGGCGATGAAGGGCTGGAGCGCTGGCGTGCACAGGCGTTCGATGTGGTGATCACCGATTGCAACATGCCGCGGCGCAACGGTTATCAACTGGCGCAGGCCATTCGTGATGAAGAAGCAATGGCTGGTCGCGAACCCTGTCTGATCCTCGGCTTTACCGCCAACGCTCAGGTTGAGGAGCGCACGCGCTGCCTGAATGCCGGCATGGACGACTGTCTGTTCAAACCGATCCGCTTGCACGACCTGGCGCAGGCATTGACGGCGGCCAGTCATTGCGACATCGCGGCTGCCCCCGGCGAAACGCCGGTGTTGGCGGAAATCGACCTGAGCACCCTGGAGCAAATGGCCGGGGATGATCATGCCCTGATCGAACAGTTGCGCAAGGAAGTGTTGAACAGTTTGCAGCTCGATCTGCAACGCCTTGATGATTTGCAGCCTGAGCAGGATCGCGCAGGGCTGCGTGAGCTCACTCATCACATCAAGGGCGGGGCGCAGATGGTGGGCGCAGCGCGGGTAGTGGCGGCGTGTGTTGATCTGGAGCTGGCGAGTCAACAGGCGCAAGCGGCAACGCTGGGCATCGCGGTCGAGACGTTGCGCGAGGCCATGGCCAGCCTCGCGCAACGTCTACACATCTGACGCGTGTCGGGTCAGTCCCAATCAGGCGCGATGCCTTTCGGGCTGGTCAGGCGATGGCCGCGATCGAGTGTGGCAATCAGCGCCATATCGGCGTCGCTTAGCGTCAGCGCGGTGGCAGCAAGATTGCTTTGCAGGTTGTCACGTTTGGTCGACGACGGGATCACCGCGTAGCCCGACTGCATCGCCCAGGCCAGGGTGACTTGTGCCGGCGTCGCCTGCAGGCGTTCGGCGATCTGCTGGAGCAACGGATCTTTCAACACTTCACCGTAGGCGAGGGTCATGTACGAGGTGATGTGGATGCCTTGGCTGCGGGCAAACTCGACTACCTTGCGGTTCTGCAGGTACGGATGCAGTTCGATCTGATTGGTTGCGATGTTGTCGGCACCGACGGCCGCGATGGCCTGTTTCATCAAGTCGATGGTGAAGTTGGACACGCCGATCTGCCGGGTCAGGCCCAGGCGCTTGGCCTCCAGCAGCGCGCCCATGAATTCTTCGACCGGTACCTGGTCTTCCGGTGATGGCCAGTGAATCAACGTCAGGTCGAGGTAGTCGGTCTGCAATTTCTGCAGGCTCTCCTTGAGGCTGTCGATCAAACGATCCTTGGCGAAGTTGGCGACCCAGATCTTGCTGGTGAGGAACAGCTCGTCGCGTGGGATGCCGCTGGCCGCAATGGCCGCGCCGACATCGGCTTCGTTTTCGTAGATTTGCGCGGTGTCGATGACCCGGTAGCCGAGTTCAAGTGCGGTGCTCACCGAATCGATGACCACTTGGCCTTGCAGACGAAACGTACCAAGACCGAAAGCGGGTACAGACATGAAAGACTCCAGGGTTGCAGTGGGAATGGGCAGGAGTATCCATGTCTGAATCGTTGAGAAAAACCGCTGGTGGGGCAAAGCACTGTTGATCAGAAGTCATGAATCTTTTCCAGGATTTGTGTTGTCCGGGCTGGCCTCTTCGCGAGCGGGCGCACCACCGATTCAGGCAATGTCACTGTGGGCAAACTCCTCGCCGAGAAAATCAATCAACGTGCGCACCGACGGCAACAACCCGCGCCGCGACGGAAAGATCGCATGCACCACCCCGCACTTCGGCGCCCAACCCGGAATCAGCTCGACGACGCGTCCGGCGGCAATATCCTCACGCACCACCACACTCGGCAAGTGCGCCACGCCAACCCCGGCAATCACCGCCTGACGCAACGCGATCAAATCATCGGTGACCATCCGCGGCGTGTGGCGGATCTGCGCCGTGTGGTCATTCGGCCCCAGCAACTCCCATTGATATTCACGCTGCGCCGCGCCCCAATGCAGGCTCGGCAAACCATTGAGGTCAGCGGGCGAGGGCGGTGACGACAGGCGTTCGACAAACTGTGGGCTACCGACCACCGATTGCGTGCTGTTGCCCAGCACCTTCATGACCATGTCGGTGTTCTCCAGCGGCGGAAAGCGCACGCGCAAGGCAATGTCGAAGCCTTCGTGCAGCAGATCGACGCGGCGATTGGTGCTCTCGATGAACAACTCCACCAGCGGGTACTTGAGCATGTAACGCGTGAGCATCGGCCCGACCCACGAGTTAAGCAGCGCCGTCGGGCAACTCAGGCGCACCAGGCCCTGCGGTTCGGAGCGATTGCGCTCGATCAGCTCGGCGGCGCTTTCGGCTTCGACGCGCATGGCCAGGCAGCGCTGGTAATACGCCTGGCCGATTTCGGTCAGCGAGCAATGGCGGCTGGTGCGGTGCAGCAGGCGTACGCCGAGGCGCTCTTCCAGTTCGGAAATACGCCGGCTGAGTTTTGATTTGGGCATGTCCAGTGCGCGCCCGGCAGCGGCGAAACCGTGGTGTTCGACCACTTGGGTGAGGTAGTAGAGGGTATTGAGGTCTTCCACCATCGTTCTCCAGATAGAACGCTAAGGCTGATTTTTGCAGTCTAGTGCATTAATGGTCATGGATTTAAGCTTAATCCATCGCATCACTCACCCCATTGGAGACAACCATGAAAAACATCATCGGTATCTACACCAGCCCGCGCGGCCATTGGGTCGGCGATGGTTTCCCGGTTCGCACGCTGTTTTCCTACGACAACCTGGGCAAACACATCAGCCCGTTCCTGCTGCTCGATCACGCTGGCCCTGCCGATTTCACCCCGACCTCCGAACGGCGTGGCGTTGGTCAGCATCCGCACCGTGGTTTCGAAACCGTGACTATCGTTTATGAAGGCGAAGTGCAGCACCGCGACTCGACCGGTAGTGGCGGCGTGATCGGCCCGGGCGATGTGCAATGGATGACCGCGGCTTCCGGGATCCTCCACGAGGAGTTCCATTCGGAAAACTTCGCCAAAACCGGCGGCAAACTGGAAATGGTCCAGCTGTGGGTCAACCTGCCGGCCAAGGACAAAATGGCCGCGCCGGGCTACCAGACCATTCTCGACAGCGACATCCCGAGCATTGCGCTCAAGGAAAATGCCGGCCGCTTGCGGCTGATCGCCGGTGAGTTCAAGGGCCACAAAGGCCCGTCGCGCACCTTCACACCGATCGACGTGTGGGACTTGCGCCTCAACGCCGGCAAGTTGCTGACGCTGGATCTGCACGAAGGCCGCAACACCGCTCTGGTGGTGCTCAAAGGCTCGGTGCAGGTCAACGGTGTGGAATCGGTGCGCGAAGGGCAGTTGGCGCTGTTCGAGCGTGACGGCCATCAGATGACGCTCGAAGCCAGCCATGACGCGGTGGTTTTGCTGCTCAGCGGCGAGCCGATCGACGAACCGATCGTCGGCCACGGCCCGTTCGTGATGAACACCGAGCAGGAAATCCATCAGGCGTTCGCCGACTTCCAGTCCGGCCGCTTCGGCCAGATGCACGCTTAACGCACCACCACTCCGCTCTACACAGGATGCGTAGGCCGGTTCGCAGGCCAGGGATGGCTGTCGCCTATAGAAAAGAGGACACGCACATGAACACTGTCAATGCAGCGAACTTCGACGGCCACAAACCGACCATCGATGCCAGCGACGCAGCGATGTTGCTGATCGACCACCAGAGCGGTCTGTTCCAGATCGTCAAGGACATCGACGTGCCGCAATTGCGCGCCAATGCCGTTGCGCTGGCCAAAGCCGCGACCCTGTTGAAGATGCCGGTAATCACCACCGCCTCCGTGCCGCAAGGACCGAACGGGCCGTTGATCCCGGAGATTCACGAAGCGGCGCCGCATGCGCAATACGTGGCGCGCAAAGGCGAAATCAATGCCTGGGACAATCCGGAATTTCACGCAGCGGTCAAAGCCACCGGCAAGAAGACGTTGGTGATCGCCGGAACCCTGACCAGCGTGTGCCTGGCGTTCCCGTCCATCGCCGCCGTGCACGAAGGCTACAGGGTGTTTGCCGTGGTCGACGCGTCCGGCAATCACTCAAAACTCGCCACTGATCTGACCGTTGCCCGTTTGGCCCAGGCCGGGGTGGTGCCGATCGACATCATGGCTACGCTTTCCGAGCTGCAAGGCTCGTGGAACCGTCCCGATGCCGAACAGTGGGCGGCGGTCTACGCCCAGGCCATGCCGCATTATCAATTGCTGATCGAGAGCTACCTCAAGGCTCAGCAAGTCGCGAACGAACACGAAGTGCTGGATTCCCAGCGCTGATCGAGTCCCCTGAGGCCGGCCCCCGTCGGCCTCTACCACCCGCGAGGACTACTGCTATGACCACTCAATACAAACGTCTGGACAAGAACAACGCCGCAGTGCTGCTGGTCGACCACCAGGCCGGGCTGCTGTCGCTGGTACGCGATATTGATCCGGACAAGTTCAAGAACAACGTGCTGGCACTGGCCGATCTGGCCAAGTACTTCAAGCTGCCGACGATCCTCACCACCAGTTTCGAAACCGGCCCCAACGGCCCGCTGGTGCCGGAGCTGAAAGCGCTGTTCCCGGACGCGCCGTACATCGCCCGTCCAGGCCAGATCAACGCCTGGGACAACGAGGATTTCGTCAAGGCGATCAAGGCGACCGGCAAGAAGCAGTTGATCATCGCCGGTGTGGTGACGGAAGTGTGCGTGGCATTCCCGGCGCTGTCGGCACTGGAGGAAGGCTTTGATGTATTTGTGGTCACCGATGCCTCCGGTACGTTCAACGAACTGACCCGCGATTCGGCATGGAATCGTATGTCCAGCGCTGGCGCGCAATTGATGACCTGGTTCGGGCTGGCCTGCGAACTGCACCGCGACTGGCGCAACGATATTGAAGGATTGGGCACGCTGTTTTCCAACCATATCCCGGACTACCGCAACCTGTTCACCAGCTACAACAGCCTGAGCAACGATAAATAACCCGCCACCCCGTAAACCTGTGTAGGAGCTGCCGCAGGCTGCGATCTTTTGATGTTGTTTTTTCAAGATCAAAAGATCGCAGCCTGCGACAGCTCCTACATGGGTTTTGTGGTGTTTTTGCGGGCGTGTTCATGCTGTGAAATCAATTGCTCCTACACTGTCCCAATCTGTGCGATCTTCTCGCGATTGGCCTTCGTCGGAGTTGTTTGATGCTATCTCTGCTCACCGAACATCCGTTATTTTGCGCGTTGATCCTGATCCTTCTCGATCTCGGTCTGTGGCGCTTGATCAGCTCCCATGGCAGCGAGTGGAAACTGCTGGTGCGGGTGCTGATTTTCGCCTTGTTCAGCGTGTTGCTGTTCAACGAAGGCCTCAACCCGATGGAGCCCGCACCGTGGGCCGACAACGTGCCGCTGCACCTGGCAGCGACCGGGTTGCAGATTGGCTGGTGGCTGTTCGGCGCACGCACCCTGACGGTGTTGATCGGCGCGGTGATGATGCAACGGGTCGGGCACACCGGGCGGCTGTTGCAGGATTTGCTCGGCGCGGTGATTTTCCTCATCGCGATCATTGCCGCGCTGGCGTACGTGCTGGATCTGCCAGTCAAAGGCGTGCTGGCCACCTCCGGAGCGTTGGCGATCATCGTCGGTCTGGCCTTGCAGAGCACGCTCAGCGATGTGTTCTCCGGGATCGTCCTCAACACCACCAAGCCCTATCAACTGGATGACTGGATTTCCATCGACGGCACCGAAGGCCGGGTCACCGACATCGACTGGCGCGCCACACGCCTGCAAACCAGCCAGGGCAGCATGGCGGTGATTCCCAACTCACTGGCGGCCAAAGCCAAGATCATCAACTTCAGTCGGCCGAGCAATATGTTCGGTGTCGCGGTCAGCGTGCAGGTCAGCCCGCACGCGCGGCCCAATTCAGTGATCGATGCGCTGGAGCGGGCGATGCAGGGCTGTCGTCAGTTGCTCGATACTCCCGCGCCCAGTGTGGCGCTGAAAAGCTCCGGCAGTAGCGGTGCGGAATACGAGATCAGCGGTTTCGTCGCCTCGATGGGCGAGAAGCGTGTGGTGCGTAATCAGCTGTTCGATCTGGCCTATCGGCACTTGCAGGCGTCCGGGGTGAGTTTGCTATCGAGCAATGAAAACGGTGCGCCGGCCAACCTTTCGCGGCCACGGGCATTGCTCGACAGCTCGCCGATTTTCTCGACGTTGCGCCAGGAAGAGAAAGAAACCTTCAGCCAGAATATGACCCTGCAAACCTTCCGTGCCGGCGAGACGATTCTTGAGGCGGGGGAGGTCAGCGATCACTTGTTCATTATCGAGTCGGGTGTGGTCACGGTGACCTTGACCCGCCATGGCACGCCGTTCGAGTCCGGGCGCATGGGCCCCGGCGAAGTGATCGGCGAGGCCGGCATACTTTCCGATTCTTCTGTGCCGGCCAAGTTTGCCGCGAAAACCTTCTGCGCCCTGTACCGCATCGAGAAGACTTACCTGAAGCCGTGTCTGGACGCTCGCCACGATATCAGCGATGCCATGAAAACCTTGCTCGATTACCGCCTGCACAAGGCGCAATCGCTGACCGAGGAAGCGCCGGTGGTGGTGGCGAAAAAAGGCTTTCTACAATGGTTGCGCAATCGCACCTGAGCATTACCGGTTGCCGGCGAGTTTCTGTTCCAGGTGCAAGCGTACCTGCGGCCACTCGTCGTCGATGATGCTGAAACGTACCGAGTTGCGCTTGCGTCCGTCCGGCATGATCCGCTCGTGGCGGACGATACCTTCCTGTTGCGCGCCAAGGCGCAGGATCGCGTTACGTGACTTCTGATTGTTCTCGTCGGTGGTGAACTGCACGCGCACGCAATCGAGCACGTCGAAGGCGTGGCGCAGCATCAGGTATTTGGCTTCGGTGTTGACGAAGGATTTTTGCCAGCTCGCGGAAATCCAGCTGCTACCGATTTCCAGCTTGCGATTGAGCGGGTCGATCTTCCAGAAACGTGTAGAGCCGATCACTTCGCCGCTCTCTTTGAGCACAATGACAAACGGCAGCACCGAGCCGGCGTCACGGCCATCGAGGGCTTTTTTCAGGTAGCTGTCGACGGTGCTCGCCGACGGCACGACCGTGACGGTGAGGTTCCACAATTCGCCGTCAGCGGCAGCGTGGAGCAGGGCAGCGGCATCTGAATACTGGAGCGGGCGCAAAAGGATGCGCTGACCTTGCAGCGTGGTTTGCATGGGATTCAGGTCTCGGCGGAGCGGGCGAATGGCGAGCGCCTATTACGCCGCAGCGGGTGGATCCGATGCAACCGGCGCGATGTTCACGAGGTCAGAATTTTCACAGCCCATGGGCAGGAGCCTCAGCCGATGAAAAACCTGCGGATCGCCACCTACAACGTCAACGGCCTGCGCGCACGTTTGCCGAATCTGCTGGATTGGCTCAAGCGCGAGCAACCGGACATCGCCTGCCTGCAAGAACTCAAGTCTGTCGACACGGCATTCCCCGCCGCAGAGCTGGAGGCCGCCGGCTACGGCGCGATATGGCAGGGTCAGGCTTCGTGGAACGGCGTGGCGATTCTCGCCCGCGACGCGCAACCGCTGGAAAGTCGTCGCGGTTTGCCCGGCGATCCGGATGACAAGCACAGCCGTTATCTGGAAGCGGCGGTGCACGGCGTGCTGGTCGGCTGCCTGTACCTGCCCAATGGCAACCCGCAACCGGGACCGAAATTCGATTACAAACTGGCCTGGTTCGAACGGCTCATCGCGTATGCGAAGGATTTGCAAAGCAGCGATCACCCGGTGGTGCTGGCCGGTGACTACAACGTCGTGCCCACCGACATGGACATCTACAACACCCGTTTCTGGCTCAAGGATGCGCTGCTGCAACCTGAGAGTCGCGAGTGTTATCAGCGCTTGCTCGATCAGGGTTGGACCGATTCGCTGCGGCATCTGTATCCCGAGGATCGGCTCTACACCTTCTGGGACTACTTCCGCCAACACTGGCAAACCAACTCCGGTCTGCGCATCGATCATCTGCTGCTCAACCCGGCGCTGAGTCCTTATCTGCATGAAGCCGGCGTAGACGCATGGGTGCGCAACGAACCGCACGCCAGTGACCATGCGCCGACGTGGATCCGTATCGGTTCACGCAAGAAACGCTAGCAGGCGATTGGCGAAATCAATTGTCGAAAACAGTGCCGGATCCCGTATACATGGCGACCATCAACGCAGTGACCTGCGGCCCCATGCATAAGGATCGAGCAATGAGTGAGCCACGCCTGACGAATCGGAAGCTGTACCTGCAACGTCTGGGTTTTGAAAAGCCACCGGAACCGACACTTGCGACCCTGCGTCTGCTGCAATTGCGTCATACCGGCGTGTTTCCGTTCGAGAACCTGGCGACGATCAGCGGGGCGCCGGTGTTGATCGACCTGCCGTCCATTGAAGAAAAAGTCTTGCTCGGTGGGCGCGGTGGTTACTGCTATGAACTGAATAACCTGTTCTTTGCCCTGTTGCTGGAACTGGGGTTCGACGCTCGGGCCATCAGCGGGCGCGTGGTAATGAATCAGCCCGAAGGCAGCTGGACAGCGCGTACACACCGTTTGAGTCTGGTGACCATCGACGATGTGCGCTACATCACTGATGTCGGTTTCGGTGGCATGGTGCCGACCGCGCCGCTGCTTCTCGATACCGAGACTGAGCAAGCGACCCCTCACGAACCTTATCGCATTGAAAAACAGGCCGACGGCTACATGCTGCGTGCCAAGGTGGCGGGTGAGTGGCGATCGATGTACCTGTTCGATCTGCAACGCCAGGAAGACATCGATTACACCATCGGCAACTGGTACGTCTCGACGCATCCCGAGTCACCGTTCAGTCAGCGCCTGATGGTGGCGCGCACCGGGGATGGCTGGCGCAAGACGCTGAACAACGGCAGTTTCGCCATTCATCGCATGGGCGCCGAGAGCGAGCGGCGTGAGGTCGCGGACGTCGAGGATCTACTCGATCTGATTGAGGTTGAGTTCGGGATACGGGTCGCGAGTCCACAGTTGTTGAGGCCGGTGCTCGGACGCCTTATCCAGCCTGGTCAGGGATCCTCAGCGTAAGCATCGACCTGGATCGTGAAGCGATTGATCTTGGCCCACGACTCCCGTTGCCTGACCTCTGTTTCCTCTGAGCCAATGCTGATGAGGTAGTTGATGCCTGTTGCTGGATGTCTGAAACCATTTTGGGTCGAGTCCCAGACACAACAGGCGCGCGTGATCGGCAAAATCCCGAAGTGCTGTTCAAGGTACTGTTCGGCTTTCGAAGCATTGGCCCCGGATACTTCATAGCTGGCTGAAAATGGCTGGCCCATGCGGTCAAGCGCCTGTTTGCAGCCTTTGAATTCAACAAACGATGGCTTGTCTGCGAGCTTCGAAAGAAAGTCATCACAGCCAAAGTCGGCACTGGCACTGGCACTGGCACTGCTGGCAATGACCAGCAGCAGCGCGGGTATCCATCGGATAAGTAGCAACCGTTTCAATTATTTCTCCACCAGCAATTCACCGACATATTTCCCGCCTTCACCTTTGACTCGCCGGCAGATCAGGTAGTCGTAGATGTCGTTCCATTTTATCAACTCATAAAAGGTGACACAGCCGTCGGACAAATGACCGACATGGATGTAACGGCTGCTGTTGCCTTTTGTACCTTGCAGTTCGATTGGAAACCAGACGTCGGTGCAATGCAGATTACCTTGTACCTTGTAGCCATCCGTGGAGATATTTCCGTGGGAGCGGTCAGGCGCCATGATCCGATGGCGTCCGGGTGGGATCGGGGTAAATTCGCCGCCCCACTGGCTGTTCAGCGTCACCTTCGCCGTTTTGCCATTGAAGCTGACCTGTGCCCATTGTTGCAGCAGTTTGCCTTTGAACTCCGAGACCGCATGGGCCGGTGCACCGGTGTACTTGACCTTGACGGTGGCAGGCGCCGTTGGCGGGGTGTCCATCAGGTACTTCAAGGCATTTTCGGTTTTCAGGCTGGCCGTCTGCCCGACGAACTCCGAATTGCCGTCGGCGATCCGGAAGTAGGTTCGACCACCGGACTCCTTGGTGAAGGTCACTTTGGTGTATTCGCAGAGGGCGACGAGCGTGCCTTTAGGTTCGAGTTTTACACTCAGCCAGCCGTTTTCGTCAGCCCGTTTGGTGTATTTGGTGACAACGACTGCGGGATGCGTACTGCCACTCTGCCGGTTCGAGGGAGCCCGGTTATTGTTGAGTATTGCCTGCGCCATGCTGGTTACAACTCCCTTCAGGTGAATTCAGCCACTGGTTTTTCCTGCTCAGGCCAGGTCGTCAGGCTCCAGATGCAGCAGTTCGCTCGCTCGGGTCGAGACTCTCTGGGTCAGTCCGCGCTCATTGGTGATGCCGCGGATTACCTTGCCGGACGCGGTGGTGATTTTGTAAGCGAAGTCCGGGACAGGCTCGCCGTCGGCGTCCAGCAACGTGAACTGTTCGTCGAAACCGAGGTTGATCGGCGGAACGGGGCTGATCGCAGCGCCACCGCCGCTCTGGCCAATGATGACGGTGCCGGAACCGCCGACGATAACGTCGCCATGGCTACCAAGACTGCCTTGGGTGGCGGCGTTTTTACCGTTGATGAAGACGGTTGCGGAAATGTTGCCGCTGATGGAACTGCCGCAAGAGGCCGTGTCGCCGAGGCGCGCGGCTGGCAAACCATCGAAGAATACGTCGGGAGAGCCGGCAACTATTTTCTGCGCCGCATGGGCAGGGCAGGTTGTGGCGTCTGTGGCGCGTGCAGCGGGTTTTCCACTCATGGTGACTTCCTTTTCTTGCCCGGCGGGGGGCATCCGTTGATCCGTACGGCATGGCTTTTGATCGCGCCACGTGATGAGGGGGTACTCAAGTCATCAGGCCGTTTGAGTGACGAGTAACCCTCCCCGGATATTTTGTATACAAAAGCATGGACACTTGTCGCGAGTTTTGAATACAGTGTGCGCATAACAAAAACCAGGGAACCCCCCACCATGAAAACGCCCCATGTTTCACACCAACGGCCCGAGGACGAAAATCTCGGGGTCGGCGCGAATATGGCTTACGGCCTGCAACATGTTCTGACCATGTACGGCGGTATCGTTGCGGTGCCACTGATCATCGGCCAGGCGGCCGGCCTGTCGCCGGCGGACATCGGTTTGCTGATTGCTGCTTCATTGTTTGCGGGGGGGCTGGCGACGCTGCTGCAAACCCTGGGTCTGCCGTTTTTTGGCTGTCAGTTGCCGCTGGTGCAGGGTGTGTCGTTCTCCGGCGTGGCGACCATGGTCGCAATCGTCAGCAGTGGCGGGGAGGGCGGCTTCCAGTCGGTGCTCGGCGCGGTGATAGCGGCGTCCTTGATCGGGTTACTGATCACGCCGGTGTTCTCGCGAATCACCAAGTTCTTTCCGCCCTTGGTCACCGGTATCGTGATCACCACCATCGGCCTGACGCTGATGCCGGTGGCCGCACGCTGGGCGATGGGCGGCAACAGTCACGCGCCGGATTTCGGCAGCATGCAGAACATCGGTCTGGCGGCGGTGACGCTGGTATTGGTGCTGTTGCTGAGCAAGGTCGGCAGCTCGACCATCTCGCGTCTGTCGATCCTGTTGGCCATGGTGATCGGCACGGTGCTGGCGGTGTTCCTCGGTATGGCGGACTTCTCCAGCGTCACCACCGGGCCGATGTTCGGCTTCCCGACGCCGTTCCACTTCGGCATGCCGACCTTCCACTTCGCCGCGATCCTGTCGATGTGCATTGTGGTCATGGTGACCCTGGTAGAAACGTCGGCAGACATTCTGGCGGTCGGTGAGATCATCGGCACCAAAGTCGATTCCAAACGTCTGGGCAATGGCCTGCGGGCGGACATGCTGTCGAGTATGTTTGCGCCGATTTTCGGTTCGTTCACCCAGAGCGCCTTCGCCCAGAACGTCGGGCTGGTGGCGGTGACCGGGATCAAGAGCCGCTATGTAGTGGCGACTGGCGGCATCTTTCTGGTGATTCTTGGCCTGCTGCCGTTCATGGGCCGGGTCATCGCTGCGGTACCGACTTCGGTGCTTGGCGGCGCCGGTATCGTGCTGTTCGGCACGGTGGCGGCGAGTGGTATCCGCACGCTGTCCAAGGTGGATTACCGCAACAACGTCAACCTGATCATCGTCGCCACCTCGATCGGTTTCGGCATGATCCCGATTGCCGCACCGAACTTCTACGATCACTTCCCAAGCTGGTTCGCGACCATTTTCCATTCGGGCATCAGCTCGTCGGCGATCATGGCGATCCTGCTCAATCTGGCGTTCAACCACTTCACCGCCGGTAACTCGGATCAGCAGTCGGTGTTTGCGGCGGCGGAAGAGCGGACCCTGCGCTATCGCGATTTGGCGGCGCTGCGTGAAGGCGATTACTTCAGCGACGGTAAGCTGCATGACTGCGATGGCAAGGAAGTGCCGGTGATCGAGCCTGATGATCACGATCATGGGCACGGTGCGCCGAAGGTGCAGGTGAAAAGCAGCGAGCATGTCTGACCGCTGTAGCTGAATAGAAAAGGGTCGATCTGTTAACCGCAGATCGGCCCTTTTTCATTTCAAGATCAAAAGATCGCAGCCTTCGGCAGCTCCTACACAGATCTCATACTCCGCCGATTCTGCGGATGAACGCTGAATCTGTAGGAGCTGCCGAAGGCTGCGATCTTCTGATCTTTTCGAGCGCCCACAAAAAAGCCCCTGAATCTTTCGATTCAGGGGCTTTGCTATTTGGCTCCACAACCTGGACTCGAACCAGGGACCCAATGATTAACAGTCATTTGCTCTACCAACTGAGCTATTGCGGAATTGGTGCGTATGTTACTGATTCAAAAAGAGAAGTCAAGCATGGGCTGAAAAATTAAATGAATTCTCGGGACGGACGATGACTTGTCAGCGATTGGCGGTTACCAGAACCGCAGCAGAGGTCTACCATGGCTGCCCGGAAGTGGTCACACGCGCTGCCGGCCATTTGCCGAAAAAGGTCCGCGTCATGAACCGTTTGTCCTGTAACAGCGAGGTGTTCGCATGAGCATCGCGCAAATCAGCCTGCCCAAAGGCGTCGGTCCCCACGCCGAAAAACTTTTTGATGCAATCACCCAGGCCAGCACCGCTGAGGAATTGAACCGCGCCGGTGGCAAGGCCGAAGGCTTCGTCCTGGGCCTTGAAAGCACCAAGGCGATCAAAAGCCAGATCGCCGAATCGCTGTACGTCGTTTATGACGATGCCGCGAGTCAGCGTGCGAGCGAACTGGCTTAACTGCCGAAGGTGATGGTGCCCATCATCAGTTTGGCGTAAGCCGCGGTGGCCGCCAGTTGCACCAGCCACAGCGCCAGACCACCGAGAAACACCCCGGCCGCTACTTGCAGCACCAGGCTTTTTTCGCGTTTGGCTGAGGCGCGGGGGATGAAATCATCCAGATCGTCACGGTCGGCGCGCAGGTTGTCGTTTTTCATTTGGCTTCTCACAAAATACTCGGATAAACACAAAACCCTGTAGGAGTGAGCCTGCTCGCGATAGCGGTGTGTCAGACAGTGATGCTTCGGCTGAAAAAACGCTATCGCGAGCAGGCTCACTCCTACAATGGGATTTGTGTGCAGTTTAGAGGGTATGGGGATTGTTTCGTGGCAATAAAAAAACGGGAAGCCTCAAGGCTTCCCGTTTTTCATCACGCAGCGAAATCAGATGACCTGAACAATCGCATCCGTTACTGCCTTGATGTTGCTCTGGTTCAGCGCTGCCACACAGATACGACCGGTATCCAGGGCGTAGATGCCGAACTCGTTGCGCAGGCGATGCACTTGCTCAGTGGTCAGGCCGGAGTAGGAGAACATGCCGCGCTGACGACCGACGAAGCTGAAGTCGCGGCCCGGGGCTTTCTCGGCCAGCAGGGCAACCATCTGCTCGCGCATGCCACGAATGCGCAGACGCATTTCAGCCAGCTCGGCTTCCCACTGTGCGCGCAGTTCCGGGCTGTTCAGCACGGCCGCTACGATGCTTGCGCCGTGGGTTGGCGGATTGGAGTAGTTGGTGCGGATCACGCGTTTGACTTGCGACAGCACGCGCGCGCTTTCTTCTTTCGATTCGCTGATGATCGACAGGGCGCCAACGCGCTCGCCGTACAGCGAGAACGACTTGGAGAACGAGCTCGAAACGAAGAAGGTCAGGCCGGATTCAGCGAACAGGCGCACGGCAGCGGCGTCTTCGTCGATACCGTCGCCAAAGCCCTGGTAGGCCATGTCGAGGAACGGTACGTGACCTTTGGCTTTAACCACGTCCAGCACGTTGTTCCAGTCCGCCGGGGTCAGGTCGACGCCGGTCGGGTTGTGGCAGCAAGCGTGGAGGATAACGATCGAGCCGTTCGGCAGGGCGTTAAGGTCGTCGAGCATGCCGGCACGGTTTACGTCGTGGGTGGCAGCGTCGTAGTAACGGTAGTTTTGCACCGGGAAACCGGCGGTTTCGAACAGGGCGCGGTGGTTTTCCCAGCTCGGGTCGCTGATCGCCACGACAGCGTTCGGCAGCAGTTGCTTGAGGAAGTCGGCACCGATTTTCAGTGCGCCGGTCCCGCCGACGGCCTGAGTGGTGATGACACGACCGGCGCTGATCAGCGGCGAGTCATTGCCGAACAGCAGCTTTTGCACGGCCTGGTCGTAGGCAGCGATGCCATCGATCGGCAGGTAACCGCGCGAAGCGTGTTGAGCGACGCGAATCGTCTCGGCTTCGATCACGGCGCGCAGAAGTGGAATTCGCCCCTCTTCGTTGCAGTACACGCCAACGCCCAGGTTGACCTTGGTGGTCCGGGTATCGGCGTTGAATGCTTCGTTGAGGCCCAGGATTGGATCGCGGGGTGCCATTTCGACAGCGGAGAACAGGCTCATTATTGCGGCGGCTCTGAATGGAGAATGGAGGGACGTGTCGCGCTCCAGCCGGATGCACTAGAGCGGTGCACAAACGGGGAGCTAGTATAGAGGCCATTACGGAACAATGGCGACAGGCGATTCGGCTTTTCAGGCAAGTTTTTCCGATTATTTCTTGACCGTTAGTCGACTGCGCGTGTCAGAGTCTTTACCGGATGTAGGACGTTTGCCTTGAAAGGTGAGGCAATCGCCACCACATTGAGCACAATCCAGGTTTTTTCTTGCGCGACACCGGTCGTTTACGGTCGTCCCCGTGGTGCTCCGCTTTGTTCGGAATGCCGCGATCCCAGAGGTGTATATGTCCGAATTCCAGCTCGTCACCCGCTTCGAGCCCGCCGGCGATCAACCGGAAGCCATTCGCCAATTGGTCGAGGGTATCGAAGCCGGGCTGGCGCACCAGACGCTGCTCGGTGTGACCGGCTCGGGCAAGACCTTCAGTATCGCCAATGTCATCTCGCAGATTCAGCGCCCGACGCTGGTGCTGGCGCCGAACAAGACCCTCGCCGCGCAGTTGTACGGCGAGTTCAAGGCGTTTTTCCCGAATAACGCCGTTGAATACTTCGTTTCCTACTACGACTACTATCAGCCCGAAGCCTATGTGCCGTCGTCCGACACCTTCATCGAGAAGGACGCGTCAATCAACGACCACATCGAGCAGATGCGTCTGTCCGCGACCAAAGCGCTGCTCGAGCGCAAGGACGCGATCATCGTCACCACGGTGTCGTGTATCTACGGTCTGGGCAGCCCGGAAACCTATTTGAAGATGGTGCTGCATGTCGATCGCGGCGACAAACTCGATCAGCGTGCGCTGCTACGGCGTCTGGCCGACCTGCAATACACCCGCAATGACATGGATTTTGCCCGCGCGACCTTCCGGGTACGCGGCGATGTGATCGATATCTACCCGGCGGAATCCGATCTGGAAGCGATCCGTATCGAGCTGTTCGATGACGAAGTCGAAAGCATTTCCGCGTTCGACCCGCTGACCGGCGAAGTCATCCGCAAGATGCCGCGTTTCACCTTCTACCCGAAGAGCCACTATGTGACGCCTCGGGAAACCCTGCTCGACGCCATCGAACACATCAAGGTCGAACTGCAGGAACGCCTCGAATACCTGCGCAGCAACAACAAACTGGTCGAAGCCCAGCGGCTGGAGCAGCGCACCCGTTTCGACCTGGAAATGATCCTCGAACTGGGTTACTGCAACGGTATCGAAAACTACTCGCGCTATCTGTCCGGGCGTCCGGCCGGCGCTGCGCCGCCGACGCTCTACGATTACCTGCCGGCCGATGCCTTGCTGGTGATCGACGAATCCCACGTCAGCGTGCCGCAGGTCGGCGCGATGTATAAGGGCGACCGTTCGCGCAAGGAAACCCTCGTCGAATACGGCTTCCGTCTGCCGTCGGCACTGGATAACCGGCCGATGCGTTTTGACGAGTGGGAAGGGGTCAGCCCACAGACCATTTTTGTCTCGGCGACCCCGGGCAATTACGAAGCCGAGCACGCCGGGCGCGTGGTCGAGCAAGTGGTACGGCCGACCGGTCTGGTCGACCCGCAGGTTGAGGTGCGCCCGGCGCTGACTCAGGTCGACGATCTGCTCTCGGAAATCAGCAAACGCGTGGCGGTCGAAGAGCGGGTGCTGGTCACCACGCTGACCAAGCGCATGGCCGAAGACCTTACCGATTACCTTGCCGACCATGGCGTGCGTGTGCGTTATCTGCACTCGGACATCGATACGGTTGAGCGGGTCGAGATCATCCGCGATCTGCGCCTTGGCACTTTTGATGTGCTGGTCGGGATCAACTTGCTGCGTGAAGGTCTGGACATGCCGGAAGTGTCGCTGGTGGCGATTCTCGATGCGGACAAGGAAGGTTTCCTGCGCTCCGAGCGCTCGCTGATCCAGACCATTGGCCGCGCGGCGCGTAACCTCAATGGTCGGGCGATTCTCTATGCCGATCGCATGACCGGTTCGATGGAGCGCGCGATCGGCGAGACCGAGCGGCGTCGCGACAAGCAGATCGCCTTCAACCTGGAAAACGGCATCACCCCGCGCGGTGTGATCAAGGACGTCGCCGACATCATGGAAGGCGCCACCGTGCCGGGCTCGCGCAGCAAGAAGCGCAAAGGCATGGCCAAGGCCGCCGAAGAGAACGCCAAGTACGAAGCCGAATTGCGCTCGCCGAGCGAGATCACCAAACGCATTCGTGCGCTGGAAGAGAAGATGTATCAGCTGGCGCGGGATCTGGAGTTTGAAGCGGCGGCGCAGATGCGTGATGAGATTGCCAAACTGCGCGAGCGGCTTTTGGCTGTGTAAGGAGGATCGTTCCCACGCTCTGCGTGGGAATGCAGCCCCGGACGCTCCGCGTCCGCTGTGACGCAGAGCGTCACCGGAGTCATTCCCACGCGGAGCATGGGAACGATCAGTTGCAGTTAGTGGGACTCCCCAGCCTTCAGCCCTTGCGGCAATTTCTTGGTCAACAAAATCGCCAGCATACTGATCCCCAGCGCAATCCCGACAAAGTGAAACGCATCGTTGTAAGCCATGATCGCCGCCTGTTGATGGACGATTTCACTCAGTTTGCCCAGCGCCGCCGTGTCACTGCCAAACCGATCCGTCATCGATGCCAGCCGCTCAGCCACCTGCGGATTGGTCGGCACCACCGCCTCACGCAAATAATCGAAGTAAGTCTTGGTGCGCGCATCCAGCAGCGTCGCCAGCAAGGCAATGCCGATCGCACCGCCGAGGTTACGCAGAATATTGAACAGACTCGACGCCGACCCCGCGTCCTGCGGCAGGATGTACGCCGTGGCAATCAGCGAAATCGTCACCATGATCAACGGCTGCCCCAGCGCCCGGATGATCTGAATCTGATTGAACTGCGGCCCGGCAAAGTCCGGGTTGAGCACCCCCGAAGAAAAACTCGCCAGCCCGAACAGCCCAAAGCCGATCGTGCACAGCCATTTCGGCGAAACAAACTTCATCAGCATCGGCACCAGCGGAATCAGGAACAGCTGCGGCACGCCCATCCACATGATCACTTCGCCGATCTGCAGGGCGTTGTAGTTCTGGATCTGCGCCAGATACAGCGGCAACAGATAGATCGAACCGTACAACCCGACACCCATGCCCAGGCTGGAAATACTCGACAAGCCAAAATTGCGATTGCGCAGAATGCCAAGGTTGATCAGCGGATTCGGTTTGGAAATCTGCACGATCACAAAGGTAATCAGGCTGAGCAGGGCGATGCTGCCCAGGGTCACGATCAGGCTCGATTCGAGCCAGTCCTTGCGATGGCCTTCTTCAAGAAAGACTTGCAGGCAACCGAGGCCGACTCCCAGCGTGAGGATGCCGGTGTAGTCGGTGCTTTTCAGCAGTTCCCAGTGCGCTTCTTTCTTCTCTAGTCCGTACATCAGTCCGGCGATCATGATCAGGCCCGGCGGGATGTTGATATAGAAAATGTACTCCCAGCCCCAGTTTTCCGTGAGCCAGCCGCCCAGCGTCGGACCGATTGATGGCGCGAACGTGGCGGTCATGGCGAACATCGCCATGCCTTTGGCGCGGTGGTGTTCGGGGAGTTTGATCAGGGTCAGGGTGAACGCCAGCGGGATCAGCGCGCCACCGGTGAAACCCTGCATGGCGCGAAAGACGATCATGCTCTCCAGGCTCCACGCCATCGAGCACAGCAACGACGAAGCCAGAAAACCCAGCGACACCCACACCGCCAGCCGCCGCGCCGACAACAACTGCACCAGCCAGGCGGTCAGCGGGATCATGATGATTTCCGCGACCAGATACGAGGTGGAAATCCACGAGCCTTCTTCCAGCGTCGCCGACAAGGCGCCCTGAATATCCTTCAAAGAAGAGTTGGTGATCTGGATGTCGAGCACGGCCATAAAGGCGCCGAGCATCACGCTCATCACCGCAATCCAATCGCGCCGGGTCGGTTCGCCGACCGGGCGGATCAGCGAATCACCGGCCATTGTCCGGGGCGTCTTTGATGTTCACGGTGGCGGTGACGGACATGCCCGGACGGATCTTGCCGTGCAGTGGGTTGTCGGCCTTGAAGGTCAGTTTCACCGGAATCCGCTGTACGACTTTGGTGAAGTTGCCGGTGGCGTTGTCCGGTGGCAGCAGGCTGAACTGCGCGCCGGAAGCGGCGAACAGACTGTCGACCCGCGCTTCGATCGGTGTGTCGCCGTAGGCGTCGAAGGTCAGTTCGGCTTTCTGGCCGGGTTGCATATGGCCGATCTGGGTTTCCTTGAAGTTGGCCTGCACCCAGATATCTTCGTCCGGGACGATCGACAGCAGATAGGCACCGGCCTGCACCACTTGGCCGTTGCGCGCGGCGCGCTGGCCGACGAGACCGCTGATCGGTGCGTGGATTTCACTGCGGGTCAGGTTGAGTTCGGCTTGCGCGAGATCGGCGCGAGCGTTGGCGATCTGCGCGTCGAGGCGTTTGATTTCGGCGTTCAGGGCGTTGACTTGCTGACGCTGGCCTTGTGCGTCGGCTTGCGCCTTGGCCACTTGCGAGCGGGCAATGTGGGCGTCGGCGGAGAGGGTGGTCACGCGTTCTTCGGAAACGTAACCGGGTTTGCGCAGGGTTTCGGCGCGCGACAAATCCATCTGCGAGCGGCCAAGTGTCGCTTGGGTGGTCGCCACTTGCGCATCGCTGGCGGCGATCAGGCTCGATTGCTGAGTCAATTTGCTTTGCGCCTGCAGGCGCTCGGCTTCGCGGGTGGCGAGGGCGGCATTGGCGCGATCGATGGCCAGGCGGAAATCATTCGGTTCCAGGCGCACCAGTAGCTGGCCTTTTTCCACGTGCTGATTGTCCTGCACCAGCACTTCATCGATGCGCGCGCTCAATTGGCTCGACACACGGGTGATTTCGCCCTGGACATAGGCGTTGTCGGTGCTTTCATAAAAGCGTCCCTTGAAAAACCAGTGGGCGAAGAAGCCCCCGGCAATCAACAGGACCAGCAGCAGGAAAATCAACAGGCGACGCTTGAGTTGGGCAGGCATGGGCAAACTGTAGTCGAGGAATTGTAAGGAAAGTTATCAGCAGGCGAATCTGGCATACAGCCGATAAACGGTAAATGCCATCCGCTGATATTTGCCCATTCACCACGGCTTACCGGTGTTACAGACGCAAACTTGGCTTAAATGCCCTGCCTGCTGGAGCGGGGCGGGTGTCGCCTGTTACCATTCGCCGCTTGATTGTTTTGCTTTTCATTCTTTTCGAGACATGCCATGACCACCGTCCGCACTCGCATCGCGCCATCGCCTACCGGGGATCCCCACGTAGGTACCGCTTACATCGCATTGTTCAACTACTGCTTTGCCAAGCAGCATGGCGGTGAGTTCATCCTGCGCATCGAAGACACCGACCAGTTGCGTTCGACCCGCGAGTCCGAACAGCAGATCTTCGACGCCCTGCGCTGGCTGGGCATCGACTGGAGCGAAGGCCCGGACGTTGGCGGGCCGCACGGCCCGTACCGGCAGAGCGAGCGTGGCGACATCTATCAGAAGTACTGCCAGCAACTGGTCGACATGGGCCATGCGTTCCCGTGCTTCTGCACCGCTGAAGAGCTGGATCAGATGCGCGCCGAGCAAATGGCGCGCGGCGAAACGCCACGCTACGACGGCCGCGCGCTGCTGCTGTCGAAAGAAGAAGTCGCCGCTCGTCTGGCGGCTGGCGAACCCCACGTGATCCGCATGAAGGTGCCGAGCGAAGGCGTTTGCGTGGTGCCGGACATGCTCCGTGGTGATGTCGAGATCCCGTGGGATCGCATGGACATGCAAGTGCTGATGAAGACCGACGGCCTGCCAACGTACTTCCTCGCCAACGTCGTCGACGATCACCTGATGGGCATCACCCACGTCCTGCGCGGCGAAGAATGGCTGCCATCGGCACCGAAACTGATTCTGCTGTACGAATACTTCGGCTGGGAGCAACCAGAGCTGTGCTACATGCCGCTGCTGCGTAACCCGGACAAGAGCAAGCTGTCCAAGCGCAAGAACCCGACTTCGGTGACGTTCTACGAGCGCATGGGCTTCATGCCGGAAGCGATGCTCAACTACCTCGGTCGCATGGGCTGGTCGATGCCGGACGAGCGCGAGAAGTTCTCGCTGCAGGAAATGGTCGACAATTTCGACCTCAAGCGTGTCTCCCTCGGCGGGCCGATCTTCGACATCGAGAAGCTGTCGTGGCTCAACGGCCAATGGCTGCGCGATCTGCCGGTGGAAGAGTTCGCCGCGCGCGTGCAGAAGTGGGCGTTCAATTCCGAATACATGATGAAGATCGCGCCGCACGTTCAGGGTCGCGTTGAAACCTTCAGCCAGGTTGCACCGCTGGGCGGGTTCTTCTTCGCTGGTGGCGTCAATCCAGACGCCAAGCTGTTCGAGTCGAAGAAGCTTTCGGGTGATCAGGTTCGCCAGTTGATGCAGTTGATCCTGTGGAAGCTGGAAAGCCTGCGTCAGTGGGAGAAGGACAACATCACCGCGACGATTCAGGCAGTGGTCGAATCGCTGGAGTTGAAGCTGCGCGATGCGATGCCGCTGATGTTCGCGGCGATCACCGGGCAGGCGAGTTCGGTGTCGGTACTCGATGCGATGGAAATCCTTGGCCCGGACCTGACCCGTTATCGTCTGCGTCAGGCGATCGACCTGCTGGGCGGCGTGTCGAAGAAAGAAAACAAAGAGTGGGAAAAACTGCTGGGCGCTATCGCCTGATAACTTAACCCCCCTGTAGGAGCTGCCGCAGGCTGCGATCTTTTGATCTTGATCTTTAAACGGCAACGTCAAAAGATCGCAGTCTGCGGCAGCTCCTACAGGGGCATGCTTTATCCCAAGTCCCGGATTTACGGGGGAGGGCGGTAAGTGATTGTTATGCCGACGAAAAACTTTGAAAAATTTCAAAAATAAGTTTGACAGGCTTTCGATACGCCCTTAAGATTCGCCCCGTCCTCAGCGATGACATCAACGATGAGGGGCTATAGCTCAGCTGGGAGAGCGCTTGCATGGCATGCAAGAGGTCAACGGTTCGATCCCGTTTAGCTCCACCAATTTACACTTCAAGGTCTGGCCACACCGGCCTTGAAGCGATCAACACTCAGCGTTGATCAGTTGTATAGAAGGGTTTGCGTCCCCTTCGTCTAGTGGCCTAGGACACCGCCCTTTCACGGCGGTAACAGGGGTTCGAGTCCCCTAGGGGACGCCAGTTTTACAGAAGCGATGTTGCAAAATGTCGCTCCGCCGCGAGGCGAAAAATCCGGGGCTATAGCTCAGCTGGGAGAGCGCCTGCATGGCATGCAGGAGGTCAGCGGTTCGATCCCGCTTAGCTCCACCAATTTACAATTCAAGGTCTGGCCACACCGGCCTTGAATCGATCAGTTCTCAGCGCTGATCAGTTGTATAGAAGGTTTGTGTCCCCTTCGTCTAGTGGCCTAGGACACCGCCCTTTCACGGCGGTAACAGGGGTTCGAGTCCCCTAGGGGACGCCACGATTACCCGCTCTGCGGGATTTTATAAGGGTCATTCAATTATTGAATGGCCCTTTTGTTTGTCTGGCGTTTGGCCAATTCTCCTTTTTCCTTACACTGTGCATCAGACCAGCGGTCATATCCTTGACTTGCAGAATATTATTATGCGAATAATATTCTAGTCGTAATATTCGGAGGCAACGATGAACGATAAAAAAGCTCAAACCCGCGAACGCATCCTCAAGGCTGCCAGCGCTGCACTGATTCAGCGTGGCCCGGCGGACCCTAGCGTGGGCGAAGTGATGGGCGCAGCCGGCCTCACCGTCGGTGGCTTCTATGCGCACTTCGAAAGCAAGGACGCAATGATGCTCGAAGCGTTCAAGCAATTACTCGGTCGCCGCCGCGACCTGATTGCCGACATGGATGCCGAATTGACCGGCGAAGAGCGCCGCGCCTTGGTTGCCGCGTTCTATCTGTCGCGCAAGCACCGTGATTCCAGCGATGCCGCGTGCCCGATTCCAGCTTCGATTGGCGAGTTGGGTCGTTTGCCGGAATCGTTCCGCATCGCGCTGAACGAACACCTGGAGTTGATGATCGCGCAGTTGGCGTCCAGTCCCGAGGACACCGACAAAGCCCTGGCCGACGTGGCCTTGATGGTGGGTGGTCTGGCACTCGCAAGAGCGCTCGGCCCGGGAGATTTATCCGATCGATTGCTGCGCGCTGCCAAGTCGGCGGTGCGTTGACCTGAAGGCAGCACGCCTGAGGAGAGAGCGATGAACACGTTGAAGTGGGTTCGTGGCGTTAATGGCACCTTGGGCTGGATTGCACCGCAACGAGTGGCGAGCAAAATGCGCCTGGCGTTCATGACGCCGCGTTCGCTGCCGCTGCGGGATTGGGAGTTGCCGTTGTTGGCGAGCTCTGAACGGATCACCTTGCGCTTTGGCCTCTCGGCGCTGCGCTGGGGGCAAGGCCCGACGGTGCTGCTGATGCACGGTTGGGAAGGGCGGCCAACCCAGTTTGCCGCGCTGATCACTGCACTGGTCGATGCCGGTTACACCGTTGTGGCGCTCGATGGTCCGGCCCATGGTCGTTCGCCGGGGCGTGAAGCCAATGTCGTGTTGTTCGCTCGGGCAATGCTCGAAGCCGCTGCCGAATTGCCGCCACTGCAAGCGGTGATCGGTCACTCCATGGGCGGCGCCAGCGCCATGCTCGCTGTGCAACTGGGCTTGCGCACCGAAACCCTCGTCAGCATCGCCGCACCTGCGCGAATTCTGGGTGTGCTGCGCGGTTTTGCCCGCTACGTCGGTATGCCGCCGCGAGCGCGTTCCGCCTTCATCCGCCAGGTCGAGCAAGATGTCGGGATGCGCGCCGCTACGCTCGACGTTGCCCACTATCAACTGGATATGCCCGGCCTGATCGTGCATGCCGAGGACGACAACTTCGTCTCGGTCAAAGAGTCGCAACTGATCCACGAATCCTGGTTCGACAGTCGCTTGCTGCGGCTTGAGGGCGGCGGTCATCAGCGCGTGCTGGCCGACCCTCGCGTGGTTGATGGCGTGTTATCACTGCTGGCCGGCCGCAGCCTTCAGGCGCGCCAATCGGCGTGAGCTCCGTTACACTGCCCCGGTTGAATCATTGACCGGGAGTGGGGCATGGGCTGGGATCGGGCAACGCCGTTTACCATTGATCTGCAAGTAGGCGCCGAGGATATCGACGGCTTGGGGCACGCGAACAACGCGGTGTACGTGACCTGGCTGGAGCGTTGCGCCTGGCGCCACTCGCAGCGTCTGGGCCTGGATCTGGTCGAGTATCGGCGCCTGGATCGGGCGATGGCCGTGGTTCGTCACGAGATCGATTATCTGGCTGCGGCCTATGAAGGCGACGAACTGCAATTGGCGACCTGGATTGTCGATTGGGATCAGCGCCTGAAAATGACCCGGCATTTCCAGCTCAAGCGCCCGAGCGACAACACCACGCTGTTGCGTGCGCAAACCACTTTCGTCTGTATCGAGCTGTCCACGGGCAAGCCCAAGCGCATGCCGGCCGAGTTCATCGAAGGCTACGGCCCGGCGATCCAGATCCCGGAATCTGCGAAAATCTAATGTAGGAGTGAGCCTGCTCGCGATAGCGGTGTGTCAGCCAACATATGCCTCACTGACACACCGCTTTCGCGAGCAGGCTCGCTCCCACAAGGTTTCTGCGATTTCTTGCGATATCCAGTAAACTGCCGCACGTTTTTCTTCAAGTAGTGTTTTCCCATGCAAATTGCTCTGGCACCCATGGAGGGGTTGGTCGACGACATTCTCCGCGACGTGCTGACCCGCGTTGGCGGCATCGACTGGTGCGTGACCGAATTCATTCGCGTCAACGACCAGTTGCTCACTCCAGCCTACTTTCACAAGTTCGGCCCGGAGCTGCTCAATGGCGCGCGTACCGCATCCGGCGTGCCATTGCGCGTGCAATTGCTCGGCTCCGATCCTGTATGCCTGGCGGAAAACGCTGCACTGGCCTGCGAACTCGGCTCCGAAGTGATCGACCTCAACTTCGGCTGCCCGGCCAAGACTGTGAACAAATCCCGGGGCGGCGCCGTGCTGCTCAAAGAGCCGGAATTGCTTAACCAGATCGTCGAGCACGTGCGCCGCGCCGTACCCGCGCACATTCCCGTGACCGCGAAAATGCGCCTCGGCTTCGACAGTCCCGACGGTTCGCTGGTCTGCGCCACGGCATTGGCTGAGGGCGGCGCCGAGCACATTGTGGTTCACGCCCGTACGAAAATGGACGGCTACAAACCGCCCGCACATTGGGAGTGGATTCCGCGTGTGCAGGACGTGGTCAAAGTCCCGGTGTTCGCCAACGGCGATATCTGGAGCGTCGAGGACTGGCGTCGTTGCCGCGAAATCAGTGGCGTGGAAGACATCATGCTCGGTCGCGGACTGGTGTCGCGTCCGGATCTGGCCAGGCAAATCGCTGCCGCCCGCGCTGGCGAAGAAGTGGTCGAGATGACCTGGGCCGAGCTGATGCCGCTGATCCAGGACTTCTGGCTGCAAGCCAAAGCGCAGATGACTGCACGTCAGTCGCCGGGCCGTTTGAAGCAATGGCTGGCCATGCTGACGCGCAATTATCCCGAGGCCACTGAACTGTTTACCGTGCTGCGTCGTGAAACTGAGCCGGATCATGTCTCGCGTTTACTCGGTCTGCCGGTTGCCGAAGCGGCCTGAAAAAAATCTGCAAATAATCTCTTGAAATCATTTCAGTGGTCCCTATTTAAGGGTTACGCGATGCCGAATTCGGGTCGCGGAGTCAAAAAACCTTGCTGATTGTTTTCAGGAGATTTGAACCATGAGTACTGCATTTTCCCTCGCACCACTGTTCCGTTCCTCGGTGGGTTTCGACCGTTTCAACGACCTGTTCGAAACCGCCCTGCGCAACGAGCCGGGCAGCAGCTATCCACCTTACAACGTGGAAAAACACGGTGATGACCAGTACCGTATCGTCGTTGCGGCGGCCGGTTTCCAGGAAGAAGACCTGGAACTGCAAGTCGAAAAAGGTGTGCTGACCATCAGTGGCGGCAAGCGTGATGTCAACGAAGGCGTGACCTTCCTGCACCAAGGCATCGCCCAACGTGCTTTCAAGCTGTCCTTCCGCCTGGCCGATCACATCGAGATCAAGGCTGCGGATCTGAGCAATGGTCTGCTGAGCATCGACCTGCTGCGTGTGATCCCGGAAGAGGCGAAAGCCAAACGCATCCCGATCAACGGGACGCAGAAGCCGGCGTTGCAGCACTGAGTCACGTGCCGCAACACAATCGTCTGAACGGACGATGAGCCGCTGAATGAAGGCCCCGATACGTCGGGGCCTTTTTTGTGCGCGCAAGAAAACCGTTGTTCGACTTTGCCGCTGGCGGCGGTTTCTCTACAATCCGCGGCAGTTTTGCCGACCCCCATTCCTCACCGGTCGGCCTGGAGCCTTTTTTCATGGACGAGATTCAACAGCGCTGGCTGTGCGCTTTGTCTGCGCCAATGGCGGCGATCAATACCGGCGCCAGCTACGACGACCCGGCCTTCTGCAACGATCGCTACATCGACCTGAAAGACAGCTGGGGTATCGACGACCGTGGGCAATTGTTCGACATGCTCGAACGGATGACCGACGACGGCCATGCCAAGCACCTCAGCGCGGCCTATTTGGCTTGGCAGCGTTGTCTGCCAAGTGAATGGCAGGCCTTGCTTGAAGATCTCACTCCCCGCGAACGCATCCTGCATGAGTTTGCCAGTCGCACGTTCGGCAGTTGTGGGCCGGGCGGGATTTTGTCCTGGGACTATGGCCGCATGGGCTTTCTCTTGCGTTGCGCGGTGCGCAATCAGTGGATCGATCTGGACGAAAGCAACTGGCTGCACAGTCGTTTGGCCCTCAGAGCGCAATTTCACTACGGCAGCTGGATGGCTTACTTCGATGGCTTTGTGGTGGGCCGGACGTTTTGGTCGTGCCTGAGCGCCAGCGACGATGAGCTTGCGCGTGAGCTGGATCGACAAGGCGCCAACGCCCTTAACGTGCGGATTGCCCGCGGTCTTGCCGAGAACAGCCCTCAGTTCCTTGCTGATTTGCCGTGGCACATGGAAATTGATTTGCCGCCGCGCCCGGCATCGCTCAAGGAGTTCGACTGGTCATGAGTTGCTGGATCCGCTTGGGCATCGAGCCTACTAACGACGAAAACCTGATTCGCAACGCCTACCGCGCACGTTTGCCGGCGCATCACCCGGAGACCGATCCGCAAGGGTTTCAGGCGCTGCGCATGGCCTACGAAAACGCCCTGCGTCTGGCGCGAGAGGAAGGGGATGAGGAAGAAGAGTACGAGGAACAATCACCAGCGTTAGAGCAGGAGGTCGTCGAGGTCCCTCAGGCGTTCGTGGATTTCTGCGAGTTGCTGGATGATCCCGCCCGCCGGTTCAATTTTGCTGCGTGGCAGGTGTTTGTCCGGGGGCTGGATGAGCTGTCACTGGACGTGCTCGATGAACTCAGTTGGGGGCTTTACCACCGGCTGGCCGACGCCGGCCCGTTGTCGTACCGCTGCGCGAATCTGTTGGCCAAACGTATGGCCTGGGATCAGCAGTTGCTGGATCTTGCGTTCGACGACGCCCATCAGGTCGAATCCTTTCTACAGCGAATCGCAACGCCTGACCCGTTCGACACGGATCTGATGGGAACTTGGTCAGAGGCTGCACAGACCGAATCGCTGTGGTACGCCCGTAGCCTCGATTTTATCTTCACCCAGCGCCCACTCCATGAGTTCGCCGACTTCGCCAGTCGGCACACCTGCCTGCCATTGCCGAATGATGCCGCGTTCCTCAAGCGCCTGTTGGTGCAGTTCACTCAGGCAGGCATCGGCATGCCGACATTTTTGCAGGACTGCGTCGAGCGGCAGCTTGCAGCACCGGATGATGTCGACTGGCTTTACCTGTTGGCGTGCCAGAACAGTCTGCTGGGGCGAGACGATCAGGCATTGCCGTGCTGGATCCGGCTGTGGAATGAGCATCGCCATCCGATGGCGGAAAGTCGTCTGCTGGAGCTGTGTGCCAAGCGACAGCCGACTTTTCTGCCTCTGCTGATTCAGGCATTCGATCGCCTCGAGGACTGCTCTGACTGGTCGGAGGATCTCGGCGATGACGGCCAGGTGTATGGCAGCCCGTCACAACATCCCGAGACGCTGAACCGTTGGCTGGGTGTCGGAAGATTAGCGCTTGATAGCCTCGCGCAAAGCTTTGTCGATTGGCGTATGAGCGGTGATGAACTGCCATTGCTCGCGCAATTGCTCGGCGAAAATGCCGACAGCCGATTGCTGCATCTGTACCGCCGCGCCTGGGCGTTGCATCGGGGTGATTCGGCGTTGTTGCAGCAGATTGTGGATGCACCGCTGCCGATCGATGCCCTCGAAAGCTTGGTGATTAGCGGATTCAAATATCAGGCCGCGCAACACCTGCGTTGGCTGGGCGGGGCACCGATTGCGCTGGCCATGAGCGCGTTCAGCGACGCGAATTCGGTTTCGCAGGCATTGCCGCAGGTACTGACGGAGGGCGAGCCGCACAAGGTCTGTCGTTTGTGGTTGCGTCGCTTGCGGCCTTACAGCGACGCTGCGCTGGAACGACTGGCAGACGCGTTCACGCTGGCCGCGGTCAAAGATGATTGCGACTTGTCCGAACTCGACTTGATTCTCCAGTTGAATCGCCGCGGGATCCCGTTGCCGCCGGTCGGGCTGGGTGAAGCCACTTGGGAGTGGCACGCGCAGACCCTGTTTTTGCTGGCATTGCTGGAACAACCCGAACGCTGGCTGCAGATGATTGACGCGCAGTGCGTGGAGCGCCTGCCTTTCAATCCGGCCCATCCGTTGAGTCGCCTGCAACCGTTGTTGCGGCGCTTGCAGCGTGAGCAAGGCCATTGCGCCGGTTTGCTCGGATGGCTGCAAGGCAATGACCCGGTGCACGGTTTGTTGGTGCAACAATTGTTCAGCGTGCAGCAGGCACTCGACAGCGTGCGGTTGCCGGCCAATAGCCTGCTTTACACCTGTCTCGAAAGTGATCGTGCTGCCTGCGGCGACGATTTGCTGGGTTTGATGATGTTCTGGGGCGTGCTCTATCACGATCCGAGCCTGAGTGCCGAGCAGCATCGCGCATTGTTGCAATCGATCGCGGCGATCAGTTGTGAGGACGATTGGTTCGAAGGCTTCCGCGACGGTTTGATCAAAGGCGAACCGGTGTGGCCGCCGCGCAAAGTGCTGACCGATTTTGGTGTCGACAAACTGCTGGCGTATGAAGCGCTGGATGCGCTCAAGGGCTTGATTCGCTATGGCGCTGCCGGGGTGCCGAAAACGCGCGTCCTGCGCCAACTGCAACAGGGCAAGGACGATGTGCAGAACAGCATCGGGCTGCGCCTGGCCTTGTGCGCATTATTGTCCTGGTCGGAACGATTACTGCTGGCGAAAAGCGATGTTCAGCCGGTACCGGCGACAGCGATCTGGCGTCTGGGATCGCGGTTGGGGCGTAAGGCTTTTATCGCTCAGGTCTTGGCCTGCGTGGTGATTGCGCCGGTGGCAGGGCTGATCAGTGGCACTACGGGCGCAGGCATTCTTATCCTGCTATTGGGCGTGCTGCTGGTGTTCGGCGCCATTCTGCGTCGATTGCACGACATGGGCCGGGGCATTCCGACGTTGCTGATCTTCATGGCGCTGACGCCGGTTCTGCCATTCCTGCCTTTGGTGCTGTTCGGCTTTCCCGGTGACAAGTTGCCCAACCGCTATGGTGTGCCGCCGGACAGCGGCGATTCCGAAATGCTGTCCGGCGGCTTGCAGGCTGCCTTGCGGCGGCTCAACGGTTAGAGGCGCAGTTGATCCAGCGCCTTGTTCAGCTCTGAGCGATGGCTGGCAATCTCCGAGGGTTGCTGGCCGGCGAGCACGGTAGTGAAGTTGTGCAGCCATTCGGCAATGTGCTCGCGTTGCGTGCCGAGGCTTTGCATCCATGCCCGCTCCAGACGGGCGAGCAACGTGCGGTTGGGCAGCGCGTCGCGTGGATGGACTTTCAGGGTCGACAGCCGGTTATGGCTGTCTCGGCGTGCTTGCTCATCCAGACCCGTGGGGCTGCGGTCGATGCTGTGACTGTGACGCTCGCCGGTTTCGAGCAGGGTGACGTCGACTTCGAGCAGACCGTTGATGTCATAACTGAAGCGCACGTCCAGTTCCTGGATGTGTTCAGTGGGCGTCAACGTGACATCGAAAGCATCAATCAGAATGTTGTCGCAAACCCACGGCCGCTCACCCTGATAGACGGCGATGCGCAGCAGCGATTGCTTAGGCTGGGTGGTGTAATAACGCTCCACCCTTGACGTCGGAATGATGGTGTTACGTTCGATGATGGGCGAGAAGGCACCTTTGATGTCTTCTCCACGCATGGTCGCAATCCCCAGCGTATACGGGCAGACATCCGTCAGAATCAACTCTTCAACCGCCCCGTCACGCGCCTTGCACGCCGCTTGCGTCGCCGCCCCCAGCGCAACAATCGTGTCTGGATCAAGATGCCGGTACGGCAGGCGTCCGAACAGCGTGGCGACCATTTGCTGCACCGCCGGCATGCGCGTGGCGCCGCCGACCAGCACCAGGCTGTCGAGGTCACGGGGCTTGAGGCGAGCGTCGCGCAGGGCTTGTTCGATCGGCGCGCGCAAACGGGCCAGCAGCGGCTCCCAGATTTTCACTGCCGCCGCTTCGTCCAGCGACCATTCGAGCGTCTTGTCGCCATGGCGCCAGCTCAGATGTTGAACACCTTCAGCGAGTTTGCATTTCAGTTGCTCCAGCGCGTCGCCGAGGCTGGCCATGCTTTGCGCATCGACCATTGCCGGAGTCAGTTGCCAATGTTTCAGGCAGGCCTGCAACAGCGCGGCAGTGAAGTCTTCGCCGCCGAGAAAGTTGTCGCCGGTGGAGGCGTGCACTTCGATCAGTGGCAACGCGTATTCCAGCACCGTGACGTCGAAAGTACCGCCGCCCAGATCGAAGATCAGCGTGCGTTCGAATTTCTGTTCATGCAGCCCGTAAGCCATCGCCGCAGCGGTCGGCTCGTTGATCAGGCGTGTCACCGAGAGCCCGGCCAGTTCGGCGGCAAACAGCGTGCGTTTGCGTTGCTCGTCACTGAAATACGCCGGCACGGAAATTACCGCTTCCGACACCGGGTGGCCGAGAAAGGCTTCGGCGTCCTGCTTGAGCGAACCGAGGACCAGCGCCGACAATTCTTCCGGGCTGAACTGACGTGCACCGAGCTGGACGCGTTTATCGCTGCCCATAAAACGCTTGAACGCTGCAGCGCTGCGCTCCGGGTGCGTGGTCAGGCGGGCGCGGGCGGCTTTGCCGACCAGAATGGTGTCGTCTTCATCGAGGCTGACCACCGAGGGCGTCAGCACATCGCCCAGAGCGTTGGGAATCAGGCGGGCCTGACCGTCCTGCCAGACGGCGATCAGACTGTTGGTGGTGCCAAGGTCGATGCCCAGCAGAGCCGGGCGGAGGAGGGTTGCATCCTGCATGAAAGATCTCGAAACGGCGCAAAAAACGCGACCCTACAGGTTGCCGCAAACCGTGGCAATTGCGCGTCTGTTGCAACGTGCACCGGTTATGGCAGGAGCTTTTTCAGATCCTCCAGCGCAACCGGTCGACTGTGCAGATAACCCTGATACAAATGGCAGCCCAAGCCTTGCAGGAACGCCAGTTGTTCCGGGGTTTCCACGCCCTCGGCAATCACCTCCAGCTCCAGACTGCGCGCCATGGCGACGATTGCGCGGATAATCTCGGCATCGTTCGGATCGGTCGTCGCATCGCGGATAAACGACTGATCGATTTTCAGTGTGTCCACTGGTAGCCGCTTGAGGTAAGTCAGCGACGAATAACCGGTGCCGAAGTCATCCATGGCGAAGCTCACGCCAAGCTTTTTCAGCCGGCGCATTTTGCTGATGGTGTCTTCCAGATTCTGGATGACGATGCCTTCGGTGATTTCCAGTTTCAGCAGCGAGCAGGGCAGGCCGTGGCTGCTCATGCTGTGTTCGATGCGCTCGACGAAGTCATTCTGACGGAACTGTCGTGGGCTGATGTTCACGCACAGGCTGAAATTCAACGGGTCGACCCGTTTCTGCGCGATCAGTTGTTTGAAGGCATTGCAGGCCTCATCCAGAATCCAGGTGCCGACTTCGAGAATCAGGCCGCTGTCTTCCAGTACTTTGATGAACTCGGTGGGTGACTGCGCGCCCAGTTCCGGGTGATTCCAGCGCACCAGGGCTTCGGCGCCGATGATGCGGTTGTCGCGGGCATCGACCTGCGGCTGAAAGTGCACGTTGAATTCACCGCGCGACAGCGCCAGGCGCAGGTCGGTCTCCATGCGCAGCCGCTCGCTGGCGGCTTTCTGCATGGTGTTGTGATACATCTGCGTGGTGTTACGCCCGGAATCCTTGGCCCGGTACAGAGCAATGTCGGCGCGTTTGAGCAGATCGGTCGGCGTAGAGCCATGATCGGGAATCAGCGCCACGCCGATGCTCGGCGTCACTTGCAGGCGCTGGCCGTCGAGGAACATCGGTTCCGAGAGCAATTCGCGCAGGGTGTCGGCCAGATTGCGCACTTGCGTGCTGACTTCGTTGCGCGAGCCTTCGAGACCGCTGAGCAGCACGACAAATTCGTCGCCGCCGAGGCGTGCGACCGTGTCTTCCATGCGCACACTGGCTTCGAGCCGCGCGGTGATGATCTTCAGCACCGTGTCGCCGACCGGATGGCCGAGGGAGTCATTGATGTGCTTGAAGTGATCGAGATCGAGAAACAGCAACGCGCCGCGCAGGTTGTGGCGTTTGAGCAGGGCGATCTGCTGGCTCAGGCGATCCATCAGCAAGGCGCGGTTGGGCAGGTTGGTCAGCGGGTCGTGATAGGCCAGATGGCGAATTTGCGCTTCGGCGTTTTTCAACAGGCTGACGTCGCGCGCGGTCAGCAGCAGGCACGCCGTTTCATTGAGGGTGATTGGCTCGACCGAGACTTCCACCGTCAGCATCTCCCCGCGCTTGTTGCGCCCGAGCATTTCCTGATGGTGCACGCGGCCCTTGATCTGCAACTCTGCGAGTAATGCCGAGCGCTGTTTTTCCTCAGCCCAAATCCCGACCTGATAAACCGTTTTGCCCACGACTTCTTCAGCGCGATAGCCAGTGAGACGGCAAAAACCGTCGTTGACCTCCAGATAACGCCCGGTGTCGCGCTCGGTGATGGTGATCGCGTCGGGGCTGGAGTGAAAGGCCTTGGCGAATTTCTCTTCACTGGCTTTCAGCGCCGCTTCCGAACGCTGTTGTTGGGTGATGTCACGCAGAGTGGTGACGATGCACGGTTGATCGCCGACGCTGATCTGCCGGCTGGAAATCACGCAGGTCAGTGATTGGCCATCCTTGTGCTGAACGATGATTGCGACGTTGCTCAGGCCCTGTTCGCGAATCACTCGTTCGATGCGTTGCAGGCTTTTCGCCGAGGCGTCCCACAGGCCGATTTCTTCGGCGGTGTGGCCGATGACGTCGGCGGCGCTCCAGCCGAACGTCTGGGTAAAGCTGTTATTGATTTCGATGAACTCGCCACTGTCCTGGCGGGTGACGCAGATCGGGTCCGGGCTGACTTGGAACAGCGTGGCGAATTTCTCTTCCGAGGCCACCAGCCGCTGTTCGCGTTCGACCTGATCGGTGATGTCGAGCAGCGTGCCGGCCATGCGCAGCGGCGCCCCGTTGTCGTCGCGGTAGAGGCGGGCGCGGCTTTCCAGATAGCGCGAGCTGCCGTCCGGCAGTTGCACGCGATAGGTCAGCTGATAATTGCCCGCCGGGCCTTCGCGCAGGCTGCGGTAGGCGTCGCGCATGCTGTCGCGTTCCTCACCGGGCACGCCTTCGAAAAACTCTTCGAACGACTCATGAAACGGTTTCGGCTCCAGACCGTGCAGTTGTGCGGCCCGCGCCGAGCCGTAGAGCATGCCGCTGGGAATGTGCCAGTCCCAGGTGCCGAGCTGTGCCGAGTCCAGCGCCAGATCGAGGCGTTCCTGGCTGTCCTTCAAGGCGTGTTCGGCGGCTTTGCGTTCGGTGGTGTCGAGGAAGGTGCTGAGCAGATAGGGCTGACCTTCGAGTTCGACCTTCTGTGCGCTGAGAATGCCGTCGTGAATCTGCCCGTTACTGGCGCGAAACTGCACCTCCATGCTGATCAATTCGCCCTTGGTGTTGGTCTTCTTGACCAGTTCGCCGCGTTGCTCCGGATGCACCCACAAACCCAGCTCCAGAGTGGTGCGGCCGATGGCGCTCTGCACCGGCCAGCCGAACAGGCTTTCGAAATACTGATTGGCTTCGCTGATCAGGCCGTCTTCCTGACGGGTCAGCAGGACCATGTTCGGGCACAGGTGAAAAAGTGTCGCGAAACGTTTCTCAGAACTGCTCAGAGCCTGTTCGCGTTGGCGCTGGTGGGTGATTTCACGAATCACCCCGATCATTCGGGGGCGGCCGTTTTTATCCGGCAGCAGGCTGCCGCTGATCTCCAGCCAGTGCAGGCTGCCATCAGGCCAGCGGATACGGTGGTGCATCGCTTGTTCCAGCGGCGCCCCGGCAATCACCGCGTGGAAGGCGCGAACGGTTTTCGCCCGGTCTTCCGGCGGCAGCAGGTCGAGGTATTCCAGATCTTCGGGCAGCGGTTGCCGAGGATCGAAGCCGAACAAGGCCTGGGTGCCACGCGACCAACTGATCTGCCCGCGCTCGATGTCCCAATACCAGGCGCCGAGCCGCGCGCCGTTGAGCGCCGCCAGCAATTGCGGCGCGCTTTCCCAGCTCTGCTCGGAATGACGCGGGTCAATCGCCTGAATACGCGGCATCGGCGGAATTCGGTCAACAGATTTCGGCATCGTGGACAGGCCTTGAGCTGATGGTGGCGTTAGGCACAGGGGCAGCGGCTCTATAGGAGTAGCACAAGTTGGCCTCAAGTCCCTGGCAGATCGATTTGTGCATCCAGTAAGGCCATAAAGGCCCGTGCCGCATTCGAGAGCGTCCGTTCAGTGTGCAGGATATAGCCTAGCTGGCGACTGAGCTGTATGCCCGGCAATACGATGCTTGCCACCTGCTCATCGAGCATGGTGCGCGGCAAAACGCTCCAGGCCAGGCCAATCGAGACCATCATCTTGATGGTTTCCAGATAGTTGGTGCTCATGGCGATATTCGGCGTCAGGCCTTGGGCCTCGAACAAGCGTTGGACAATGTGGTGGGTGAAGGTGTTGCCACCGGGGAAAACCGCCGGATGACCGGCAATGTCCGCCAGATTGACCGGGCCATTGCTGATCAGCGAATGCTCCGGGGCAACCACGAAATCCAGCGGGTCGTCCCAGACGGGCGTGGCTTTGACCAGTGCGTGAGGTTCCGGCGCCAGGGTGATGACCGCCAGTTCGGCGCGGCCATGGAGAATTTCTTCGTAGGCCACTTCCGAATCAAGGAACTGAATATCGAGCGCAACCTGTGGGTAACGACGGGTGAATTCCCGCAATAGCGGCGGCAAACGGTGCAAACCGATGTGGTGACTGGTCGCCAGTGTCAGGCGCCCGCTGACTTCGCCGGTCAGATTGGTCAGCGCGCGGCGAGTGTCATCGAGCACGTTGAGAATCTGATAAGCCCGCGGCAGCAGGGCGCGGCCGGCCTCGGTCAGGCCGACTTCACGGCCCAGCCGATCAAACAACCGCACCTTCAATTGCTGCTCCAGCCCGGCGATGCGTTTGCTGATCGCCGGCTGCGTCAGGTGCAGGCGTTCGCCGGCGCCGGAGAAGCTGCCGGTCTCGGCAATCGCGATAAAAGCGTTGAGGTTGGCCAGATCCATGTTCGTATTCCAGTTGGTTATCCAAAGCATAAAAAATATGAATTTGAGTTATTTAATCTAACCCCATAGGATCGGCCTCACAAGCCAAAGGGTTATTGAGAAGCCCAGGGCATAGAAACAAGCTGATGAGGAACCGTCTGATGGCCGGCAAAACGCTCTACGACAAGCTCTGGGATTCGCATTTGGTCAAGCAGCGCGACGATGGCTCGGCGCTGATCTACATCGATCGTCACATCATTCACGAAGTGACCTCGCCGCAAGCCTTCGAAGGCCTGCGTCTGGCCGGGCGCAAGCCTTGGCGCATCGATGCCAACATCGCGACCCCGGACCACAACGTACCGACCACGCCAGAGCGCAAGGGCGGCATCGCAGCCATTGCCGATCAGGTCTCGCGTTTGCAGGTTCAGACCCTCGATGACAACTGTGATGAATACGGCATCGTCGAGTTCAAGATGAACGACGTGCGCCAAGGCATCGTCCACGTCATCAGCCCGGAGCAGGGCGCGACCTTGCCGGGCATGACCGTGGTCTGCGGCGACTCGCACACCTCGACCCACGGCGCGTTCGGCGCTCTGGCCCACGGTATCGGCACTTCCGAGGTCGAGCACGTGCTCGCCACCCAGTGCCTGGTCGCGAAGAAAATGAAAAACATGCTGGTGCGCGTTGAAGGGCAATTGCCGTTCGGCGTGACCGCCAAGGACATCGTTCTCGCGGTGATCGGCAAGATCGGCACCGCCGGCGGTAACGGTCACGCGATCGAATTCGCTGGCAGCGCGATCCGCGACTTGTCCGTCGAAGGCCGCATGACCATCTGCAACATGTCCATCGAAGCCGGTGCCCGTGTTGGCCTGGTGGCAGCGGATCAGAAAACCGTCGACTACGTGAAGGGCCGTCCATTCGCACCGAAAGGTGAGCAGTGGGATATGGCCGTCGAAGCCTGGAAAGATCTGGTCTCCGACGCCGACGCCAAGTTCGACACCGTGGTTGAACTCGACGCTGCGCAGATCAAGCCGCAAGTCAGTTGGGGCACTTCCCCGGAAATGGTTTTGGCCGTTGACCAAAACGTGCCGGACCCGGCCAAGGAAATGGATCTGGTCAAACGCGACTCGATCGTCCGCGCCTTGAAATACATGGGTTTGACTGCCAATCAGGCGATCACCGACATTCAGCTGGATCGCGTGTTTATCGGTTCCTGCACCAACTCGCGGATCGAAGACTTGCGCGCTGCGGCGGTAATTGCCAAGGGCCGCAAAGTCGCCTCGACCATCAAGCAAGCGATCGTGGTGCCGGGCTCGGGTCTGGTGAAGGCTCAGGCAGAAGCCGAAGGTCTCGACAAGATTTTCCTCGAAGCCGGTTTCGAATGGCGTGAGCCGGGGTGCTCGATGTGTCTGGCGATGAACCCGGACCGTTTGGAGTCCGGCGAACATTGCGCCTCGACCTCCAACCGTAACTTCGAAGGCCGTCAGGGCGCCGGTGGCCGTACCCACCTCGTCAGCCCGGCCATGGCGGCGGCGGCAGCGGTGAACGGTCGTTTCATCGACGTTCGTGAATTGATCTAAAGGAGCGCAGCATGAAAGCTTTTACCCAGCACACTGGTCTTGTCGCGCCTTTGGATCGTGCCAACGTCGACACCGACCAGATCATTCCGAAGCAGTTTTTGAAGTCGATCAAACGCACCGGTTTCGGCCCGAACCTGTTCGACGAGTGGCGTTACCTCGATGTCGGGCAACCGTATCAGGACAACTCCAAGCGCCCGCTGAACAAGGATTTCGTCCTCAACGCCGAGCGTTATCAGGGCGCCAGCGTATTGCTCGCCCGCGAGAACTTCGGTTGCGGCTCCAGCCGTGAGCACGCGCCATGGGCGCTGGAAGAATACGGTTTCCGCAGCATCATCGCGCCGAGTTATGCCGACATCTTCTTTAACAACAGCTTCAAGAACGGCTTGCTGCCGATCATCTTGAGCGACGCTGAAGTCGATGAGTTGTTCAAGCAGGTCGAGGCCGAGCCGGGTTATCAACTGCAGGTCGATCTGCAAGCGCAGACCGTGACCCGTCCGGATGGCAAGGTGTACAGCTTCGAGATCGACGCGTTTCGCAAGCACTGCCTGTTGAACGGTCTGGATGATATCGGTTTGACCTTGCAGGACGGTGATGCGATTGCCACGTTTGAGGCCAAGCACCGTGTGAGCCAGCCTTGGTTGTTCCGCGACGCATAATGATTCGAGATTGATGTAGTCAGGGCCGGCCCCTTCGCTGGCAAGCCAGCTCCCACAGGGATTTGCGTTGTTCACAAAACCTGTGGGAGCTGCGGTGCGACGATTCGACTTGCCAGCGATGAGGCCGGAACAAGCACCATAAGATTCAAGGAAAGATCCCATGACCAGCACCGCCCAGCATACTCAGGTTGTCCAGAAGCAATTCGGTGAACAGGCCGCTGCCTACCTGAGCAGCGCCGTTCACGCTCAGGGAACCGAATTTGCACTGCTACAGGCTGAGCTGGCCGGGCAGGGCGAGGCTCGGGTGCTGGACTTGGGCTGCGGCGCCGGTCACGTCAGTTTCCACGTCGCGCCGTTGGTCAGGGAAGTGGTCGCCTACGACCTGTCACAGCAAATGCTCGACGTGGTCGCCACCGCTGCTGTTGATCGCGGTTTCACCAACATCGCCACGGTCAACGGCGCCGCTGAGCGTTTGCCGTTTGCCGATGGCGAGTTCGACTTCGTGTTCAGCCGGTATTCGGCGCATCACTGGAGCGATCTCGGTGTCGCCCTGCGCGAAGTGCGTCGGGTGCTGAAGCCGGGCGGTGTGGCGGCATTCGTGGATGTGTTGTCACCGGGCAGTCCGTTGTTCGACACTTACCTGCAAAGCGTCGAAGTGCTGCGCGACACCAGTCATGTGCGCGATTATTCCGCCGCTGAGTGGCTGCGGCAGGTCAGCGAGGCCGGTTTGCATGTGCGCAGTACCACGCGTCAGCGCCTGCGTCTGGAATACACCAGTTGGGTTGAGCGCATGCGCACGCCTGAAGTAATGCGCGCGGCGATCCGCCAGTTGCAGCAGTCGATGGGCAATGAAGTGCGCGAATATTTTGAGATTGATGCCGATGGCTCGTTCAGTACAGATGTAATCGTGCTGATGGCCGAGCGATAAGAATTTTTCCGGGCGCGCCTAAGGTGGCGCACCGACTGAAGACACGAGGAAAGCATGAGCAAGCAGATTCTGATTCTCCCAGGTGACGGTATTGGTCCGGAAATCATGGCCGAAGCGGTCAAGGTGCTGGAGCTGGCCAACGACAAATACAGCCTGGGCTTCGAGCTGAGCCATGACGTGATCGGTGGCGCCGCCATCGACAAGCACGGCGTGCCGCTGGCCGATGAAACCCTCGACCGCGCCCGCGCTGCTGACGCCGTATTGTTGGGCGCCGTCGGTGGCCCGAAATGGGACACCATCGAGCGTGATATCCGCCCTGAGCGCGGCCTGCTGAAAATCCGTGCACAACTGGGCCTGTTCGGCAACCTGCGTCCGGCGATCCTGTACCCGCAACTGGCCGACGCGTCGAGCCTGAAGCCGGAAATCGTTGCCGGTCTGGACATCCTCATCGTTCGTGAGCTGACCGGCGGCATCTACTTCGGCGCGCCGCGCGGCACCCGTACCCTGGAAAATGGCGAGCGTCAGTCCTACGACACGCTGCCGTACAGCGAAAGCGAAATCCGCCGCATCGCCCGCGTCGGTTTCGACATGGCCATGGTCCGTGGCAAGAAGCTCTGCTCGGTGGACAAGGCCAACGTGCTGGCGTCCAGTCAACTGTGGCGTGAAGTGGTCGAGCAAGTGGCCAAGGATTATCCGGAAGTCGAACTGAGCCACATGTACGTCGACAACGCCGCCATGCAACTGGTGCGCGCACCGAAGCAGTTCGACGTGATCGTCACTGACAATATGTTCGGCGACATTCTGTCCGACGAAGCGTCGATGCTCACCGGTTCGATCGGCATGCTGCCGTCGGCCTCGCTGGATTCCAACAACAAGGGCATGTACGAGCCTTGCCACGGTTCCGCTCCGGACATCGCCGGTAAAGGCATCGCCAACCCGTTGGCGACCATTCTGTCGGTGTCGATGATGCTGCGTTACAGCTTCAATCTGCATGACGCGGCCGATGCCATCGAGAAAGCCGTTAGCGTTGTGCTCGATCAAGGGTTGCGCACTGGCGACATCTATTCGGCCGGTTGCACCAAAGTCGGTACGCAGGAAATGGGCGACGCAGTAGTCGCCGCGCTGCGGAATCTGTAATCTCTCGGGCCCGCTGCGAAATTCAATACAAAGCAGCGGCCCACTTTTCAAGAAGGTGTAGTTGCGATGAAACGTGTAGGTCTGATCGGTTGGCGCGGGATGGTCGGTTCCGTGCTCATGCAGCGGATGCTGGAAGAGCAGGATTTCGATCTAATCGAGCCGGTGTTTTTCACCACGTCCAACGTCGGTGGCCAAGGCCCGTCCGTGGGCAAGGACATTGCTCCGCTCAAGGATGCTTACAGCATTGATGAGCTGAAGACCCTCGACGTGATTCTGACCTGCCAGGGCGGCGACTACACCAGCGAAGTGTTCCCGAAACTGCGCGAAGCCGGCTGGCAGGGTTACTGGATCGACGCGGCCTCGAGCCTGCGCATGAACGATGACGCGGTGATCATTCTCGATCCGGTCAACCGCAAGGTCATCGACCAGCAGCTCGATGCGGGCACCAAGAACTACATCGGCGGCAACTGCACCGTCAGCCTGATGCTGATGGGTCTGGGCGGTCTGTTCGAGGCCGGTCTGGTCGAGTGGATGAGCGCCATGACCTATCAGGCGGCTTCCGGTGCCGGCGCGCAGAACATGCGTGAACTGATCAAGCAAATGGGCGCGACCCACGCCGCTGTCGCTGATCAACTGGCCGATCCGGCCAGCGCGATCCTCGACATCGACCGTCGCGTTGCTGATGCCATGCGCAGCGAAGCGTACCCGACCGAAAACTTCGGCGTACCGCTGGCCGGCAGCCTGATTCCGTGGATCGACAAGGAACTGCCGAACGGCCAGAGCCGCGAAGAATGGAAAGCTCAGGCTGAGACCAACAAGATCCTCGGCCGCTTCAAGAGCCCGATTCCGGTCGACGGCATCTGCGTGCGCATTGGCGCCATGCGTTGCCACAGCCAGGCGCTGACCATCAAGCTGAACAAAGACGTGCCGATCGCTGATATCGAAGGGCTGATCAGCCAGCACAACCCTTGGGTCAAACTGGTACCGAACCAGCGCGAGATCAGCATGCAGGAGCTGAGCCCGACCAAGGTCACTGGCACCCTGAATGTGCCGGTGGGTCGTCTGCGCAAGCTGAACATGGGTTCGCAATTCGTCGGTGCCTTCACCGTTGGCGACCAACTGCTGTGGGGCGCGGCCGAACCGCTGCGTCGCATGCTGCGGATTTTGCTTGAGCGTTGATCGTTTGCAGCAATGAAAGAGCCCGCGCCTTGTGAGAGGTGCGGGTTTTTTTATGCCTGTGGTTTCTCGGGTGTCTGGATTGGCCCCATCGCTGGCAAGCCAGCTCCCACAGGGATTTGTGGAGTACATAAAATCTGTGAATCGCACCGCCCATTGTGGGAGCTGGCTTGCCAGCGATGAGGCCGGTGCAGGCGCCGCAAATCCTCGGCAGAAATTGCCTGCATGGCGGTCACCCGGTAAAGTGCCGCTCCCCCCGTTTCGCCAGAGGCTCGCACCATGACCCAGACCCTAGATATTGCCGTGATCGGCGCCACCGGTACTGTCGGCGAAACCCTCGTACAGATTCTCGAAGAGCGCGACTTCCCGGTCGGCAACCTGCACCTGTTGGCGAGCAGCGAATCTGCTGGCAGTTCGGTGCTGTTTCGCAACAAGAACGTGCGCGTTCGTGAAGTCGATGAATTCGATTTCAGCAAGGTCAAACTGGTGTTCTTCGCCGCCGGCCCGGCCATCACCTTGAGCTACGCCGCGCGTGCCCACGCCGCCGGTTGCTCGCTGATTGACCTGTCCGGTGCGCTGCCGGCCGATCAGGCGCCGCAATTGGTGCCGGAAGCCAACGCCGCAGTACTCGCCAGTTTGAAAGCACCGTTCCAGGTCAGCAGCCCAAGCCCGTCGGCTACTTCGCTGGCCGTGGTACTGGCGCCGCTGCTCGACCTGATCGATCTGCAATATGTGAATGTCACCGCCAATCTGGCCGTTTCCGCCCAAGGTCGTGAAGCCGTGACCGAGCTGGCGCGACAGACCGCCGAGCTGCTGAACATGCGCCCGCTGGAACCGACCTTCTTTGATCGGCAGATGGCTTTCAACCTGCTGGCGCAGGTCGGCACGCCTGACGCACAGGGCCACACGCTGCTGGAAAAACGTCTGGTGCGCGAGTTGCGTCAGGTGCTGGCCAAGCCTTTATTAAAGATTTCCGCAACTTGCGTTCAAGCCCCGGTGTTTTTTGGCGATAGCTTTAGCGTGACCTTGCAGTCAGCGTCGGCTGTCGACCTGGCAAAAGTCAACGCTGCACTCGAAGACGCGGCCGGTATCGAGCTGGTCGAAGCCGGTGATTACCCGACTGCTGTCGGTGACGCGGTGGGGCAGGATGTTGTCTATGTCGGTCGCGTGCGCAGCGGTGTTGACGACCCGGCGGAACTTAATCTGTGGC
The DNA here is from genome assembly GCF_949767675.1 of Pseudomonas sp. IT-P395. Lineage (NCBI taxonomy): Bacteria > Pseudomonadati > Pseudomonadota > Gammaproteobacteria > Pseudomonadales > Pseudomonadaceae > Pseudomonas > Pseudomonas sp. IT-P395. Next base: position 47,182 of record NZ_CATKPW010000004.1, read on the forward strand.
TGACGTCAGATAACGTACGCAAGGGCGCGGCCCTTAACGCTGTGCAGGTGGCTGAGTTGTTGATAAAAGACCTGCTGTAAAAGATACTTGGCAACAATTTGTCGACTGATTCTAGGTGAGCGCTATGCTTGCCCAGATCGCTTGATAACGTGTCACCCTCCGGGACATTCCGGGGCATCAAAGAAATGATCGCGCGCGGCATCTGTCGTCGTCGCGCGCAATGCCTTACGGCAGCGGTATTCAACATCTTCTCGCTGGCCGAGGAACGTTCAAACAAAGGATGAGGCTATGGTTCAAGTTCGCAAACTGGTGTTAGCAATAGCGGCCGCCTCGGCGCTGTCCTCCGGTATGGCGCATGCCCTCGGGCTCGGGGAGCTGACCCTGAAGTCGACCCTGAACCAGCCGCTGGTGGCTGAAATCGAGCTGCTCGACGTCAAGGATCTCACCGCTGCCGAAGTGGTGCCGAGCCTGGCTTCAGCTGAAGACTTTGCCAAGGCCGGCGTCGATCGCCAGGCCTTCCTCAATGATCTGACCTTCACCCCGGTGCTCAACGCCAGCGGCAAAAGCGTGCTGCGCGTGACCTCGAGCAAACCGCTGTCGGAACCGATGGTGAAATTCCTCGTTCAGGTGATGTGGCCGAATGGCCGTCTGCTGCGCGATTACAGCGTGCTGCTCGATCCCTCGAAGTTCTCGCCGCAGACCGCTGACGCCGCCGCGCAACCGGCGCCGTCGCAGACCATCACTGCGCCGACCACGGGCGCCACGCACTCGACGCAATACACCACCACGCCGCGCGACACCCTGTGGGAAATCGCTGCGAAAGCGCGTACCGGCGGTTCGGTGCAGCAGACCATGCTGGCCATTCAAGCGCTGAACCCGGATGCGTTCATCGGTGGCAACATCAACCGCCTGAAGACCGGTCAGGTGCTGCGCCTGCCGGATTCCGTGCAAAGCACTGCGTTGCCACAGTCGAAGGCCATTGCCGAAGTCGCTGCGCAGAACGAGGCCTGGCGTCAGGGCCGTCGTTATGTGGCCAAACCGGGCACCGGTCAGCAGCAGCTCGATGCGACCAATCGTGGTCGCGGCAATACCGGTGCTGCGCAGAACGCTCAGGACAATCTGAGTCTGGTTTCTGCTGAAAGCGCCAAGTCCCGCGGCAAAGGCCCGGCGGGTGATGCTAAAGCCTTGAGCAACAAGCTCGCGGTCACTCAGGAAAGCCTCGACACGACCCGTCGTGATAACGAGGAACTGAAAAGCCGCATGTCCGATCTGCAAAGTCAGTTGGACAAGCTGCAAAAACTGATCGAGCTGAAGAACAATCAGCTGGCAAAACTGCAGGCCGAAGGGGCGGGCGCTGCGCCGGCCGCCAACGCTGCTGCACCGGCGGTGCCTGCGATCACGGCTGAACTGGCTGCCACGCCGCCAGCCACTCCGGCAGAAGCGGCGCCGACGCCAGAGTCCGCCATTGCGCCACCGGCTGAAACGCCAGTCGTCGAGCCAGTGGTGGCGCCGAAGCCGCCTGTCGATGACGAGAAAACCTTCAATGAGCTGCTGACCAATCCGATCCTGTTGGGTCTGGTCGGTGGCGGTGTAGTGGTTCTGCTGCTCCTGCTGTTGTTGCTGGCACGTCGCCGCAAGGCCCAGCAGGAAGCTGAGAAACATCTGCGCATGGCCCGCGCTCTGTCGGAAGAGCAAGAGTTCTCCGCCGAGCAGGATCTGCCGGAAAGCAGCTTCGAAGGTCTGGAAACCCCGGCGGCGAGCGTCAAGCTCAACACGCCGGCGCCAGCACCTGCTCCGGCACCCGTAGTGGCTCCGGTAGTTGCCCCGATCGTGATGGCTGAACCGATTGCGGCGCCGCTGGTGGCGCCGGCCGCCGAGCGCTCGGATGACGTGCTCGACAAGGCGCAGTCGCACATCAACGCCGGTCGCCTGAATCAGGCTGCTGCACTGCTGGAAGAGGGCGTCAGCCTGGAGCCGCAACGCAGTGATCTGCGTCTGAAGCTGATGGAAGTCTACGGTCAGCAGGGCGACCGCGATGCGTTCGTCGGTCAAGAGCGTCAACTGGTGGCCAATGGTGACAACTTCGCCAAGGTCGAAGAGCTGAAAAGCCGCTTCCCGGCCATGGCCGTCGTCGCTGCGACAGGTCTGGCCGCTGCTGCCGTGGCCGCCGAACTGGACGCGCAATACGTCAAGGATTTGCTGCTGGATGAGCCTGAAGCACCGGCGCCAGCGCCTGTGGAAGACGATCTGGACAGCGCGTTTGATCTGAGTCTGGACGATCTCGACAACATCACGCCGGTTGAGCCGGCGCCGGTGGTTGAGCCTGAAGCGCCGGTCGAGCTGGATGAATTCCCGGCGGACGACGACCTGAGCTTCGAATCGGTGCTGCAACAGCAGACCGATATCAAAGAGAACCTGGATGATCTGTCGGACTTCGACCTCGATCTGGACCTGGGTGCCGAACCGGCGCCTGCGGTTGACCTGGCGGACGATGACTTCCTGCTGGATCTGGACGAAGGCGTGAAGGATCTGCCGCCAGTCGAACCGCCGGTGGTGGCTGACGTGCCACAAGATGATCTGGAGCTGCCGGCCGATTTCGATCTGTCGCTGGCCGACGAAATGGACAGCAATCCTGCGGCTGAGCCGGATGCGTTCGCTGCCGAACTGGATGACGTCAACGCCGAGCTGGATCGTCTGTCGCAAACCATTGCCGAGCCGACCTTCACCGAAGCCGATGCGGCAATCGGTGGTGATCTGGGTGAAGACGATTTCGACTTCCTCGCTGGCACTGATGAAGCCGCTACCAAGCTTGATCTGGCTCAGGCCTACATCGACATGGGCGACAGCGACGGCGCGCGCGACATCCTCAACGAGGTCGCCAGTGAGGGGAGCGAGGCACAGAAAAAAGAAGCTCAGGAAATGCTTTCGCACTTAGCGTAAGTTCAGAGGTAAACGAAAACGGCAGCCCATTGAGGCTGCCGTTTTTGTTTGTCTTTTTTGAATCAAAAGATCGCAGCCTTCGGCAGCTCCTACAGGGGAACGCCATCTCATGTAGGAGTTGCCGAAGGCTGCGATCTTTTGATCTTGAAACTGGTATCCCCGGTCCACAGCCTTATAATGCCCGCCTTTGCACAAACAGCAGGCTGTCCCACCTTGGCAAACATAGATAACCCGGTCGCCGAAATGGCTCCCGACGGCTTTTACCGCGTCGCGTTGGGCGTTGAGTACAAAGGCTCGCGTTACAGCGGCTGGCAGCGTCAGTTGACGGGTGTGGCGACGGTGCAGGAAGAGCTGGAAAAAGCCCTGTCGAAAGTCGCCAACTCACCGGTTTCGCTACAGTGCGCCGGACGCACCGACGCCGGCGTGCATGCCTGCGGACAAGTGGTGCACTTTGATACAACGGTCGATCGTTCGCTGAAAGCCTGGGTCATGGGTGCCAACATCAATCTGCCCCATGACATCAGCGTCAGTTGGGCTCGGGTGATGCCGGCGCATTTCCATGCGCGGTTCAAAGCCATCGCCCGGCGCTATCGCTACGTGATCTACAACGATCAGATTCGCCCGGCGCATCTCAATGAAGAAATCACCTGGAATCATCGCCCGCTGGATGTCGAGCGCATGGCCGAGGCCGCGCAGTATCTGATCGGCACTCACGATTTCAGCGCGTTCCGCGCCGGTCAGTGCCAGGCCAAGTCGCCGATCAAGAAGATGCATCACCTGCGCGTGACCCGTCACGGCAAGATGATCGTGCTCGATATTCGCGCCAATGCCTTCCTGCATCACATGGTGCGCAATATCGCTGGCGTGCTGATGACCATTGGTGCTGGCGAGCGTCCGGTGGAGTGGATGAAGGAAGTCCTCGAAAGCCGCGAGCGCCGCTCCGGTGGGGTGACCGCGCATCCGTACGGCTTGTATCTGGTACAGGTCGAGTACCACGACGAATTTCCGTTGCCCGAGCGTTTTATCGGGCCACATTTCCTTACGGGTTTCTCCGAACTTGACGGCTGACGCCCTCGAACGCTTTTGTTACCATCCGGGACTTTCTCGGATTTTGCCTCGGAGTTTTTCTCGATATGTCAGCCGTTCGCAGCAAGATCTGCGGGATTACCCGCATAGAAGATGCGCTGGCCGCCGTTGAGGCCGGGGCCGATGCGATCGGGTTTGTGTTCTATGCCAAGAGTCCGCGTGCGGTAACCGTACAGCAGGCGCGGGCGATTATTCAGGCATTGCCGCCGTTTGTGACTACCGTAGGGCTGTTCGTCAATGCCAGCCGTTGCGAGTTGGGTGAAATCCTCGACGCCGTGCCGCTGGATTTGTTGCAGTTTCATGGTGATGAAGTCGCTGAAGACTGCGAAGGCTGGCATCGTCCGTACATCAAGGCGTTGCGGGTCAAGGCCGGTGATGACATTGCGGCGGCGGTTGATGCCTATCCGAGCGCCAGGGGCGTGCTGCTCGACACTTATGTCGAAGGTGTGCCCGGCGGAACCGGTGAGGCGTTCGACTGGTCATTGATTCCGCAGACGTTGAGCAAGCCGTTGATTCTCGCGGGTGGTTTGACCCCGGAGAACGTCGCAGATGCCGTGGAACGGGTAAAACCGTATGCGGTGGATGTCAGTGGCGGGGTGGAAGCGAGCAAAGGCATCAAGGATCACGCAAAGATCCGCGCGTTCATCAACGCCGTAAAAGGAATATAGGAACCTGCCGGTTCCGATATTGATGTGACGGCTGGCAGTCTGCCGCCGTCCATCAATGCACTTGCACAAAGCAGGCGCGGCTGAGGGTTTCTGGATCGCACGCAGGTCATGTTTCGCGCTGATCGTGGCAGTCCGGCAACTATCGCCACACACATGAATTTAGCTGAAGGGCATACGCGGGGCTGCGAACCAGAGCGTTCGGGCCGCCGGTACTGGAGAAAGAAAGCATGAGCAACTGGTTAGTAGACAAACTGATCCCTTCGATCATGCGTTCCGAGGTCAAGAAGAGCTCGGTCCCTGAAGGTCTGTGGCACAAATGCCCGTCTTGCGAGGCGGTGTTGTATCGTCCAGAGCTGGAAAAGACCCTGGACGTTTGCCCTAAATGCAACCACCACATGCGCATCGGCGCACGTGCGCGCATCGACATTTTCCTCGATGCCGAAGGTCGCAATGAACTGGGCGCCGATCTGGAGCCGGTTGACCGTCTGAAATTCCGTGACGGCAAGAAGTACAAGGATCGCCTGACCGCTGCCCAAAAGCAGACTGGCGAAAAAGACGCGCTGATCTCCGTCAGCGGTACCTTGCTGGGCATGCCAGTGGTGGTTTCGGCCTTTGAATTCGCCTTTATGGGCGGTTCCATGGGGGCCATCGTCGGTGAGCGCTTCGTGCGCGCCGCCAACTACGCGCTGGAAAATCGCTGCCCGATGATCTGCTTCGCCGCCTCCGGTGGTGCGCGCATGCAGGAAGCGCTGATCTCGCTGATGCAGATGGCCAAGACTTCGGCTGTGCTGGCGCGTCTGCGTGAAGAAGGTATTCCATTCATCTCCGTACTGACCGACCCGGTCTACGGTGGTGTTTCGGCGAGTCTGGCGATGCTTGGCGACGTGATCGTCGGTGAGCCGAAAGCCCTGATCGGCTTCGCCGGTCCGCGCGTTATCGAACAAACCGTGCGTGAAAAACTGCCGGAAGGCTTCCAGCGCAGCGAATTCCTGCTGGAGCACGGTGCGATCGACATGATTATCCACCGTCAGGAACTGCGCCCGCGCCTGGGTAACCTGCTGGCACAGATGACTGGCAAGCCGACGCCGAAATTCGTCGCCGCGCCAATCGAGCCAATCGTGGTTCCTCCGGTACCTGCTGGCCTATGACCGAGCGCACCCTTGGCGAATGGCTCGCCTACCTTGAGCAGTTGCATCCGTCGGCCATCGACATGGGTCTGGAGCGTTCGCAACAGGTAGCGTCCCGCATGGGGCTGGGCCAGCCGGCGCCTCGGGTGATCACGGTCACTGGCACCAACGGCAAGGGTTCGACCTGCGCTTTCGTGGCTTCATTGCTGCGGGCGCAGGGCCTGAGCGTTGGTGTCTACAATTCCCCGCACCTGCTGCGTTATAACGAGCGGGTGCAGATCAATGGCGTCGAAGCTACTGACGCGCAGCTGTGTGAAGCCTTCGCGGCGGTCGAGGCCGGGCGCGGCGATACTTCGCTGACTTACTTCGAAATGGGCACCCTCGCGGCGTTCTGGCTGTTTCAACAGGCCGGGCTTGATGCGGTGGTGCTGGAAGTCGGTCTGGGCGGGCGTCTGGATACGGTCAATGTGGTCGACGCCGATATCGCGCTGGTCACCAGCATTGGCGTCGATCATGCCGACTATCTGGGCGACACCCGCGAGTCCGTGGCTTTCGAGAAGGCCGGAATTTTCCGTCAGGGCAAACCTGCCTTGTGCGGCGATCTGAATCCTCCGCAACCATTGCTGGACAAGGCGCGTGAACTGGCCTGTCCGTTTTTCCTGCGTGGGCGTGACTTCGACCTCGGTATTACTGATCAGCACTGGCAATGGCGCGGCACCGATGCGCAGGGGCAAGTGGTTGAACTGCGTGACTTGCCGCTGCTCGATCTGCCGATGGAAAACGCCGCACTGGCGTTGCAGGCGTATCTGCTGCTCGGTTTGCCGTGGGATTCGCAACAGATTGTGGCGGCATTGCAGGCGACGCGCGTGGTCGGTCGACTGGATCGTCGCTCGTTCGAGTGGAACGGTAAGCGTCTGAATCTGTTGCTGGATGTTGGGCACAATCCGCATGCGGCCGAGTATCTGGCCCGCCGGCTGGCCTCGCGACCACCGGTCGGCAAGCGCCTGGCGGTGTTTGGTCTGCTGGCGGACAAGGATCTGGATGGTGTTGTCGGCGAGTTGAATGCTAGTGTCGAGCATTGGGCGGTAGCGCCGCTGGATTCACCGCGTGCTCGGCCGGTGAGTGAGTTGCATGCGGCCCTGCAGAACCTTGGCGCGTCCGTCACGTCTTATGACAGTGTCGCCGCCGCGCTGGAAGGGCAGTGCGCGGTAGCCACCAGCGACGACGAGATTCTGTTGTTCGGATCATTTTATTGTGTCGCCGAGGCCCTTGAATGGTTAGCCCGGCGCTCCACGGAGGAAGCGGCAAATGGCTTTGCTGGATAAAGCGTACAAGCAGCGCATGGTTGGCGCTTTGGTGCTGGTTGCGCTGGCGGTGATCTTCCTGCCAATGCTGTTTTCCCGCCAGGACGAGCAGCGTCAGGTAACCGTTGAGGCGCCGGCAGCTCCGCAAGCGCCGGCCATGCCGCAAGTGCAAATGGAAACGGTGGCGGTGCCTGAGCCGCAAGCCTTGCCGCAGGAACCAGTGCCAACGGATGAAGAAGTCGCCGAAGACACTGCGCCTGCTGCGCCCGTCGCACCGGCGCCAACAGCGCCTATCATGATCACCAAGCCTGTTGCGCCGCCCGCAGTGGCCAAGCCGATTCCGGCACCTGCTCAGCCCATCACTGCATCCTCGAGCAAGCCGGACACCACGCAAAGCCGCGTCGATGCCAACGGCCTGTCGGTGAGCTGGTCGGTGCAACTGGCCAGTCTGTCGAGCCGCGCCAGCGCCGAAAGCCTGCAGAAAACCCTGCGCAGTCAGGGCTATAACGCCTACATCCGCTCGGCCGATGGCAAGAATCGGGTGTTTGTCGGCCCGCTGATCGAGCGTGCCGAGGCTGATCGTCTGCGTGATCTGTTGGGTCGTCAGCAGAACCTCAAGGGTTTTGTTGTACGCTTCCAGCCTGAGCGCGGTTGAAAACTATCACCTCGATTGAAATGCACTGACAATCGCAGCTTACCGAGAGGCATGCGCTCTGCTAAAATGCGCCGCCTTATCCGTCTGTAGGCTGCACTGTGCCATTTACCTGGGTTGACTGGGCGATCGTTGCAATCATCGCCATCTCCGCTTTGATCAGTTTGAGCCGCGGCTTCGTCAAGGAAGCATTATCGCTGGTGACCTGGATCATCGCAGGAGTCGTCGCCTGGATGTTCGGTGGCTCATTGTCCGAGTACCTCGCCGGATACATCGAAACCCCATCGGCTCGCGTGATCGCGGGCTGTGCCATCATGTTTGTCGCCACACTGATCGTGGGCGCAATGATCAATTATCTTATCGGCGAGTTGGTACGCGTCACCGGGTTGTCCGGGACCGATCGATTCCTCGGCATGGCCTTCGGCGCAGCGCGTGGCGTGTTGCTGGTGGTCGTGGCGGTCGGGCTGTTGAGCCTGGGGCCGGTACAGCAGGACGGGTGGTGGAAAGAATCACAGCTCGTACCAAAATTTCTATTGGTCGCTGATTGGTCCAAAAACCTGATTCTCGGGTGGAGCAGTCAGTGGCTTGCCAGCGGAATCAGCGTACCCGCTGATATTCCGTTCAAGGAGCAACTCTTGCCGTCGGCGAAAACGCCTCAGTGAGTGTTGTTCAGTTCAGATCCATTAAGTAGGGGTTGCGTCGCATGTGTGGCATCGTCGGTATCGTCGGTAAGTCGAACGTCAATCAGGCGCTGTATGACGCGCTAACCGTGCTCCAGCACCGCGGCCAGGACGCTGCCGGTATCGTGACCAGCCATGATGGCCGGTTGTTCCTGCGCAAGGACAATGGCCTGGTGCGTGACGTGTTTCAACAGCGTCACATGCAGCGTCTGGTCGGCCACATGGGCATCGGTCACGTCCGTTACCCGACCGCGGGCAGCTCGACTTCGGCCGAAGCCCAACCGTTTTACGTCAACTCGCCTTACGGCATCACCCTGGCGCACAACGGTAACCTGACCAACGTTGAACAGTTGGCCAAAGAGATCTACGAATCCGACCTGCGTCACGTCAACACCAGTTCCGACTCGGAAGTGCTGCTCAACGTGTTCGCCCATGAGCTGGCCCAGCGCGGCAAGCTGCAACCGACCGAAGAAGACGTGTTTGCCGCCGTGACCGACGTGCACAACCGTTGCGTCGGCGGTTATGCGGTAGTGGCCATGGTGACCGGTTACGGCATCGTCGGTTTCCGCGACCCGCACGGCATCCGTCCGATCGTGTTCGGCCAGCGTCACACCGACGAAGGCGTCGAGTACATGATCGCCTCGGAAAGCGTTTCGCTGGACGTGCTTGGTTTTACCCTGATTCGCGACCTGGCGCCGGGCGAAGCGGTCTACATCACTGAAGACGGCAAGCTGCACACCCGTCAGTGCGCGACCAACCCGTCCCTGACTCCGTGCATTTTCGAACACGTCTACCTGGCGCGTCCGGATTCGATCATCGACGGCGTTTCGGTCTACAAGGCCCGTCTGCGCATGGGTGAGAAGCTCGCTGAGAAGATTCTGCGCGAGCGTCCAGAGCACGACATTGACGTGGTTATCCCTATTCCGGACACCAGCCGTACCGCGGCACTGGAACTGGCCAACCACCTGGGCGTGAAATTCCGCGAAGGTTTCGTCAAGAACCGTTACATCGGCCGTACCTTCATCATGCCGGGCCAGGCTGCGCGCAAGAAGTCGGTACGCCAGAAGCTCAACGCCATTGAGCTGGAGTTCCGCGGCAAAAACGTGATGCTGGTCGACGACTCGATCGTGCGCGGCACCACTTGCAAGCAGATCATCCAGATGGCCCGCGAAGCCGGCGCGAAAAACGTCTACTTCTGCTCGGCGGCTCCAGCGGTTCGCTTCCCGAACGTCTACGGCATCGACATGCCGAGCGCGCACGAACTGATCGCGCACAATCGCTCGACTCAGGACGTGGCGGATCTGATCGGTGCTGACTGGCTGATCTATCAGGATCTGCCTGACTTGATCGAAGCGGTCGGTGGCGGCAAGATCAAGATCGAGAACTTCGATTGCGCAGTGTTCGACGGCAAGTACGTCACCGGCGACGTCGACGAGGCGTACCTGAACAAGATCGAACAGGCGCGTAACGACTCCTCGAAGATCAAGACCCAGGCGGTCAGTGCGATCATCGATCTGTACAACAACTGAGTTTCTACCGGCCCTGAGGGGCCGGTTTTGTATCTGACTTTCAATTTTCGCGAACAGGGCAAGGAGTGACAGCATGAGTCAGGAATGGGATGCCGGTCGGCTGGACAGCGATCTCGAAGGCGTAGCGTTCGATACCCTGGCCGTACGTGCCGGTCAGCACCGTACGCCGGAAGGCGAGCACGGTGATCCGATGTTCTTCACCTCCAGCTACGTGTTCCGCACCGCCGCCGATGCGGCCGCAAGGTTTGCCGGCGAAGTGCCGGGTAACGTTTACTCGCGTTACACCAACCCTACCGTGCGTGCGTTCGAAGAGCGCATTGCTGCGCTGGAAGGCGCCGAGCAAGCCGTTGCGACCGCCACCGGCATGGCTGCCATCATGGCGGTGGTGATGAGCTTGTGCAGCGCCGGCGATCACGTGCTGGTTTCGCGCAGTGTGTTCGGTTCGACCATCAGTCTGTTCGAGAAGTACTTCAAGCGTTTCGGCGTTGAAGTCGATTACGTACCGTTGGCCGATCTGTCGGCCTGGGATGCGGCGATCAAGTCGAACACCAAACTGCTCTTCGTCGAATCACCATCCAATCCTTTGGCGGAACTGGTCGATATCACCGCACTGGCTGAAATCGCTCACGCCAAAAGCGCGATGCTGGTGGTCGACAACTGCTTCTGCACGCCCGCTTTGCAGCAGCCGCTGAAAATGGGGGCTGACATCGTTGTGCACTCGGCAACCAAGTTCATCGACGGCCAGGGCCGTTGCATGGGCGGCGTGGTTGCCGGTCGCAGCGAGCAGATGAAAGAAGTCGTCGGCTTCCTGCGCACTGCCGGGCCGACCTTGAGCCCGTTCAACGCATGGATCTTCCTCAAAGGTCTGGAAACCCTGAACCTGCGGATGAAGGCGCACTGTGCCAATGCCCAGGAGCTGGCCGAATGGCTGGAGCAGCAGGACGGCATCGAGAAGGTCCATTACGCCGGTCTCAAGAGTCATCCGCAGCACGAGTTGGCCCGGCGTCAGCAGAAGGGCTTCGGTGCGGTGGTGAGTTTTGAGGTCAAGGGCGGCAAAGAGGGCGCGTGGCGCTTTATCGATGCAACCCGCTTGATTTCGATCACGGCCAACCTCGGTGACAGCAAAACCACCATCACGCACCCGAGCACCACGTCTCACGGCCGCCTGGCGCCGCAGGAGCGTGAAGCTGCGGGCATTCGTGACAGCCTGATTCGCATCGCGGTCGGTCTGGAAGACGTAGTCGACCTGCAAGCCGACCTGGCGCGCGGTCTGGCGGCGTTGTGATCGAGTTGTCCACTCCGTCAGCGGGTACCCATGGCCGCGTTGCGCTGGTCACGGGGGCCGCGCGTGGCATCGGTCTGGGGATTGCGGCGTGGTTGATCAGCGAAGGCTGGCAAGTGGTGCTGACGGATCTGGATCGTGCGCGCGGTTCGAAAGTGGCGAAGGTGCTGGGCGAAAATGCCTGGTTCATCGCGATGGACGTTGCTGATGAGGCTCAGGTTGCGCTGGGTGTCGCTGAGGTGTTGGGACAGTTTGGTCGCCTCGATGCACTGGTGTGCAATGCGGCGGTCGCTGACCCGCACAACATCACGCTCGAAAGTCTCGACCTGGCTTACTGGAATCGCGTGCTGGCGGTAAACCTCAGCGGGCCGATGTTGCTGGCCAAGCACTGTGCGCCGTATCTGCGTGCGCACAACGGTTCGATCGTCAATCTGGCCTCTACTCGTGCGCGGCAGTCGGAAGCGGACTCCGAGGCGTATGCGGCGAGCAAGGGCGGTTTGTTGGCGCTGACGCATGCGCTGGCAATCAGTCTGGGGCCGGAGATTCGCGTCAACGCCGTCAGTCCGGGCTGGATCGATGCGCGCGATCCTTCTGCACGTCGAGCGGAGCCTTTGGCGGATGCTGATCATGCTCAGCATCCGGCGGGCAGGGTAGGGACGGTCGAGGACGTGGCGGCCATGGTCGCCTGGTTGCTGTCGAGGAATGCTGGTTTTGTCACCGGGCAGGAGTTCGTCGTCGATGGCGGCATGACGAAAAAGATGATCTACAGCGAGTAGATCGCCTTTTTCTCTGAATTTGCGTTGAATCAACTGACGCCTTCGCGAGCAGGCTCGCTCCCGCATTTGGAATGCAGACCCCCTGTGGGAGCGGGTTCGCTCGCGAAAGCGGTTTTGCAGGATGGAAACAATTTCGTCTTTTTCAGAAAAACTTCAATCCTGCTATTGACTTAGGTCTGCTACCTGCGTAAATTTCGCGGCCTCGGAGATGCAAACGGGTGATTAGCTCAGCTGGGAGAGCGTCTGCCTTACAAGCAGAATGTCGGCGGTTCGATCCCGTCATCACCCACCACTCCCCGAGAAACTTGCGTAAGCAAGAACGTAGGCTGAAAGTGCCTGCACCGACGCGCAGCGGTAGTTCAGTCGGTTAGAATACCGGCCTGTCACGCCGGGGGTCGCGGGTTCGAGTCCCGTCCGCTGCGCCATATTTTACGAGTCAGGCATTGTCTGGTTCGCGATTGCAAGGCACCGAAGCCTGCAGTCAAAACGAGTTACTTGAGCGCAAGCTCAAAGCGATACGCAGCGGTAGTTCAGTCGGTTAGAATACCGGCCTGTCACGCCGGGGGTCGCGGGTTCGAGTCCCGTCCGCTGCGCCATATCTGCTTCAAGGACCACTGAACGCCTTGAAGCACCGAAAGCAACCTTTGGTTGATTCGGAATCGATAGCAAAGACCCTGGTCGAAAGACCGGGGTTTTTTGTGTCTGAAATTTGCCTTCCGCTCCCATCACGCAACCCGGCTCCCTGTAGGAGCTGCGGCACGCTGCGATCTTTTGATCTTGATCGTAAAAAACAGGATCAAAAGATCGCAGCCTCGTTTCACTCGACAGCTCCTGCAAGGGATGCCTGTAAACATCCTGCGGTGCCACGTCGCATTGATTTTTTGATTCTTTAGTCAAATTTTCGTAACTGGTTGTTTGCTGCGAGCGCAGAAACCTTTAAAGTTAACCCTTCGGTCAGCTTTGCACTGTCAACACGCCCTTTGTTTCGCCAGAAAGGGCTTCTGCAAGACTCGAGATTCCCCAGTAGATAACCAGAAGGGCGGACACATAACCGCCCAGAGGATGATCCATGTCCAACCGTGAAATATCCCGGCGCTCGTTCCTCCAGGGCGGGCTGGTGGCGGGTGTGAGCGTCACGCTCACGCCGCTCAGCAGTCAGGCGCTGGCTGCCTTGATGGAAAACAGCGTCACCGTGCCGTCCGAGAAATGGCTCGGCAACAATGGCAAGGCGCGTCAGCGTAACGACGCACTGTCCAAAGTCTGCGGCAGCAAAGTCTTTGCCCGCGACATCCGCTCCAAGGACATGCCGGGCTGGCCCGAGCAGCAAGGCCACGCCATGCTGCTGAAAACCATCAAGGCTGACCGCATCTACGCCGGTTACGACCTGTCGTGGCTCGGCGCCGATTTGCAGCCTGATCGCATCGTCACTGCCGCAGATCTGGACAAGGACGGCATCGTCTTCCCGGAAGAGCACGCCCCGGATCCACTGCTGCCGGAAGGCAAGGTGCCGATGTTCATCGGTCATCCTGTGGCGATCCTGATCTGGAACGACTTCGAGCGTTTCCGTCAGGCCAAGAACAAACTCAAATTCAATGACAAAGCGATTCGTTACGGTGCAAAAGTGCCGTTCTACGAAGGCGATCCGTATGGCAGCTTCCGCTACGTACGTGTGGGCGGCGCGACCTCGGCAGACGAAGACGAATTCGCCAGCCTCAAGGACTCGATCCTGTTCCCGATGCTGAAAAACCGTCGTCCGGTATGGAATTCCCAGCCGAACCTGCACGGCAACCTGACCGAGCGTGGCCTGTTTTACGCCGACCGCATGAAGCAAGAGATCGATACGCCGCCGGACAACTGGCTGGTGTTCGACGAGCGCTACAAAACCCCGTCGATCGAACCGGCCGCCATGGAGCCGGACAACGGCAACGGCTGGTACGATCCGAAAACCAAGACTCTGCACTTCGTGGTAGCCACCCAGTGCCCACTGGAAGCTGCGACCGAGACCGCGAAAATGATCGCGCCGTCGCGTTTCGGCCTCGATAACCTGAACATGCACCCGGGTTACACCGTCGGTTACGGTTCCAAAGACCACAACATCTTCGTCTACTACGCAGCCCTTGCTGCGCTGTACGGCGCCGGTGTGCCAGTGCGTCTGGCCAACGACCGCTACGAGCAATTCCAGAGCGGTATCAAGCGTCACCCGTTCGACATCCGCTACCAATTGGCCGTGGACAAGAACGACTACAGCTTCAAGATTTTCCGCGCCGAAATGAGCGTCGACGGTGGTGGCCGGATCAACTACAGCCCGTCGGTAGCCGCAGTTGGCGCCACGGCGGCGCAGTCGATCTACTACATGCCGCAGAACGACCTGCAAGTTACTGCCTACCACTCGCGTGGTGTTGAGGCCGGTTCGATGCGTGGTTACGGCACCCTGCAAAGCATGGCGGCGACCGAGATGATGGTCGACGAAATCGCCAACCGCCTCGGTGTCGATGCCATCGACTTGCGTCGCAAGAATGCTCTGCGTTCCGGTATGAAAAACACCCAGGGCGCGATCCCGGCCGGTGCCTTGCGTCTGCACGAAATCCTCGACAAGGCCTCGGTGCACGAAGTCTGGAAAAACCGCGACGCGATCAAGAAACAACGCGAAGCCGCAGACCCGGATAACTGGTACGGCGTCGGTTTCGCCATCTGCCAGAAGGACTTCGGCACCGGTTCGGAAGCGCCGATGGCCAGTATCGAATTCACTGCTGACGGTCGCATCACCCTGCGCCATATCGGCATTGAAATCGGTACCGGCATGTCCACCTCGCAAGCCTTGGTCGTAGCTGATTTCCTTGGCAGCCCGGCGCACGAAGTGAAGACTGGCGAAACCGAATGGAAGGAAATGCAGCTAATCACCAGCGGCAACCCTTACATCATGAGCCAGGCCGAACAGGACAATCTGCTGCGCAACCCGCGTTGGGTCGGCAAATTGGCTTCGGCCTCGTCGGCGACCAACTCGGCGTACTACTTCAGTCACGCCACCCGTGAAGCGGCGCGAGTGCTGTTCAACAATGGTTTGTGGCCGGCGGCCATGGAAATCTGGCGTCAGGGTCCTTACGGCGGTCAAGCCAACCCTTACGTTGTGCGTCGCGAAGATGCGCATTGGGTCGACGGCAAACTCACGGCTAACGGCATGCAGCCGCTGAGCTTCGAAGAGCTGGCCAAGCGCGCTCACGAGCGTGGTCTGGTGACTGGCGCCACCGTTCACGCGTTCAACCGCTGGAGCTGGGCCGAGGCCGAATACAGCATCGACGGCGTGCGCGAGCGTCTGCCGCTCGATGGTCTCGCCGTGAAATACGGTGACGGCGCGCCGAAAGCGAAGAAAGCGTTGATGGCCACGTCTGGTTTCCACCTGCTGGATCGCCAGAACATCAATTACCCGGTTGTGCAGTTGAACAACGCTGCCGTGACTTATTACAGCCCGGTCGCCACGCTGGTCGAGCTGAAGGTCAACAAGGGCTCGCTGGATGTAGAGGTGCTCAACCACCATTCGTGGGTCGAGTGCGGTCGTGTGCTGGTCGAAGAACTGGTCAAGGGCCAGCTCGAAGGCGGTATCGCCATGGGCATCGGTCACGCGTTGATGGAGGAGATGCCGCTGTACGAAGGTGGGCCGGGGGAGGGTGACTGGAACTTCAACCGTTACCGTCTGCCGATGGCGCGTCACGTTGCGGTGTGGAAGCAGACCGCGGAGATTCTGCCGCCGCTGTCGCCAAGCGATCCGTCCAAAGGCATCGCCGAAGTGGTGATGATCCCGATCGTCGGTGCCATCGGTAACGCCGTGGCGCACGCCATCGGTAAACGTGTTCGCGATCTGCCAATCACTGCTGCGCGCATCAAGGAGGCCCTCAATGGCTAACCGTCCGTTTCAACTGACCCTCAATGGTCAATCCGTCGGCCCGGTGGACATCCCTGATGACCTGCCGATGATCGACTACCTGCACGAATACAAAAACCTCACCGGTTCGCGTCTGGGCTGCGGCCAAGGCATCTGCCACGCCTGCGTGGTGATCGTCGACAACCCGGACGGCACCAGCGAGGAAGTGCGCACCTGCATCACCGGCGTACATTACTTCGAAGGCAAGAAAGTCCGCACCATCGAATCCCACGCCAAGCGTGACGAGTCGGGCCAGGTCACTGAACTGAACCCGATCCAGCAGCGCTTCGTCGACGAGTTCGCCTTCCAGTGCAGCTACTGCGCGCCGGGCTTCGTCAACGCCGCGACCGTGCTGGTCGAAAAGCTGCAACGCCAGCCGACCGTGCAGAGCAAGCTCGAACAAGTCATCGAGGACAGCCTCGGCCATCACGTCTGCCGTTGCACCGGGTACGTGCGTTATTACAACGCCACCCGCAACGTGCTGACCGATCTCGGCCTGGTCAAGGAGGGTTAAGCATGAAGCTCTTTCTGACCCGCCTGACCCTGGCGGTCGGCCTCGCTGCGCCAGTGTTGTTTGCCCACGCCGATGATCAGGTCAAGCGCGGCGAGTATCTTGCCCGCGCGGCCGACTGCATGGCCTGCCACACGGCAGCGGGCGGCGCACCGTTTGCCGGTGGTCTGCCGATCGTTTCACCGTTCGGCACGATCTACGGCACCAACATCACGCCGAGCAAGGAGCACGGCATTGGTTTGTACAGCGATGACGAGTTCTTCGCCGCGCTGACTGAAGGCAAGCGTCGTGACGGCGCCAACCTCTATCCGGCGATGCCGTACACCTCGTATCACCCGATGCCGCGTGAAGATTCGGACGCGATCCATGCGTACCTGAAAACCATCGAGCCGATCGAGCGCGCAGCACCGGTCACCAGCCTGAGCTTTCCGTTCAACGTGCGTCCGGGCCTGATCGGCTGGAACATGATGTACGGCAAAGCGCTGAAGCTGGAGTCGGCCGAAGGCAAAAGTGAAGCCTGGAAGCGCGGCCAGTACATGGTCGAAGTGCTCGGTCACTGCGGCGAATGCCACACGCCACGCGGCCTGCCGGGCGCGATGCAATTGGATAAACGCCTGACCGGCGGCATCCTCAATGGCTACCTGGCGCCGAGCCTGCTGGCCACTGATCTGGCCGCGCGCGGCTGGAACGAGCAGGATCTCAGCACGTTCCTCAAGCACGGTATGAGTGCGCAAGGGACGATGTTCAACGAGATGTTCCCGGTGTTCCACAACAGCACGCAGGGCCTGAACGATACCGATCTGGCGGCGATGGCGACGTTCCTGCTCGGCGACAAACCGCCGGCAGCCAAAGCGCTGGTTGAAGTGCCGGTAGAGAAACTCAGCGCCAGCGCTCAGCGCGGCCAGCAGGAATACCTGAACGTCTGCGCCGGTTGTCATGCGGTCGGTGGCGAAGGCAAGCCGCACATTGCGGTGGCCATGCGCGGCAACACCACGCTGCGCCTGGAAGACCCACGCAACCTGTTGCGGGTGATCGAGGACGGTATCGGCGAGCAGAAGTTCTCCGGCTTCGAGCACATGCAACCGATGCCGGGTTTCGCCGGCAAGCTAAAGCCTGAACAACTGACCGACCTGCTCAACTACTTGCGTCAAGGTTGGGGCGGTCAGTCGGCTGAACTGGCGGTGAGCGATGTGCAGAAACTGCAGGCCGACGCACCGTCCATCGAGCACAAGGCGCACTGACATGCAGCATCTCGATCTACAAGTAGTGCGGCGAGCGCTGGAGTGGTCGGTGGCAGGGTGGCGCATCTGGCTCTGCACCGTGCTGACCACTTACGGCTCGGCACCGCGCGCGCCGGGTTCGCTGCTGGCGGTGAACGATGGCGGACAGTGGATCGGCTCGCTTTCGGGTGGTTGCGTCGAGGAAGATTTCCTTGAGCGCGTCGCCGAAGGTGCGTTTCTCGATGCAGTCAATGTCGTGCGTTACGGCGAAGGCGACGATCCGCGCTCGCGGGTCAGCCTGCCCTGTGGCGGCATTCTCGATGTGCTGGTAGAGAAATTTGACGCTGGCTGCGAGGTGCAGGCGCATCTGCGCGAATTGGAGTCGGCGTTGCTTGGTCAGCGTCGCTTGATTCGCGAGGTTGATCTGGCCAGTGGTGCGCGCACTTTGTTCGCTGATCGCGAGCAGGGTGCGCGGATCGAGCGCGAGATTGATCGGGTGCGCATTCGTGTCGGCGCGGCCCAGCGTTTGTTGCTCGCTGGGTATTCCAGTGTGGCGCAGGCGTGTGCCGAGTTTGCCGTTGGCCTCGGGTTTGAGGTGATTCTCTGTGATCCGCGCGATGAAGTGCTCGAAGGCGTGGTGCTGGATGGCGTGGAAATTCGTCGGCAATTGCCGTCGGTGTTTATTGCTGATGGTGGCTGTCATCGTGATACGGCGGTGGTGGCGCTGACGCATGACCCGCGCATCGACGATCTGGCGATGATGGAGGCGGTGCGCACCGAAGCGTTCTACATTGGCGTGATGGGTTCGCTGCAGACCTCGCAGAAGCGCTTCGAGCGGTTACGTCGGATTGGCGGTTTGGGCGAGGCTGAGTTGGCGCGGATTCATGCGCCGATTGGTCTGAACCTCGGCAGCAAGACACCGGCGGAAATTGCCTTGGCAGTGTTGGCAGATATCTTGCGGATCCGCAGCGGGATTGCTCGGGATCAGCTCTGAAACCGTTCAGTGTTGAATAAGAAGGGCCGCGATCAGCGGCCCTTTTTTACATCCCGAATTTATCGCGTAGCCCGTAATACCATGCGCCCAGTGCGGCAAACGGCGTGCGCAACAGTTGTCCGCCGGGGAACGGGTAGTGCGGCAAGTCAGCAAATGCATCGAAGCGCTCGGCCTGACCGCGTAATGCTTCGGCGAGGACCTTGCCCGCCAAATGCGTGTAGGTCACGCCATGGCCGCTGCAGCCTTGCGAATAATAGATGTTGTCGCCCAGGCGCCCAACCTGTGGCAAGCGCGACAGAGTCAGCAGGAAATTTCCGGTCCAGGCGTAGTCGATCTTCACATCCTTGAGTTGCGGAAAGGCCTTGAGCATTTTCGGGCGGATGATCGATTCGATGTTGGCGGGATCGCGCGCGCCATACACCACGCCACCGCCGAAGATCAGGCGCTTGTCGCCCGTGAGGCGGTAGTAGTCGAGCAGGTAATTGCAGTCTTCAACGCAGTAGTCCTGCGGCAGCAGCGCTTTCGCCAGCTCGTCACCCAGCGGCTCGGTGGTGATTACTTGCGTGCCGCAAGGCATCGATTTGGCCGCAAGCTCCGGCACCAGATTGCCGAGGTAAGCGTTGCCGGCGACGATAATGAACTTGGCCCTGACCTTGCCCTGCGGCGTGTGCACCACCGGGTTGGCGCCGCGCTCGATGCGTACGGCGGGTGACTGTTCATAGATTGTGCCGCCGAGTGACTCGACCGCCGCTGCTTCGCCGAGCGCAAGGTTCAGCGGATGAATATGGCCGCCACTCATGTCGAGCATGCCGCCAATGTACTGATCGCAGGCAACCACTTCGCGGATGCGGCGTTGATCGAGCAACTCGAGTTGCGTATGGCCGAAACGCTCCCAGAGGCGTTTCTGCGATTCCAGATGGCCCATCTGCTTGGCGGTAAGGGCTGCGAATACGCCGCCGTCCTTCAGGTCGCACTGGATGTTGTACTTGGCCACGCGCTCGCGAATGATCCTGCCGCCTTCGAACGCCATCTGCCCGAGCAGTTGCGCCTGCTTCGGCCCGACGCTGCGTTCGATGACGTCAATGTCACGGCTATAGCTGTTGACGATCTGTCCGCCATTACGCCCGGAGGCGCCGAACCCGACCTTGGCCGCTTCCAGTACGGTGACGCGAAAACCGTTCTCCAGCAGAAACAGGGCAGAAGACAATCCGGTATACCCGGCGCCGATCACACAGACGTCCGTCTCCACATCATCCTGCAAGGCAGGGCGGGGCGGTACGGCGTTGGCCGACGCAGCGTAATAGGACTCTGGGTAAAGGGTGTTCGCCATCCTGCAGCCTCTGTTTAATATATTTTACGAGTGTGTCGATCCTACCCGAGTTGAAAAACCTCCGCCAGCCACCGGAAAATCTTCGTCGGAGCCCCGAAATTAAATATTTTGCATATTCATAGGGTTAGGTGAAAAAAAGGTGTTGACACCCCTCCGGAATTCCGTAGAATGCCGCCTCACAGCAGGCACGTAGCTCAGTTGGTTAGAGCACCACCTTGACATGGTGGGGGTCGTTGGTTCGAGTCCAATCGCGCCTACCAAACAAAATCCGCTCTGCTGGGCGGTCTGGAAGGGCTCACCGAAAGGTGAGCCCTTTTTTGTTGTCTGCGATTTGCAAAACTTTTGCAAAGCCCTCATCAGGGCGCCTGCTCGACTTCGCGTTTAGACGATCTCAGGGCATTCGAATTTCCATAAGTAGACCTTCTCGGTTCTTACTGCTTCGCCAACGGTTCCTACGCCGAGGCAGGTTTTGCTTTTGGTGCAAATGATTCCGTCGGGCGCTTGAAAAATCGCCACTCGTCGCATGCATCCTTTGAAAAAGTGTGGATATTGAACAGCTTACGAGTGTTACTAACCAGCCAGTTATCAAAAAAACGTTGTTACTGTCCGTTGAATTAAGTAACATCCGCCCCGCGTTCACCACCACGGTTTATGCATTTTTAAATCCCAAGCTTCCATCAGCTGCTTGGGATTTTTTTTGCCTGCGATTTACCTCAACTGGCTGAAATCTCCCCTTTCGATCTCTCCTGAAAGCCTGGCGACACCCCGCAGGCAAATCCTTGTTTTTTCAACTACTACTGACTGGCCGATTTTCAACTCTTTCTGATGAGGGTGTATCGATGCTGGTTCATTGGTTTCTTGCAGCTGTTCATCTGCTGGCATTTGCCTTGGGTTTTTGGGCGGTACTGACGCGTGGGACGGCGTTCAGTCGCCTGGCGGCCGGGACGGGGGAGGCCGGTCGGGTTCTGCTGGCTGACAATTTCTGGGGGATTTGCGCGCTGATCTTGTTGATCACGGGCGGGATGCGAGCCTTTGGCGGTTACGAAAAAGGCACTGACTATTATCTTCATCAGCCGCTGTTTCACCTGAAGATGACGCTGTTCGTTCTGATTCTGTTGATGGAGCTTGCGCCGATGATCACGCTGATCAAATGGCGGATCGCCAAGGCGCGGGGGACGGTACTCGATACTGGGAGAGCAAAGTTGTTTGCACGCATCAGTCACGTCGAAGCGCTGCTAATGGTGCTGATGATGGTTGCAGCCACAGGCATGGCACGTGGTGTGACGTTCGGGTAGGAGGGCGAATTCCCTTCGCTCTATCGGAAATGTCCGACAGCCAGCCTTGAGAATGCTCGGTAGTATCGATCAGCAGAAAGGGCGGGAGGATAACGCGGAAGGATCATGTGTCAGGCGCCGTGCCCAAGGAGCTTGGGAAGCGGATGGCAAAACGGCGCGTGAATCTCTAGCCAGTCATTCCACGAGGTAAACGGACTGGCTACTGACTGCGATGCGGCTCAGGGAGTTTGTGGCTTGTCCGGGGCGGTCAGGCCAGCCTGAATGCGCTGGTAAATCTCTTCACGGTGCACGGCAACGTTTTTCGGAGCGTTGATACCAATGCGGACCTGTTGGCCGCTTACGCCCAGAATGGTGATCGTAATGTCATCACCAATGTTTATGCTTTCACCGACTTTGCGGGTGAGTATCAGCATGGTCTTCTCCTTGATTGCTTTGTAGGGCACCTGATTCAGACAGTGCAGAGGTCGGTGGTACGTATAGATTAGTGCGAAGTCTCACGGTTTGGGTGCCTCTTTCTGACGCGCAGAAGCGGCATTAATTCCCAGGGCGTAACTATACAGAGGCTGCAACCATCAATCTCGTTGTTTTGTGCCCATTTTGCGGGCCTCGCGAAGTATTTATGAATGATAAGATCGCGGCTTTGAGAATTTCGAGGAAAGCGTTGTGCGCAAATTGGTTTGGGTAGTCGCGGCACTGGTATTGGCAGGGTGTGGTGAAGGCAAGAGTGTAGACGCACCAAAACCACAATCGGCTGCAGTAACGGCGCCGTCGGCGGCTGTGGCACCACAATGGGATCTCGAAGTGCGCGGCGAAACGCCACAAGCTGTCAGCGACCTGAGTGGCTGGCTGATCGAGCACGCCTTTGTGCCTACGGTGATCAAGGACAGCAGCGGCAAAACGCGAATTCTGATTGGTCCGTTCAACTCTCAGGCTGAAGCTGAGGCGCGTAAGGTGCAGGTGGATGCGGCTTTGGTGAAGGCCAAGAAGCAGAACGTTGAATCGGTGTTGGTCGAGCATCCGCTCGCGCCGTAAACGTGCGCGCGTGTTTCTGCCCGTTCATGCGTCTTCAGCGGGACAAACGATTGAATTGGCTGACGTCGACATAGAAAAGGACATTCTCTGGGAAATCGCCGACACCGCCACTGAAGGCTTTTACGGCTGGATTGCCGGAGAGTCGGCAGCCGTGATGAGCTTGCGCAGATACCAGATCAAAGAGCGCGTTCATACCTCGTGAGACACTTAATCTGATGGGCTACTGGCGGCACAATAAGACGGCCAGCCAAGCACAAAATAAAAAGGCCTCGAACGTTATGTTCGAGGCCTTTTTCGTGCTGCAATCAACCGCAGGCTTTCATGTTCACCGGCCCGACAAATTCGTTGCCGCGCCCCATCACGCACGCCACGCTTTGATTGCGCTGACGCTCCCAGTCCTGCACCGGGTAAGTCTTGTCCCATGCCTCGTACAATTGTCGATCCTGTTTCGACAGGCGCAAGCCGTACTGCTTGCTCATGTAAAAGTACGTACGGGCGATCATGCCGCGAATCGAAGGGCGGGGCATGACCTTCTTCGCCTTGAAGTCGACCTGGGTCAGGCATGAGCCGTACTGCCCGGATTGCACCGGCAACCAACCGTAGCTGAAGTTGCTGCGGTCTCCGTTGACCTCGCCAATGCTCGGTACCAGGTTATGCAAGTCGGCTTCAGCTTTCTGATAGCTTGGGTCGTAACGGGTGCAGTTCTTTCGTCCACCTTCCTGCCAGCACTGACGCTGATGGCCGAACTGCCAGGCCGGCACGATGTGCTCCCATTCGATGCGCGACGCACGCTTGGCGTTCTTGCGCGGTACGTAACCGCAGGCTTTCAGATCAACCTTGTTGCCGGTGTACTTGCACCCGCAATAAAACTCTGTGGACTGTGGCGCGTACAGCTTCCAGGCGACCTTCTTGGCTTCGGTAAATGTGCGGGGTGCACCAGCCTGGGCACCCATGGTGATGAACAAAAAAAGCAAAGCAAAACAACGGACACTCATTGAATCAATCTTCCTTCGGCACAACCCAAAAAATCTGCACGCCACCGTCGTCGCGATAGGCGAGGGTGACGTTGTCGTTCTCGTCGATTTCCTCGAGCAGGCGCTCCCAGTCGTCCATCGGCTCGTCGGGCAAGCGGAAGATCAGTGCGGCTTTGGCTTTTTGAGCGGTGGGCGAATTGATGATTTTTTGAACGCGCATACCCATGCGTTCGTAAGCGTCAGGAGCATCAGGGGAAGTGGCCACGAGGTTATCCTTATTAAGCTGTACGTGCATACAGTATTTAACTGTAAGCATTTTCGCAACTGCTTAAAATTCAAGAAAATCCTCTGACAGCGGTTTTCAGATTTTGGTGTAGGCCGTGTCGATTTTTTTGTGGGAAAAGTGCGAGAGAGTTGTAAGCGATGCACCACCCGCCCATTGGGCGAGTAGTGCGCAGGGTGCCCGATCGAGAATTGATCGGGCGAAGGTCAATCAGTATTCCCAGAACATCCGTTGCAGCTCTTTGCTGTCGTTGGTTTTGGTCAAAGCGACCATTGCCAGGATGCGGGCCTTTTGCGGGTTCAGGTCGTGAGCCACAACCCAGTCGTACTTGTCGTCTGGCTGCTCGGCGTTACGCAGAACGAAGCCGCCAGCGTTGACGTGGGACGAACGAATGATTTGCACGCCATCCTTGCGCAGTGCTTGCAGGGCTGGAACAACGCGGGAGGACACCGAGCCGTTACCGGTACCGGCGTGGATGATCGCCTTGGCACCGGATTGTGCGAGGGCCTTGTAGGCGGTATCGCTGACGTTGCCGTAGGAATAAGCGATTTCTACGTCAGGAAGGCTCTTGATATTTTTGATGTCGAACTCCGAATCCATGGTGTGACGCTTGGCTGGCAAGCGGAACCAGTAGGATTTGCCTTCAACCACCATGCCCAGTGGACCCCAGGCGCTTTTGAAGGCTTCGGTTTTGATGTTGATCATCTTGCTGACGTCGCGACCGGACTGGATTTCATCGTTCATGGTCACCAGTACGCCTTTGCCGTGCGCTTCTTTGCTGCTGGCCACGGCCACGGCGTTGTAGAGGTTGAGCATGCCATCGGCGGACATCGCCGTGCCCGGACGCATCGAGCCGACGACGATGATCGGCTTGTCGGTTTTTTCTACCAGGTTGAGGAAGTAAGCGGTTTCTTCCAGGGTGTCGGTGCCGTGGGTGATGACGATGCCATCGACGTCTTTGCTGTCAGCCAGTTCGGCCACGCGACGACCCAGTTGCAGCAGGTTTTCGTTGGTGATGCTTTCCGAAGCAATCTGCATGACTTGTTCGCCACGCACGTTCGCCAATTTGCTCAGCTCGGGAATGCCGGCGATCAATTGTTCGACGCCAACCTTTGCCGCCTGATAGGTGGCGCTATTGGCGGCGCTCGCGCCGGCACCAGCGATGGTGCCGCCTGTTGCAAGTACCACGACGTTAGCGAGCTTGGTCTGGGTTTCGACTTCTTTCGCCTGAAGGGCGGAAGGCAAGAGCAGAAGCAGGGCCAAAGCGCCCGGAACCAAAGTGTTGAAAGCAGATTTCATTATTTTTCTCTCTAGTAGTGAGACGGTGCTGATGCAGGTTCATCTAGATGCGCCCCAAGCCGATCTGAATGCCTGGGGTGCGGTGAGGGGAGCAGGATCTGTACCAGCCGTACTTTGCGTCAGAGAAATGTTTAACTTGATGATTTACATCAAGATTTTATGGGTTTGAAAATATCGGGGTGAATCGTTTATCCGGTTTTCCGAACGATGGACACTTTCGCGTTCGGCTCTCCGAAAAGGACTACTGCTTTTGTCGAGTATTTCGAGTGGCCGGTTTCGGCTTTTCTGCTAAAGAAACTTTCGCGGGGGCCGATGGTTGTCCAAGGAAACAGAATCTACGGAGTTCACATGTCACTGACGGTCGGTTTATCTAATCCTGCGGCAGTCACCATCGGCGGCAAAACCGCAGCGACTATCAATGCATTGAGCGAGGCGGGAGCGGAGGCTTCCACCGAGGCGCTGGGCACTGAGAAGGAATCGAACAATCAGGTCAGGACCGGTGGCGCCGCCGCGCCAGAAGACAGCAAGGCTGAAAGCGGCGACAACCTGAGCGTCACGGTCAAGATGCTGCTCAAGCGAATGCAGGAACTGCAAAAGCAACTTCAGGAGCAGCAACAACAACTGGCGGCCGCACAAGCCAAGACCTATCCGACGCCTGAGGCCAAATCGCAAGCGGTGATGTCCATTCAGGGGCAAATCGCGCAAACCAGCGCTGCGATGGCAGAAGTGGCCGGTGCACTGGTCAAGGAAATGACGAAGAGTTCCACCAGCGGTAATCTGGTCAGCACCACGGTATAAGCAGTGAAGGGGCGAGTCCGACGATTCGCCCTACAACAAATGACGATTTCTGATTGTTGACAAATGTCGGCGGGATTCGCATAGTTCGGTCTACGCAAACGTTTGCGCGGCTCTCCCGGCATTGTATGGCCCGGAAGAAAGCGAGTTAGCTTACGCCAGCGCAAGCGTTGCTCACAATAATCATAAGATCGGAGTGAACCCATGAAGCTGCCATTCGCTGGACGCCTTCTTGCTGTCGCTATGCTGGCTGCCACAGCCGCCGCACTACCTGTCTCCTCGGCATTCGCCGAATCTGCCGAGAAACCCAAAGTCGCGCTGGTCATGAAGTCACTGGCCAACGAATTCTTCCTGACCATGGAAGATGGCGCCAAGGCCTACCAGAAAGAACACTCCGCCGATTTCGACCTGATCTCTAACGGTATCAAGGACGAAACGGATACTGCCGGCCAGACTCGCATCGTCGAGCAGATGATCCTGGCCAAGGTCAACGCGCTGGTTATCGCCCCATCTGACTCCAAAGCCATGGTGCCGGTGATCAAGAAAGCCGTCGATGCCGGCATCACCGTGATCAACATCGACAACCAGCTCGATCCGGCCATCGTCAAAAGCAAAAACATCAGCGTGCCCTTCGTAGGTCCGGACAACCGCAAAGGTGCGCGTCTGGTCGGTGAATATCTGGCCAAGCAGCTCAAGGCCGGTGACGAAGTCGGCATCATTGAAGGTGTGTCCACGACCACCAACGCCCAGCAGCGCACCGCTGGCTTCAAGGATGCGATGGACGCTGCACAGATCAAGATCGTTTCCCTGCAATCCGGTGATTGGGAAATCGACAAAGGCAACAAGGTTGCCGCTTCGATTCTCAGCGAATACCCGGACGTCAAAGCGCTGCTGGCCGGCAACGACAGCATGGCAGTAGGCGCTGTCTCTGCTGTGCGTGCCGCCGGCAAGGCTGGGCAGGTGAAGGTCGTCGGTTACGACAACATCAATGCCATCAAGCCGATGTTGAAAGATGGCCGCGTGCTGGCCACCGCTGACCAGTTCGCTGCCAAGCAAGCTGTGTTCGGTATCGAAACCGCGTTGAAAATCATCAAGGGCGAGAAAGTCGACAGCGGCGCCAATGGTGTGATCGAAACACCGGTCGAGCTGGTCACCCAGTAAGTCTTCTGGCGACACAACGGCGCTCGTCCGTCCGGGCGAGCGCATGGAGAGTTTTTATGTCAGTTTCCGCCCCGAACGCTGTCCTCTCGGTCAGCGGTATCGGTAAGACCTATGCGCAACCGGTGCTTACCGGCATCGACTTGACGCTGATGCGCGGTGAGGTGCTGGCGCTGACCGGCGAGAATGGCGCCGGCAAAAGTACCCTGTCGAAAATCATTGGCGGACTGGTCACACCGACCACCGGCCAGATGCAATTCCACGGCAAGGACTATCGTCCGGGCAGCCGTACCCAGGCTGAAGAGCTCGGCGTGCGTATGGTCATGCAAGAACTCAATCTGTTGCCGACCCTGTCGGTGGCGGAGAACCTGTTTCTCGACAACCTGCCAAGCAACGGCGGCTGGATCAGCCGCAAGCAGTTGCGCAAAGCCGCGATCGAAGCCATGGCGCAGGTCGGTCTCGACGCGATCGATCCGGATACGCTGGTTGGCGAGTTGGGTATCGGGCATCAGCAGATGGTCGAAATCGCCCGTAACCTGATCGGCGATTGCCACGTGCTGATTCTCGATGAGCCGACCGCGATGCTGACCGCACGTGAAGTCGAAATGCTCTTTGAGCAGATCACCCGCTTGCAGGCACGCGGCGTCTCGATCATCTACATTTCCCACCGTCTCGAAGAACTGGCCCGCGTCGCGCAACGGATTGCCGTGCTGCGTGACGGCAATCTGGTCTGCGTCGAGCCGATGGCCAATTACAACAGCGAGCAACTGGTCACGCTGATGGTCGGTCGCGAACTGGGCGAGCACATCGACATGGGCCCGCGCAAGATCGGTGCTCCGGCGCTGACTGTCACGGGTTTGACTCGCTCTGACAAAGTGCGCGATGTCTCGTTCGAAGTGCGTGCCGGCGAGATCTTCGGGATTTCCGGACTGATCGGGGCAGGGCGCACAGAACTGCTGCGCCTGATTTTTGGTGCGGACGTTGCCGACAGCGGCACCATCGCGCTCGGCTCCCCGGCCAAAGTGGTCAGTGTGCGCTCGCCGGTCGATGCGGTGCGCAACGGTATCGCGTTGATTACCGAAGACCGCAAGGGTGAAGGCCTGCTGCTCAGTCAGTCGATCAGTGCCAACATCGCACTCGGCAACATGCCGGAAATTTCCAGTGGCGGTGTCGTCAACAACGGCGACGAGATCGCTCTGGCGCAGCGTCAGATCGACGCCATGCGCATCCGTAGCTCGAGCCCGACACAATTGGTTTCAGAGTTGTCCGGTGGCAACCAGCAAAAGGTCGTGATCGGCCGCTGGCTGGAGCGCGACTGTTCAGTGCTGCTGTTCGACGAACCGACCCGTGGCATCGACGTCGGCGCCAAGTTTGACATTTACGCCCTGCTCGGCGAACTGACGCGCCAGGGCAAAGCGCTGGTGGTGGTGTCCAGTGACCTGCGTGAGCTGATGCTGATCTGCGACCGGATCGGCGTGCTGTCCGCCGGGCGGCTGATTGACACCTTCGAGCGCGACAGCTGGACCCAGGATGACTTGCTTGCCGCCGCGTTCGCCGGCTACCAAAAACGTGATGCGTTGCTCAACGAAGCGGCGCCTAGGGATCTCCCATGAAAACTGCATCTCCTGCCGGCAAACGTAGTGGCAACTTCTATGGTCTGGGCACTTATCTGGGCCTGGCCGGTGCCTTGCTGGCGATGATTGCGCTGTTCTCGGTCTTGAGCAGCCACTTTTTGTCCTATAACACCTTCAGCACCCTGGCCAACCAGATTCCTGACCTGATGGTGCTGGCGGTCGGCATGACTTTCGTGTTGATCATCGGCGGCATCGACCTGTCGGTGGGCTCGGTGCTCGCATTGGCCGCTTCGACCGTCAGCGTCGCGATTCTCGGCTGGGGCTGGGGCGTTTTGCCGTCGGCATTGCTCGGCATGGCGGTGGCGGCACTGGCCGGTACCGTCACCGGTTCGATTACTGTTGCGTGGCGGATTCCATCGTTCATCGTCTCTCTGGGTGTGCTGGAAATGGCTCGGGGTCTGGCGTATCAGATGACCGGATCGCGCACCGCGTACATCGGTGATTCGTTCGCCTGGCTGTCGAACCCGATCGCGTTCGGCATCTCGCCATCGTTCATCATTGCCTTGCTGGTGATCATCATTGCTCAAGCGGTTTTGACCCGCACCGTATTCGGTCGCTACCTGATCGGCATCGGCACCAACGAAGAGGCGGTGCGTCTGGCGGGGATCAATCCGAAACCCTACAAGATTCTGGTGTTCAGCTTGATGGGCCTGCTGGCCGGTATCGCCGCGCTGTTTCAGATTTCCCGTCTGGAAGCCGCTGACCCGAACGCCGGTTCCGGTCTGGAGCTGCAAGTGATCGCTGCTGTGGTCATTGGCGGTACCAGTTTGATGGGTGGGCGCGGCTCGGTGATCAGCACTTTCTTTGGTGTGTTGATCATCTCCGTGCTGGCGGCGGGTCTGGCGCAGATCGGCGCGACCGAGCCGACCAAACGTATCATCACCGGTGCGGTGATTGTGATCGCGGTGGTGCTCGACACTTATCGCAGTCAGCGCGCCAGTCGCCGGGGCTAAAACATGGCAACGATCAAGGATGTGGCAGCCCTCGCGGGAATTTCCTACACGACGGTGTCGCATGTGGTGAACAACACCCGGCCGGTCAGTCAGGAGGTGCGGCTGAAAGTCGAGGCGGCGATCAAGAGCCTCAACTATGTGCCGAGTGCGGTAGCGCGCTCGCTGAAGGCCAAGACCACTGCAACCATTGGCCTGCTGGTGCCGAACAGTCTCAACCCGTACTTTGCGGAACTGGCGCGGGGTATCGAGGATTAC
Organism: Pseudomonas sp. IT-P395; assembly: GCF_949767675.1. Taxonomy (NCBI): domain Bacteria; kingdom Pseudomonadati; phylum Pseudomonadota; class Gammaproteobacteria; order Pseudomonadales; family Pseudomonadaceae; genus Pseudomonas; species Pseudomonas sp. IT-P395. The sequence goes on from NZ_CATKPW010000004.1 coordinate 76,878, forward strand.
TGCGAGCGTAACGGCTACTGCGTGATCCTCTGTAACTCCGACGACAATCCCGAAAAGCAGCGCAGCTATTTGCGTGTGTTGCTGGAGAAGCGCATCGACGGCTTGATCGTCGCTTCCGCTGGCGGTGACAGCGGACTGGCGCAGGGGCTGGCCGGGGTGAAAACGCCGATGGTCATCGTCGACCGTGGTCTGGACGGTGTCGATGCCGATCTGGTGCGTATCGACCATGAATACGGCGCTTACCTCGCGACCCGGCATTTACTGGAATTGGGGCATCGCGACATCGCCACCATTGGCGGTCCGGCGAGTACCAGTGTGGCGCAGATGCGTCTGGCCGGATATTGCCGAGCACTGAAAGAGGCGGGCATTGAAGTCCGCCCGGAGCGCATGCTGGAAAGTGATTTCACCAGTACGGGTGGATACAGCGCAGCGGCGATTCTGCTTGAGGGTAACCCGCCCAGCGCAATCTTTGCCGGTAACGACATGATCGGTATCGGCGTGCTGCGCGCCGCGGCAGAGCGCAATGTTCGTGTGCCGAGCGAGTTGTCGGTGATCGGTTTCGACGATATCCAGATGAGTCGTTACGTGTATCCGGCACTCACCACTGTGGGGCAATCGATCCTGCAGTTGGGCGAGATGGCGGCCGAAGTACTGCTGCGAAGGATCGCTACGCCGAATCTGGGCACTGATCAGCGGATCGTGACCCCGAGTATTGTTTTGCGCGAATCGACCGCACCGTTGTCCGGCGTGTTCACCGAATATCGCTGAAACCGAATTGACGAGTAATGATGTATGCCAGCAAATGTAGTGGTAATAGGCAGCCTGAACATGGATCTGGTGACCCGGGCGCCGCGGCTGCCCGTCGGCGGTGAAACGCTGATCGGTCATTCGTTTGCCACGGTTTCCGGCGGCAAGGGTGCCAATCAGGCGGTGGCGGCGGCGCGTTTGGGTGCTCAGGTCGCGATGGTCGGTTGCGTTGGCAATGACGACTATGGCGTGCAATTACGCAACGCCTTGTTGGCCGAGCAGATCGATTGTCAGGCCGTCAGCACAGTCGCTGATTCCAGTGGTGTGGCGTTGATCGTGGTCGATGACAACAGTCAGAACGCCATTGTCATTGTCGCCGGCGCCAATGGCGCCATGACGCCCGCAGTGATCGACCGTTTTGATGCGGTGCTGCAGGCCGCCGACGTGATCATCTGCCAGCTCGAAATTCCGGATGCCACAGTGGGGCATGCGCTCAAACGTGCGCGCGCGCTGGGTAAAGTTGTCATCCTTAATCCGGCGCCAGCCAGTCGTCCACTGCCGGCAGACTGGTTTACCGCGATCGACTACCTGATCCCCAACGAGAGCGAAGCGACCGTGTTGAGCGGATTATCGGTGGACTCGCTGGAAAGCGCAGAAAGTGCCGCCAGCCAGTTGATCGCCATGGGGGCGGGCAAAGTCATCATTACGCTCGGTGCTCAAGGTTCGCTGTTTGCCGATGGCCAACGCTTTGAGCATTTCCCGGCACCGAAAGTGAAGGCTGTCGACACCACTGCCGCCGGAGACACTTTTGTCGGTGGTTTTGCGGCGGCGCTGGCTAATGGCAAGTCCGAGGCCGAGGCGATTCGCTACGGACAGATTGCCGCCGCGCTGTCGGTAACCCGCGCCGGTGCGCAACCGTCAATTCCAACCCAGTCCGACGTACAGGCCTTTAAACCCGCATGAAAAAGACTCCTCTGCTCAACGTCGCATTGTCGCGGCTGATTGCTTCTCTGGGCCACGGCGACATGGTGGTCATTGGTGACGCCGGGTTGCCGGTGCCGCCTGGTGTCGAGCTGATTGATCTGGCGCTGACCCATGGCGTACCGGATTTCGTCAGCACCCTGAAAGTCGTGCTCAGCGAGATGCAGGTGGAAAGCCATGCACTGGCCAAGGAAATCTTCGACAAACAGCCGACCGCGTTGAATACGCTGGATGCGTTGAATGAAGAAGGTGCTCTCGGTCGTCGTGATCTGCTCAGTCACGAGCAATTCAAGGTTCTCAGCCGACAGGCTCGGGCGATTGTTCGTACAGGCGAATGCCAGCCGTACTGCAATATCGTGCTGGTCGCCGGAGTTACGTTCTGATTTTTCGATTCCACATGCACAAGGAATGCGCCATGCAACGCTATGCTCAGAAACTGCATCAATTCATCCGGAGCTTTCTGCTTTTGTCCGTAATCACTGCCACCGGCGCCCAGGCGGCGGAGAAAATCGACCTGATTATCGACACCGACCCGGGTGCCGATGATGTGGTTGCCTTGCTGTTCGCCCTGGCCTCGCCGGACGAGCTGAACATTCGCGCGCTGACCACCGTGGCCGGCAATGTGCGCCTCGACAAGACTTCACGTAACGCACGACTCGCTCGCGAGTGGGCAGGGCGCGAAGATGTACCGGTTTATGCCGGTGCGCCGAAGCCGCTGATGCGCACCCCTATCTACGCCGAGAACATCCATGGCAAGGAAGGCCTGTCGGGTGTCACCGTGCACGAACCGAAAAAGGGTCTGGCTGAAGGTAATGCCGTCAACTATCTGATCGATACCCTGAAAAAAGCCAAGCCGCACAGCATCACCATCGCCATGCTCGGGCCGCAGACCAACCTGGCGCTGGCGCTGATCCAGGAGCCTGAAATCGTTCAGGGCATCAAGGAAGTGGTGATCATGGGCGGTGCGCACTTCAACGGAGGCAACATCACCCCAGTGGCCGAGTTCAACCTGTTTGCTGACCCGCAAGCGGCTGAAGTCGTGTTGAAAAGCGGCGTGAAACTGACTTACCTGCCGCTGGACGTGACCCACAAGATCCTCACCAGTGATGCACGCCTGAAACAAATCGCTGCACTGAACAACAACGCGAGCAAGATTGTCGGCGACATTCTCAACGAGTACATCAAAGGCGATATGGAGCACTACGGTATTCCGGGTGGCCCGGTGCATGACGCGACCGTTGTGGCTTATCTGCTCAAGCCGGAACTGTTCACCGGTCGTTCGGTGAATGTTGTGGTGGATAGTCGTGAAGGGCCGACTTTTGGTCAGACCATCGTCGATTGGTACGACGGCCTGAAGGCACCCAAGAACGCCTTTTGGGTTGAAAATGGCGATGCTCAGGGTTTCTTTGACTTGCTGACCGAGCGTCTGAAGCGTCTGAAGTAAATCATTCGCCCGCAGGTGCCAGCCTGCGGGTTTTATCCCTTCTCTGCGTGTTTATGCGCGACCTGTTCGGTCGGGTAACGCTCGAAAATCTGCTTGATGAAGTGCTTGGCCGCTTCAGTGCCCAACTCCTTGACCAATAGATCGATACCAATCAGCGCAAGCTCCTCGGTGGTTCCCGGGCTGTAAGAGCTGTGTCCGTCTGTCCATTTGGCATTAATGGCGGCGTCGATGCTGATGGTGGTCATGAGAGCGCTCGAAAAGTCGGAAGATCATGGATTCGAGTTAACCATTTTGTCGGGCATTTGGCACTGCGACTTAGGCATGAACGGAGCGCTATGCGACACTTGGTATTTCAAGGCTTTCCAAGGACCGTTCTGTGCAGATCGATTTGAATACCCCTGACGGCCTCACGCTCGATGCGGTGCGCCAGTTGCTCGCTTCGGCCAGCGATGACGAACACACGCAACTGCGCGTGACCAAGGGCGGTATCGCTTACATTTCTTCCGGCGTTACCGGTGGGCAGGATATCGACGGTTTGCTGTTTCGCCTGGAAACCTGGGCCAAGGGTTCAGGGTATGTGGGCAATGTCGCGGCCAGTGATGAGGTGTGGGTGATGCAGATTTTCAACGCGCTAAAGGACAACTGGCCGAATCCGCCGTATGACTACATCGACGTCTACTGAGCGCCGTTAATATTCAGTCACGATTGAGTGATGAAGTGACGCATGCCGCTCAGGCACACTCGGCGTTTTTCCAATCGTGGGGCAGGGTGATGGCCTTGGCCGTGAAACCAAACGCCGGAATGGCGGTCGCACGATCTCAGCTTAACCATTTTGAAAACAAGGAGGCTTCATGCCTTTGAAGTTCGCGACACTGGGTGCACTTATGGCCGCCGCCATGTTGGCCGGTTGCAGCACGACCTCCAGCGAGTCGGCAAAGGAATCTGCGGCGACCGAAGCCGGTCACAGCCGCTGTGAAGCCACGGCGGCGGAGTTCGCCATTGGCAAGAAAGCTTCGCCAGAGCTGCTGGAGCAGGCGCGCAACAAAGCCGGGGCGCAGAATGCCCGCTTCCTCAAGCCGAATGACATGATCACGCTCGAGTACCGCTCGGATCGCTTGAATCTGAACACCGACAACAATCTGGTGATCACGCGCGTCAACTGCGGCTGATCAGCGAAGGCTTTTGTTGCAGGCATAAAAAACCCCGTCACATGGACGGGGTTTTTTTAGTGCGCGCAGAAATTACTCTGGGCGAACCTGTGCAGCTTGCATACCCTTTTGGCCTTTCTCAGCCACGAAGGAGACGGTCTGGCCTTCTTTCAGGCTTTTGAAACCGTCGGATTCGATAGCTTTGAAGTGTACGAACAGGTCGTCACCGCCACCTTGAGGAGTGATGAAGCCGAAGCCTTTTTCATCGTTGAACCACTTAACGGTGCCGGTTTGGCGATTAGACATGGTGTATCTCCAAGAAACATATATTTTTCAGTACTGTGCTGCTCAGGCCAACTGGGCACACCCGGGTATCATAGTCGAAATGTTCGCTTTGGTAGCCCCCCGGACGTGCTGTTTGCCAATCAGTCGTGTTTTCTTTACTGCCTGATTCGGCTGAAAGCCCCGGTTTACAAGGCTTTCGGCAGAACGTAAAGACAATAAAAAAACCTGTAAAACCTGCATAAATCGTCTGAAAAGGCTCAAAATCAGCCCGTTTCAGGGGCGCTGAGCCGGGTCAGAAAGGTGTTTTGATCACTTTTTCGCCGGTGTATTTGCCTTGCATTTGGCAATTTGACCCAGTGCTTTTTGCTGCAGTTCTGGGGAGGCCTTATTGTCCATCAGCGCCTGAATGTCGGCGGCAGGATAGGACTTGATGGCATCAGCACCACAAGCACAGTGCGATTTGGCTGCAGCAGCGCCAATTTGCGGAGTTGCCGCTTGGGTGCACTGCGCCATGTACTTCTCACGCTCGCCCTTCGGCCAGTCGGCGTGGGCGCTCAGCGGTAGCAGCATAACGATAGGGGCGACGACGGCGAACAGGGTATTCAGACGCATGCGAGGATGCTCCTTGTGGGTCAATGTCTTGTTATCTGAGGGCTGAAGGGGCCATCAAGTTCATCACTCTGGCATAAAAACGGACGATTTGCCTTCTGGCAAAACAGAGGCATAAGTGACCGCTCATCTGTGCTAGCATGCCGGGCTCAAGCGTTCTCAGGCTCCGGCAGACCTTCAGTCCCGGCAGCGGTCAACGTACGAATATTTCGATTTGAATCCCAGTCACTCTGGTTCGGTTTTCCGGTTGGCCGCAAGGCTCCTGCCGCTGTAAGGCAGGCGTTCGTCATTGAATGGCCTGGATCGGATCTTGTACTGGCTCATCCCAACCCACGTGACCTTTGGTAGGGGTCACCACTAGGAGAGGAGGCGCCATGCCAACTATTACTCTTCCCGACGGCAGTCAACGTTCATTCGATCACCCGGTTTCCGTAGCCGAGGTCGCCGCATCCATTGGTGCCGGTCTGGCCAAAGCCACTCTGGCCGGCAAGGTCAATGGCCAACTGGTCGACGCCAGCGACATCATCAGCAGCGACGCGACCCTGCAAATCATCACGCCAAAGGATGAAGAGGGGCTGGAGATCATTCGTCACTCTTGCGCCCACCTGGTTGGCCACGCGGTCAAGCAGTTGTACCCGACTGCGAAGATGGTCATCGGGCCGGTCATCGACGAAGGCTTCTATTACGATATCGCCTTCGAGCGTCCTTTCACGCCGGACGACATGGCTGCTATCGAGCAGCGCATGCAGCAGCTGATCGAGAAAGATTACGACGTCATCAAGAAAGTCACTCCGCGTGCTGAAGTGATCGAAGTGTTCAAGGCCCGTGGCGAAGACTACAAGTTGCGCCTGGTCGAGGACATGCCGAACGAGCAGGCCATGGGCCTGTACTATCACGAAGAATACGTCGATATGTGCCGCGGTCCGCACGTGCCGAACACCCGCTTCCTGAAATCCTTCAAGCTGACCAAACTGTCCGGTGCCTACTGGCGCGGCGACGCCAAGAACGAGCAATTGCAGCGCGTTTACGGCACCGCTTGGGCAGACAAAAAGCAGCTGGCGGCTTACATCCAGCGCATTGAAGAAGCTGAAAAGCGCGATCACCGCAAGATCGGCAAGCGTCTGGGCCTGTTCCACACCCAGGAAGAATCCCCGGGCATGGTGTTCTGGCACCCGAACGGCTGGACTCTGTACCAGGTGCTCGAGCAATACATGCGCAAGATCCAGCGCGATAACGGCTACCTTGAAATCAAGACTCCTCAAGTCGTTGACCGCAGCCTGTGGGAGAAATCCGGGCACTGGGCCAACTACGCCGACAACATGTTCACCACCCAGTCGGAAAACCGCGACTACGCCATCAAGCCAATGAACTGCCCATGCCACGTGCAGGTGTTCAACCAAGGCCTGAAGAGCTACCGCGAACTGCCGATGCGTCTGGCCGAGTTCGGTGCTTGCCACCGCAACGAGCCGTCGGGTGCGCTGCACGGCATCATGCGCGTACGTGCGTTCACTCAGGACGACGCCCACATCTTCTGCACTGAAGAGCAGATGCAGGCCGAATCCGCAGCGTTCATCAAGCTGACCATGGACGTTTATCGTGACTTCGGCTTTACCGATGTCGAGATGAAACTGTCCACTCGTCCGGAAAAACGCGTCGGTTCCGACGAACTGTGGGATCGCGCTGAAGCCGCACTGGCTGCAGCCCTTGATTCTGCGGGCCTGCCGTACGATCTGCAGCCGGGTGAGGGTGCATTCTACGGTCCGAAGATCGAATTCTCGCTGAAAGACTGCCTCGGCCGCGTCTGGCAATGTGGTACTCTGCAGCTCGATTTTAACCTGCCTGTCCGTTTGGGCGCTGAATACGTCTCTGAAGACAACAGCCGCAAACACCCAGTGATGTTGCACCGTGCGATCCTCGGTTCCTTCGAGCGTTTCGTCGGGATTCTGATCGAGCACTACGAAGGTGCGTTCCCTGCCTGGCTCGCGCCAACGCAGGCGGTGATCATGAATATCACTGATAAACAGGCAGATTTTGTTGCAGAAGTTGAAAAAACTCTCAACGAAAGCGGATTTCGTGCCAAGTCCGACTTGAGAAATGAAAAGATCGGCTTTAAAATCCGCGAGCATACTTTGCTCAAGGTTCCCTATCTTTTGGTTATCGGAGATAAGGAAGTCGAGATGCAGACTGTCGCTGTGCGTACTCGTGAAGGTGCTGACCTGGGCTCGATGCCCGTCGCCCAGTTCGCTGAGTTTCTCGCGCAAGCGGTTTCCCGGCGTGGTCGCCCAGATTCGGAGTAATTATTATTAAGCGTGAAATGAGACAAGATAAACGAGCTGCACCGAAAGCCCCGATCAACGAGAATATCTCGGCACGCGAGGTTCGGTTAATTGGCGCTGATGGCGAGCAGATTGGCATCGTCTCGATTGATGAAGCGCTTCGTATTGCTGAAGAAGCAAAGCTTGATCTGGTGGAAATCTCCGCAGACGCAATCCCACCGGTTTGCCGTGTGATGGATTACGGCAAATCGATCTTCGAAAAGAAGAAGCAGGTTGCCGCGGCGAAGAAGAACCAGAAGCAGATTCAGGTAAAAGAAATCAAGTTTCGTCCAGGGACGGAGGAAGGGGATTACCAGGTAAAACTGCGCAACCTGGTACGTTTCCTGAGTGATGGGGACAGGGCCAAGGTATCCTTGCGATTCCGCGGCCGTGAGATGGCCCACCAGGAGCTGGGGATGGAACTCCTCAAGCGGGTTGAAGCTGACCTGCTCGAGTACGGTTCGGTCGAACAGCATCCTAAGATGGAAGGACGCCAGCTGATCATGGTCATCGCCCCGAAAAAGAAGAAGTAATCAACAGGGCACGGCAGGCCTTCTGATTATGTTTATCAACTGAATGCGGAGTATCCGAACATGCCAAAAATGAAAACCAAAAGTGGTGCTGCTAAGCGGTTTCTGAAAACTGCTAACGGTATCAAGCACAAGCACGCTTTCAAGAGCCACATCCTGACTAAAATGTCGACCAAGCGTAAGCGTCAACTGCGCGGTAGCAGCTTGCTGCATCCGTCTGACGTGGCAAAAGTCGAGCGCATGCTGCGCCTTCGTTAATTTTAGTCAAGAATAGAGGAAGTAACTCATGGCTCGTGTAAAGCGTGGCGTCATTGCCCGTAAGCGTCACAAAAAAATTCTGAAACTTGCTAAAGGCTACTACGGCGCACGCTCCCGCGTATTCCGTGTTGCCAAGCAAGCGGTAATCAAGGCAGGCCAATACGCCTACCGTGACCGTCGTCAGAAAAAACGTCAGTTCCGCGCTCTGTGGATCGCTCGTATCAACGCTGGTGCTCGTGTTAACGGTCTGTCCTACAGCCGTTTCATCGCTGGCCTGAAAAAAGCGTCCATCGAGATCGACCGTAAGGTTCTGGCTGATCTGGCAGTGAACGAAAAAGCGGTGTTTGCTGCGATTGTCGAGAAAGCTAAAGCCACCTTGGCTTAAGTACCCCCGACAATCACCCGGCCTCACTTCCGTGGGGCCAGGTGGTAAACGTCTTAAATAGGGGAAGAGCCTTCAAGCTCTTCCCCTATTTTGTATCTGGAGTCTGTACATGGAAAACCTGGATGCGCTGGTCTCTCAAGCACTAGAGGCTGTGCAAAGCGCTGAAGATATCAATGCCCTGGAGCAAATCCGGGTTCAATACCTTGGCAAAAAGGGTGAATTGACTCAGGTGATGAAGACCCTGGGGAATTTGCCGGCAGAAGAGCGTCCGCAAGTCGGTGCGCTGATCAACGTTGCCAAGGAACGTGTTACAGGCGTTCTCAATGCGCGCATGGCTCTGTTTGAAGAAGCCGAACTGGCTGCCAAACTGTCTGCCGAATCCATTGACGTGACATTGCCGGGCCGTGGCCAGACCTCCGGTGGTCTGCATCCGGTGACCCGGACTCTGGAACGCGTAGAGCAGTTCTTCACCCGTATCGGCTACGGCATTGCCGAAGGCCCTGAGGTCGAAGACGACTATCACAACTTTGAAGCGCTCAACATCCCAGGCCATCACCCGGCCCGGTCGATGCATGACACCTTCTATTTCAATGCCAACATGCTGCTGCGCACCCATACCTCGCCGGTACAGGTCCGCACCATGGAATCGAAGCAGCCGCCGATCCGCATCGTCTGCCCAGGCCGCGTGTATCGCAGTGACTCCGATATCACTCACTCGCCGATGTTCCACCAGGTCGAAGGCCTGCTGGTTGATCGCGACATCAATTTTGCCGATCTCAAAGGCACCATCGAAGAATTCCTGCGGGTGTTCTTCGAGAAAGAGCTGGCCGTACGTTTCCGTCCTTCGTACTTCCCGTTCACCGAGCCATCCGCTGAAGTCGACATGGAATGCGTGATGTGCAGCGGTAAAGGCTGCCGCGTCTGCAAACAGACTGGCTGGCTGGAAGTAATGGGCTGCGGCATGGTGCACCCGAACGTACTGCGCATGTCCGGCATCGATCCGGAAGAGTTCTCCGGTTTTGCCTTCGGCATGGGTGTCGAGCGTCTGGCCATGCTCCGTTACGGCGTGAACGACTTGCGTCTGTTCTTCGACAACGACTTGCGGTTCCTCGCGCAATTTCGCTAGTCGTAACGAATTCTTAGGAGAGCAGGATGAAATTCAGTGAACAATGGCTGCGTGGCTGGGTTAGCCCGCAGGTAAATCGCGACGAGCTGGTTGCTCGTCTGTCGATGGCTGGCCTTGAGGTCGATAGCGTGACCCCGGCCGCCGGTGTTTTCAGCGGCGTGGTCGTGGGCGAGGTGCTGAGCACCGAGCAACACCCTGATGCCGACAAGTTGCGCGTGTGCCAGGTCAGCAATGGCGTGGAAACCTTCCAGGTCGTGTGCGGTGCGCCAAACGTGCGTCCGGGCCTGAAGATTCCGTTCGCCATGATTGGCGCTGAGCTGCCGGGCGACTTCAAGATCAAGAAAGCCAAACTGCGCGGCGTCGAGTCCAACGGCATGCTGTGCTCGCAAGCCGAGTTGCAGGTCGGTGAAGGCAACTACGGTCTGATGGAGCTGCCGGCTGATGCGCCGGTGGGCGAAGACTTCCGTGTGTATCTGGATCTGGAAGACGCCAGCATCGAGGTCGACCTGACCCCGAACCGCGGCGACTGCCTGTCCCTGGCTGGTCTGGCTCGTGAAGTCGGCGCGCTGTACGACGCGCCGGTGACCCGTCCGGTGGTCATGGCCACTCCTGCCGTGCACGACGAAGTGCGTTCGGTAGAAGTGCTGGCGCCTGCCGCGTGCCCACGTTACCTGGGCCGCGTTATCCGCAACGTTGATCTGTCCAGGCCGACGCCGCTGTGGATGGTTGAGCGTCTGCGTCGCGCCGACGTGCGCAGCATCGACGCTGCCGTCGACATCACCAATTACGTGATGCTCGAACTGGGTCAGCCGCTGCACGCCTTCGATCTCGCCGAAATCAATGGCGGCATCCGTGTGCGCATGGCGGAAGAGGGCGAGAAGCTGGTGCTGCTCGACGGTCAGGAAGTCAGCCTGCGTAGCGATACGCTGGTGATCGCTGACCACACTCGCGCGCTGGCGATTGCCGGTGTGATGGGTGGTGAGCACAGTGGTGTTTCCGCGACCACTCGCGACGTATTTCTGGAAAGTGCGTTCTTCGATCAGATCGCAGTGGCGGGCAAGGCCCGTTCCTATGGCCTGCACACCGATGCTTCGCACCGCTACGAGCGTGGCGTCGATTGGCAACTGGCCCGTGAAGCCATGGAGCGCGCCACTGGCCTGCTGCTGGAAATCACTGGCGGTGAAGCCGGCCCGATCATCGAGACCGTCAGTGCGCAGCATCTGCCGTCGATCGCGCCGATCACTCTGCGTTCCCAGCGCATCACTCAGATGCTCGGTATGGAAATGGATTCCGCCCAGGTTGAGCGTTTGCTCGGCGGCCTGGGTCTTGGCATTGCTGCCGACGGTGAAGGCCAGTGGCGAGTAGAAGTGCCAAGCCATCGCTTCGACATCAGCCTGGAAGTCGATCTGATCGAAGAGCTGGCCCGTCTGTACGGCTACAACCGTCTGCCGGTTCGTTACCCGCAAGCGCGCCTGGCGCCGCAAGCCAAGGCTGAAGCGCGTAGCGATCTGCCGGAACTGCGTCGTCTGTTGGTAGCGCGTGGTTATCAGGAAGCGATCACTTACAGCTTCATCGATCCGCGTCAGTTCGAGCTGTTCAACCCGGGCGTCGAGCCGCTGTTGCTGGCCAATCCGATCTCCAATGACATGGCCGCCATGCGTTCGTCGCTGTGGCCGGGTCTGGTCAAAGCGCTGCAGCACAACCTCAACCGCCAGCAAGATCGCGTGCGTCTGTTCGAAAGCGGTCTGCGCTTCGTTGGTCAGCTGGAAGGTCTGAAGCAAGAGCCGATGCTGTCCGGCGTGGTTTGCGGTAGCCGCCTGCCGGAAGGCTGGGCGCAAGGTCGCGACACTGTCGATTTCTTCGACGTCAAAGCTGACGTGGAGGCCGTACTGGGCTTTGCCGGTGCACTGGATTCGTTCACCTTCGCACCGGGCAAACACCCGGCGCTGCACCCGGGTCAAACCGCGCGCATCGAGCGCGAAGGGCGTGAAGTCGGCTTCATCGGTGCCATCCACCCGGAATTGTCGAAAGCCTTGGGTCTGGATCGTCCGGTCTTCGTTTTCGAACTGGTTCTGGCAGAAGTGGCACTCGGTAAAATGCCGAAATTCCATGAGTTGTCGCGCTTTCCTGAAGTGCGTCGTGACCTTGCACTGATTGCGCACAAAGACGTCGCGTCTGCAGCCGTACTGGACGTAATCCGTGAAAATGCAGGCGAATGGCTCACAGATCTCAGGCTGTTTGACGTGTATCAGGGTAAAGGTATTGATCCTGATAGAAAAAGCCTCGCAGTTGGCTTGACCTGGCAGCATCCATCGCGCACTCTTAATGACGATGAGGTGAATTCGACGACGCAAAATATCCTCACCTCGCTCGAACAAAGGTTGAACGCCACGTTAAGGAAGTGACGTATGGGGGCTTTGACGAAAGCTGAGATGGCGGAACGTCTGTATGAAGAGCTGGGCCTGAACAAGCGGGAAGCCAAGGAATTGGTAGAACTGTTTTTCGAGGAAATCAGGCACGCTCTTGAAGACAACGAGCAGGTCAAATTGTCCGGTTTCGGCAATTTCGACCTTCGGGACAAACGCCAGCGGCCTGGCCGCAACCCGAAAACGGGGGAAGAAATCCCGATCACGGCTCGCCGTGTGGTCACCTTTCGTCCAGGGCAGAAGTTGAAGGCCCGAGTTGAGGCTTATGCTGGAACCAAGTCATAACGACGAACTACCCGTAATCCCGGGCAAACGCTACTTCACCATCGGTGAAGTCAGCGAGCTGTGTGCCGTAAAGCCACACGTGCTGCGCTACTGGGAGCAGGAGTTTCCTCAACTCAACCCCGTCAAACGCCGCGGAAACCGCCGGTATTATCAGCGCCAGGACGTGCTGATGATCCGGCAGATCCGCGCGCTTCTTTACGATCAGGGTTTCACCATCGGCGGCGCACGCCTGCGTTTGTCCGGCGATGAAGCCAAAGACGACACGACCCAATACAAGCAGATGATTCGGCAAATGATTGCCGAATTGGAAGATGTACTGGTGGTTCTCAAGAAATAAAAAGCAGCGTTTGAATACTTCCAGTTTTCAAACGCTTGCGCTATATTCTTGAGCGTTCTTCGAGATGAAGAACGAGTTGCAAGGCCAGTCGGGGCGTAGCGCAGTCCGGTAGCGCACTAGCATGGGGTGCTAGGGGTCGAGTGTTCGAATCACTCCGTCCCGACCATATAATTCAATGACTTAGCCCAATCTGAAAAGGTTGGGCTTTTTCATGCGTGGGGAATTTGCGGGGGCATCTCGTTTTCTCCTCAAGATGATCAGAGCCGGTCCTCGCGAACTGATTGACCTCGATGCGGACTCAGCCAAAGGCTGCGACGTCAGGTTGCGTGGGTCATGCGGTCGTATTCGCCACGACTGCACCAATGCATGCTCAGCGAGTAACCTCATCACCAACGCGGACATCCGCAGACTCATTGCGCTTCAGGCAGGCAAGATGTCGATGAAAGCCATTATTTCCGATGTCAGACGACATTACTTCCAGCGTGTCGCGTCTTTTGGGGGTAATCAAGTCTCTTGCTTTAACAACTTAACACTTTCGAAATAGCGCCATAGTGCTGATGTTGCGTTATAGCTCTGGTATATAGAAGTGTATAGGTCGTAAGTTTATTTGACGCCAAAAAATATCGAGCTATAGTTTTTTGCTGCAGGCAGAATTCTATTCTTTGTTGATGAGGTGTTGCTAAATGGAAAGTAAAATTCATGCGAATAAAGGCTGGCAACGTATCGGGAAAATCCCTTCGGCAGGCAATCTTTATGCAGATGGTACATGGTGCTTCAATACTCGCGAGCGAGACGCCAGAACCTGTGATGCTAAAGGATATGGTGTAGGCAAGGGCAACTACTACATTATGAATATTGATAAGGGGGACAAGAAATATCCTTATAGCGGCGAGAAGGCAATAGTGGGGCAGGCAATATTCAGAGTCGGTGAGCATGGATCGCCAGAGGCGCTGGGTCTGCGAGGGGCGTTCAGCGGTGGTGAGGATGTGTGGATGATGATCAATGACACGTTTGACGGTCTTGATGACAATGACGGTTCCCTCCAACTTAGGTTTGTTTCTGCAGGAGGACGGACACTAACACCGACAAATTCTCTTGGTGATCCCATTGGTACTCAATATACAAAGGACAAGTTCACGAACTAAGAGTGGTTCTTGGCGTTTCTATTTGTGCGGGATTATGATGGTCTCATGTTTCGTTCGATTTTAATTTTGGTAGCTGTGCTGTCGGTGGGTTTTTCTGGTACTACAAATCAATAAAGGGTGGGGCTTGGGGCGAGCACAAACAGGAGGTGCCACTGGGCGACTATCAGAGTTACTCTGTCCCGGTCGTATAATTCATTTAAAAAGGCCAATGCATTCAGTATTGGCCTTTTCAGTACGTGTCCCTTTATGCGATGCCAGCGCGGCTAGCGTGTATTCATGGTGCCAGGCTCGCTAGTTGCAATGTTTGGAGCTCACCGCGAGACGGAAAAAGAACGGCTATTGTGCAGGCTTCTTCTTGATGTCATCCGAGTCACTCGAAGTCGCAGCGTCCTTTTCCGTTTCGTGCGATTGCGCGCCTGCGTTGCCGCCTGACGATTCCTCGCCTTTCTTGTTCGCCTTTTCTTCATTGGATTGTTTGCTGCCGGAATTGACTCTTGGCAGGGCGGTCGGCGGGGCAGCAGACCCAGCGTTAGTCTCCTCGGCAGCCAATGTGCAGGCAGGGCCAATGAGCAGCAGACTGGCGAGGGACAGGGCAGCAATATTCTTGTTCATTATCTGTACGCTCCACTGAGGGGTGTTCAGTTTGGAAGTGCTGAGAGGCGAAAGGTGCGGGCCACCGGACGAGTGGCGAGAAGGCAAATTGCTGGCCCCCGGACTTTCGCTTCCCCGGCAAAATCGCCTTTTTTCAAAAGGTTAGGTTGGCTATATGCGGACGATTGTCATAACCGTTGCAACGCTTTCCCTGGCTGTCATCGCCTGTGGGGTTCAGGCGAAAGAGTTGAGCAAGAGTCATCGTTTTGCCTGTGTATGGGGTTCGGACATCGCCGCCGGCGCGCAGCAGTCAAAGCTTGCGGGGATTTCGCTGTATGGCGCGCGCAAACGCCTGCAGGTGCGCAAGTTCCAGCAGCCGTGGATGCGCATGACTGCGATGGGGATCACCGAGCAGACCTACGACAGTCCATCAAAGCTCAAACCCGCAGCGGTCAAGCAGACCTATTATGAACAATGCGTACGCCACGAACTGGCCCAGCGCTGAAGCAAAAAGCCCAACCTGAACCGGTTGGGCTTTTTCATGCCTGGCGAAAAGTTTGTCTCACTTTTCGCTCTCGCAATTGACCATCCACGATACGCCAAAACGATCCACCAGCATGCCGAAGCGCACCGCCCAGAAAGTCGCCTCCAGCGGCATATCGATGCGGCCGTCCTTGGCCAGAGCGTTAAACACCTGCTCAGCTTCAGCGATGCTGTCGACATTCAGCGAAATCGAGCAGCCGCTCATGCCTTGAGTCGGGCGGTCGGGTGTGGTGTCCGAGGCCATGATCATCTGATCACCCACTTTCAGGCAGGTGTGGATGATCAGATTGTGGTGTTCTTTGGGCACATGCTCGGCGGCGGGTGTCTCGCCGAATGACATCATCGCTTCGAGCTTTCCTTGTAAGGCTTGCTGGTAAAAGGTGAAGGCCTCGCGGCAGTCACCGTTGAAGATCAGGTACGGGTCGATTCTCATGTCTCTGCTCCCGGCAGTCAGGCGCGGAGCATGGCGGGTGTTCGCCGGGTTCCGCGTTAGGCGGTTAAAACATAGCAGAGCGTTGGACGCCGGAAAGGCCTGAGTCTTCCAGATGTTTTTGTTCTGAAAAGCGCTTCGACGATAACGCGGTCGTTGTGTGAAATTCAGTCCAAGCGCTGGAGTACCATGACGCACCACCATCGCCCGCAGAGTCCAACGCCCCATGCCTGATCTATCACGCTTCACGTCCTTGTTCGATCAGGCGCAGCGCGCCTTGCGCCTGGTCTGGGAGACATCGCGTGGCTTGTTTCTGGGGCTGGTGCTGGCAACGTTGGTGGCCGGGTTGCTGCCGGCACTGGCGGCATGGTTGGGGCAGCGAATTGTCGATGCCGTGGTCGCAGCGATGCAGCTGCACGCGCAACACGGCAGTGCGCCGCTGTGGCCGGTGTTGTGTTACGTTTTGTTGGAGGCCGGGGTGTTGGCGCTGTTGTCCGGCACGCAACGGGCGCTCTCGGTGCAGCAGTCGCTGTTGCGGGTGCAGTTAGGGCAGAAGGTCAATACGCTGATCCTGGAGAAAGCACAGACCCTGTCACTGGTGCAGTTCGAGAACTCCGAGTTCTACGACAAACTGGTGCGTGTGCGTCGCGAGGCTTCGACCCGGCCATTGGCGCTGGTCATGAAGTCGTTGGGCTTGATTCAAAACCTGATCATGCTGATCAGCTTTGGTGTGCTGCTGGTGCATTTCTCCCCTTGGGCGCTGGTGCTGCTGGTGGTCGGAGCATTGCCGGTGTTCTTTGCCGAGGCGCATTTTTCCGGTGACGCCTTTCGCCTGTTCACCCGCCGCGCGCCGGAGAGTCGGCAGCAGAATTACATCGAAACCTTGCTGTCCCACGAAACCTATATCAAAGAGGTCAAGCTGTTCGGTTTTGCACCACTGTTGCTGCAACGCTACCGCGACACGTTCGCCAGGTTGTATGCCGAAGATCGACGCCTGACGTTGCGGCGCGACGGCTGGGGTTTCGGCCTCGGTCTGCTCGGTACGGCGGCTTTTTACGTGGCCTATGCCTGGGTGGTGATTGATGCTGTGCATGGCCAGATCAGTCTTGGCCAGATGACCATGTATCTGGTGTTGTTCAAGCAAGGCCAAAGCGCGGTGAGCAGCAGCCTGAGTGCAATCAGCGGCCTGTACGAAGACGGCCTCTACCTGACCAGTCTTTATGAATATCTAGCCGAACCGGTTCAGGTCGATAGCGGCCACCTGACGGTCGGTGCCTGCCCGGGCGATGGTTTGCGTTTCGAAAACGTCGGTTTCCGTTATCCGGGTGCCAGTCGACCGGCACTGGAAAATATTGACCTGCAACTGGTGCCAGGCCAGAGCATGGCGTTGGTCGGAGAGAACGGTTCAGGCAAGACCACGCTGATCAAGTTACTGACCCGGCTCTATCGTCCTGATCAAGGGCGCATCCTGCTCGACGGCAGTGATTTGCAGGATTGGCAGGAGACCGCGTTACGTCGACGTATTGGCGTGATTTTTCAGGACTACATCCGCTATCAGTTCAGCGTCGGAGAAAACATCGGCGTCGGCGATACCTTGGCGTTCAACGATTCGCAACGATGGAAAGAGGCGGCTGCCCAAGGGATGGCGGCGCCCTTTATCGAAGGACTGGACAAGGGGTATGCCACGCAATTGGGACGCTGGTTTGCCGGGGGCCAGGAATTGTCTGGCGGGCAGTGGCAGAAGATTGCCTTGTCCCGCGCTTACATGCGCCGTGAGGCCGACATTCTGATCCTCGATGAGCCGACGTCCGCCCTCGATCCGGCGGCCGAAGCGGCGGTGTTCGAGCATTTCAGCCAGCACAGTGAAGGACGCATGACCTTGCTGATTTCCCATCGTTTTTCCAGCGTGCGCAATGCCGACCACATCATCGTCCTGCAACAAGGCCGGATTCTGGAGCAGGGTGGCCACGATCAACTGGTCGCCGCTGCGGGGCATTACGCGCAACTGTTCGATTTGCAGGCGCGCGGTTACCGTTAAGTGTCCCGCCCGCTGCGCACGGTCGCCGGTCCGGCCATCCGCGGCGCTGGTTTGCTCTGCATCAGGCTGTCGAGCGCCTTGCGATAATTCTGCCCGCCGAGTGCCATGCTGTTGTTGTGCGTCGCTCCTGGCACCAGCAACAGGCGCTTGGGCTGTTGCGCGGCGTTGAACAGTTGCTCGCTGAAGCGCGGAGGAACGAAAGCATCAGCCAGACCGTGAACCACCAGCAGCGGCATGTGAATGTCGGCGATCTTGTCGATCGAATCGAATTTTTGCGACAGCAGCCAGCGCACCGGCAATGAAGTGTTGGCCACAGAGGCGGCGACATCTGCCAGCGTGGTAAACGTGGACTCGATCACCAGTCCGCGCACGGGTAGCGCGGAGTGATCGCGGGCGGCGGCCTGCCCAAGTTCCGCTGCCAGATCGATCGCCACGGCGCCGCCCAGGGAATGCCCGTAGATCAGGCGTTTGGCCGGATCCGGTTGCAGCAGTTTGAAGCGCTCCCACGCCACGCGTGCGTCTTCGTAGACACTGCTTTCCGATGGCAGATCACCGTGACTCTTGCCGAAACCGCGATAGTCGATGGCCAACACCGAATAACCCGCCGCGCGCAATTGTTCGATGCGAAACAACTGCCCGGTGAGGTTCCAGCGCACGCCATGCAGATAGAGAATGGCCGGCGCATTGGCCTTTTCCGCCGGCCACCACCAGGCATGAATGTTTTCCCCGGCATTGAAGCTCTTCGGCTGCAGGTCGAGTTCCTGCACGCTGCCGGGCAAGCCGCGATACCAACCGGCGGTGCCCGGTTCGATGCGAAACAGCAGTTTGCGTTCGGTGTGTTCGAGTACGGCACAACTGGTCGGCACGCCGATAATCAGCGCGGCCATGCAGGCAAACGCCAAACGGCGGCGTCGCAGACGCGTCATGAAGGACAGGAACATTAAACGTTTCACCCAGGCGCAGACAAAGAAGGCTTTTTACCAGATGCCTCGGTCTGCGCGTGAGTTTTTCGACCACCGCCCCGGCGCAACGATTACCAAATGCTGCAAAGACTTACACGACCTGCAGCACGATCTTGCCGATATGGTCGCCAGCCTCCATGTGTGCGTGAGCCTGAGCCGCGTCGTTGAGTGAATAAACCTTGTCGATCATCGGCAGGCAGCGCCCGGCAGACAGTGCTGGCCATACGTGCTCGCGCAGTTGATCGGCAATTGCGGCTTTTTCAGCAGCGGTACGGGCACGCAAGAGGGAGCCGGTGATCACCGCGCGTTTGGCCATCATTGCCAGCAGATCAAAGTCGTTGGCCCGTGCGCCGCCGAGGAAACCGAGCATGACCAGACGGCCATCCATCGCCAAAGCGCTGACGTTATCGTTGAGATACGAGCCGCCCATGATGTCGAGGATCACATTGACGCCCTGGCCTGCGGTTTTATCGGCGATGACCTTGGCGAACTCCTCCTCGCGATAGTTGATCGGCAAGCCGCCAAGGTTGCTGATCGCTGCGCATTTGTCCGGGCTGCCGGCGGTGGCAAACGCTTCTATGCCGAATTCTCGGCACAGCATCAGTGCGGTAGTACCGATGCCGCTGGTGCCACCATGAATCAATGCGCGTTGACCACGGCTGGCGCCACCGAGGCCGAACAGGTTGGCCCATACGGTAAAGAAGGTTTCCGGGATCGCGGCGGCGTGCACCCAGTCCAGGCCGTCGGGAATCGGCAGGGTCTGGCCGGCGGGGACGGCGCAGTATTCGGCATAACCGCCGCCATTGGTCAGCGCGCAGACTTTGTCGCCCACGGCGAACTGATTGACACCCGCCCCGAGCGCCACGACTTCACCGGCGACCTCCAGCCCGGGAATCGGGTTCATGCCGGGTTTCATCGGGTATTTGCCGGCGCGCTGCAAGGCGTCCGGCCGGTTGATTCCGGCGGCGTGTACGCGGATCAACACCTCGCCCTCTGCGGCGACTGGCAGCGGTACGCGGCGGGGTTGCAAGACCTCGGGTCCACCGGGCTCGGTGATTTCGATTCGGGTCATTTCGCTGGGCAGGGACATATCGATTCCTCTTGGCTTGAGTTGTGTAAGTGGGAGCGTGCTGCGCAAGCAATGATTCCCTTCAATTTGCACAGCAGCGCCGTTCAACCGGGGCGGGCAGCCATTTCATGGCTTGCTCCAGCAGCAGCGCCACGACGATCGCGCCAGCGGCAATAACGAACAACAACGCGTGATGCCCGCTGCTGGCATTGAACAGCGCCGAATAGGCAAACCCGGCCAGCGCCTGAAACGTGGCGAATGACACCGTGGCACGGCTCCAGGCGATTTGCTGGCGATGGTGCTCCGGCACCAATTCATGCACCCGAGCCAGCGCCAGCGGCACAATGCCCGGCGGAAATGAACCGAGAATCACCGCCAGCAACGCCAGCGCGAGAAACGAGTGGGAGATCGCCAGCAGTCCTAGGGCAATCGCCTGCACCACCAGCACCAGACGAATGCCGGACCGTGCGCCCAGTTGATCGGCGAGAAAGCCATAACTCACCGGGCCGACAATCGCGCCCAAGCCGTACATCACCCAGATCAACGCGCCTATATGCGCCCCGGCACCGAGTCCACGCGCCACGTAATCCACCAGAAACACCATGGCGGGCACCAGGCCGGCTGCCATAAAAGCGTATTGAGCGAACAGCAAGTACACACCACGCGGTGTTGGTTCTACGGGCACTATTTCTTGCGCAACGACCGGGTGCAGGAAATCAGACGGCCAGGCAAACCAGCTCAGCACCGTCAGCAACAAGGCCAAAGCCCCCAGGCCCAGCCACGTTGCCTGCAAGCCAAGGCTCAACAGCGGTGGCACCAGCGTCCCGGAACCGGCAATGCCGAGACCGATACCCAGAAAAATCGCGCCACTGGCCAGCCCTTTACGCGCCGCCGGGACATGCGGCAGTACTGTCGCGGCCACTAGAACCATGATCGCGCCGCCGGCAATCCCGGACAGCAGCCGCCAGCCGAAGAACCAGCTCACCGACAACGGAAACGCGCAGGCAAAAAATGCCGCCGTGACCACCAGCATCATCAGCCGCAAGGCATTTTTATTGCCGAGTTGGCGTGCTGCAGGCCGGCCGAGCAGGGCGCCGATCAGATAACCCACCAGATTGGCGGCTCCGAGGTAGACCACATCATTGGCGCTGAACCACTGCGCCTCAATCAGCGAAGGGATCAACGGGGTGTAAGCGAAACGCGCCAGTCCGATGCTGACCAGGCTGGCGCAGAGGCCAGCGAAGATCGACAGCCAGATGCCGGTGGAGGTTGAAGTGCGCATGATAGCGATCTCGCGGAAGGTTTATGGCGTTCAGCATATCGGCTATCGTTGCTGCGTTAATGCAGCGATTAAGCGGCACGCTGATGCGAATTTGCATCGCCTGGAGACAGCATGAATTGGGATGACGCACGGGTATTTCTTGCCGTTTGCCGCGAATCGACGCTGCGCGGTGCAGCGAGGGTTTTGGCGGTGGATCAGGCAACCGTCGGGCGGCGCATCACGGCACTGGAAAAGTCCCTGAGCGCGACGTTGTTCCTGCGCACCTCTGACGGGTACGCGTTGACGGCGGTCGGCGAAGCAGCGCTTAAAAGCGTGGAGAAAATGGAGCATTCGGCGCTGGAGCTGGAGCGGCAGATTCAAGGCTTGGACGATCGTCTGACTGGCACGGTGCGCGTCAGCACCACGGATTCGCTGGCCATCGATTTTCTGATTCCGGCGATTGCCCGCTTGCACGAGCAGCACCCGCACGTGCGCGTGCAACTGGATGCGTCCACACAGATTCTCAGCCTCGCCAAGCGTGAGGCGGATATCGCCGTGCGCAACACCCGGCCGGACAACCCTGACCTGATTGCCCGGCGCATTGCCCGATGGCCGGTGGGGCTGTTTGCTTCCCAAGCCTATATAGATGCCAATGGAGTGCCGCCGCCGGGCACGGCATTTGAAGGGCATGATCTGGTGGTTTATCAACCGTATCTGCAAGGCAAAAAGGACCTGACGTTGGTATCGGAGCCGTTGAGTCGCGGTCGGATCGTCGCCAGCCTCAGTTCCAGTTTGCTCGTCCGTCGTTCGATTACAGCAGGGTTGGGTGTAGGAGAAATCCCGGTATACATGGGTGAGCGCGATGGCTTGATCAGGCTATGGCCGGAGCGCACTACGCCGCTCCCGTATGAGGTATGGCTGGTAACCCACGCGGACCTGCGCCACACCGCGCGGGTGAGGGCGGTGATTGAGCAGATTGTCGATGTGTTCGCGTCGGAGAATGAATAGGTAGATGCTGTTTTGGCAGGGCTACAACCTCTGACGAAACGGCCTACACCAGAGGCAGAATCGCCCGGCTTGTCAGCATTCTGGATGGGGCCTACCGTTTCATCAGCTCGGTGAGGGGCGTTGGAAACTCACCGACTTAATACCAGGGACGGTATGTAGACCCAGGAAGGTGTCGAATTGAAAACCTCGGAATTCAGTCAAAATCCAATCAGTGATCTATCGAGTAAAACCCGGAATACTCAAGCCATGAACGCAATAAGCCGTGAAGAATTCAATGCCCGGATCGAAACCATTGAGACCAGGATGGACGCTCGGTTCGAGGGTGTGTCGGCAAAAATCGATGCTTATCTTTTGACTCAGGCGGAGAGGGACAAACGATACGATTTGATGTGGGACGGTGTACAACAAATCGCCGAAGATTCAAAAGAAGCCATCAAACAAGCCTCGACAGTGAAGGCGCATTACTGGGCGACGACAGCCGTCCATTTTCTCGGAATGATCACCATCGTCGTGGGGGCGCACTTCGCCAATCAGGCAGCGGTGTTAACCACCTTGCAGACGACACTCGCGGTGATCCAGGTAGGTAAAGATATAGGCGCACCCAGACCTGCTTCGCAACAAGCACCCGAATCAGCACAATAGAAAACGGCCTTCAAAGAAGGCCGTTTTTCGTGAGCATTGAAACACCGCGTCATGGCATCTCTGGCAATTCCTGCGGCCGCAGGTCGAACACCAGCACTTCGGCATCGACACCGTTGCTCAAGGTCAGCAACTGTTCTTCGCGAACCCGCACGCCGTCACCTTCGTGCAATGGCTGGCCATTGAGTTCAACGCTGCCACGCGCGACATGCACATAGGCATAGCGGTTGGCAGCCAGTTCCAGTGTGGCGCTTTCCTTGCCGTCGAACAGCCCGGCGAAGACCCGTGCATCCTGACGCACCTTGAGCGAACCGTGCTTGCCGTCCGGTGAAATGATCAACTGCAGGCGACCGCGTTTTTTCTCGGCGCTGAAATGCTCTTGTTGATAGCGCGGTTTGGCTCCGGCAACCTCCGGCACAATCCAGATCTGCAGGAAGTGCACCGGTTTGATCGCTGAATGGTTGAACTCGCTGTGCGCCACGCCGCTGCCTGCGCTCATTAATTGTACGTCGCCTGGACGAATGACCGAACCGGTGCCCAGTGTGTCCTTGTGTTCTAGCGCACCTTCCAGCACATAGGAAAAGATCTCCATGTCGCGATGCGGGTGCTGGCCGAAGCCTTTGCCCGCGGCAACGCGGTCATCGTTAATCACCAGCAGGTCGGAAAAACCCTGTTCGCGAGGGTTGCGATAGCTGGCGAAGGAAAAGGTGTGAAAGGACTTCAACCAGCCATGATTGGCGAGGCCACGATCGGAGGCTTTGCGAAGAGTCAGCATGATGAAATCTCCTTGCGGGACGTGAATTCGTCCGAGTGAGGAGAAGGTTACTGTTTACTGGATTGCGCAATAAGTAGATGAAAATTGAAAGACTGTCCCTTTCAGGTTGACAGTTTTGCGATAGCCGTCACACAAAACTTTTGCGCTCAAACGGCTACAGTTGGCCATAATGTCTGGCCTGTCTCATGTTTCTTTGATTGAAGTGATGTCCTCCCATGAAAACCGTGGCAATGGTGCTGTTCCCCGACTTTCTCCTGCTCGACATGGCCGGGCCATTGGAGGTTTTTTCGGTTGCCAATCGGTATCTGAAACCCGATGCGCATTATCAATTGATCACGCTTGGCACCGAAGATGGACCGCTGCGGGCCTCCAATGGTGTGATGGTGCAGGCGGACCGGACCATTGGCGGCGACACCGAACGTTATGATTTGCTGCTGGTGCCGGGAGGCCCCGGTGCCTACAACCAGCAGTTTCCGTCGTTGTTTGCCTGGCTCAAAGACGCCGTCCGGCGCGTTGAATATTACGGTTCGATCTGCACCGGCGCGTTTGTGTTGGGGCATGCCGGATTACTTGATGGCTACCGTGTGACCACGCACTGGAACTACACCGAACGTCTGATCAAGGGATTCCCCAAAGCCCATGTCACGACCGATCAGATCTATGTCGAGGATCGCAATCTGATCACCTCGGGTGGCGTCACTGCCGGCATCGATATGGCGCTGGCCGTGATCGCCCGCGATCACGGCAAAAAACTCGCCCAGGATGTCGCCAAAGTCCTGCTGGTGGTGATGAAGCGGCAGGGCGGTCAAGCGCAGTTCAGTCCGCTGATGGCTGCCGTGGCGCCACAGGAAACGCCGATCACCCGCGCACAAAGCTATGTGCTGGAGCATCTCGACGAAGCCTTTACGGTCGAGCGCATGGCCGCCATTGCCAACATGAGTGCGCGGCATTTTGCGCGGGTGTTCACCCGCGACATCCACATGACGCCGATGGAGTTTCTGCAAAGTGCGCGCATCGATTGCGCGCGCAATCTGCTGGAAACCAGTGATCTGCCGCTTAAAACCGTGGCTTACAAAAGTGGTTTCGGCAGTGTGCGGCACATGCGTTCGCTGTTCGCTGAAAAGCTCGGCCTGACTCCCGCGCAATACCGCGAACAGTTCAGCTAGAGCGCTTGTGTCCGTCTGGCGCACTCGGATGTCCGTGCTGCGCCTCGTGTAGCGGTTGTCGCGTCATCTGAGGCTGCCAAGATAGTTGGCATGGATAGCCTCAACGATTTGAACACGGCGTCGGTGCTGCATTTCGGCCCTTACGCCTTCCATCTGCGGCAACGGCTGATACTCGATGGAGATCGGCCCTTGCGCATGGGCGGTCGCGCGCTGGACATTCTGCAAGTGCTGGTCGAGCGTGCCGGTCGAGTGGTCAGAAAGGAGCAGTTGATCGCGCTGGTATGGCCGACGTCGGTGGTCGAGGAGATCAACCTGCGTGTGCACATCGCAGCACTCAGGCGAGCGTTGAGTGACGGCGAAAACGGTCAGCGTTACATCGTCCATGTACCACAATGCGGTTACAGCTTTATCGCCCCGGTCCGCTGCGACAGCGCCGCGCAAGTGGTTTTCGAGGGCTTGCAGACACCCCAGCATAATTTGCCAGCGCGACTGACCTCGGTCACCGGTCGTGACTCGCTGGTTGGTGGGTTGGTGCGACAAATGCCGCTGTGTCGGTTGATGACCATCACCGGAGCGCCGGGCGTAGGTAAGTCCACCGTGGCGCTGCGGGTCGCGGAACTGCTTTTGCAGTACTACAGAGACGGTGTATGGCAAGTAGATCTGAGCTTGATCGACGACCACACGCCGCTGCTCGACCATGTGCTGCGCACCCTGAAGAGCGATTTGACCGGGCTGTCGACTCGCCATGCGTTGCTGCTGCTGGATAACTGTGACCACCGCCGCGATGCTTGCAGATTAGCGGTTGAAACGTTGCTCGACGCCGCGCCTCGACTGTCGATCCTCGCCACCAGTCGTGAAGCCTTACAGGTCAGTCTGGAAACCCTGCAGCGTGTTCCAGCGCTGGCCATTCCGAAGCGCTCGGCAGCCAATTGCATCACTGAAGCCATGGGACATTCCTCGGTGCAGTTGTTCGTCAGCCGTGCGCGGGCGCGACAGCATGATTTCCGCTTGCGCGAGCAGGATGTCAGTGCCGTGCTTGAGATCTGTCGTCAACTCGATGGTTTGCCGCTGGCGATCGAACTGGCGGCGGCGCAGATCGATGCGCTGGCGCTGGTAGGTTTGCAAGCGCAAATGGCCAACGGCCTGCAAGTACTCAGCCATGGCCGGCGCACTGCAGTGGCGCGGCACCAATCCATGCAGGCGGCACTCGACTGGAGCTATCAATGCTTGAGTGAGCAGGAACAACGCGTGCTGCAACGCCTATCGGTGTTCAAACTGGCGTTTACGCTGGAGGCTGCGTTGGCGGTGATCAGTTGCCCGCGACTGGCTGTGTCGGAGTTGGCCGCGATCATCGAAGGCCTGGCGCAGAAGTCTTGGCTGTCACTGGAACGCGGCGCCAGTGCAGGCCGGTACCGGATGCTCAATACCACCCGGTGCTATGCCCGCACGGAACTTGAGCGCAGTGGTGAGGGGATTGATCTTGAACGCCGGCATGCACGTTACATCAAGCGGATTCGCCGGGCTTCAGACGTGCGCGCCCTCGCGTAATTCGTCGATCAGCAAGTGCACCTTGCGCAGGTCCGGGGTCGCGTAGCCCTCGGTGAAACGTTGATAGATCGGACTGAGCAAATCCAGCGCCTCGCGACAGCGTGACTGACGCTGCCAGAGTTGCGCCAATGAAGTGGCGCTGCGCAGTTCCCAGGCGAGCGCGCCTTGAGTACGGGCGATGGTCAGGGATTGTTGCAGGAGTGCTTCGGCTTCCTGAGGGACACCTTCGCGAGCAAGCTCGCTCCCACAGGAATTCTGGATGTACTCGGAACCAGTGTGGGAGCGAGCCTGCTCGCGAAGAGGCCCGCCCAGACAAACCATCCCTCCCTTCAATAACGTATCCGCCCGAGCCCGCAGAATCTCCGCCGTGCTCCACCCCGCATCACCACTCAGCGCCCGCTCAAGCAGCGCGTCGTCGACAAAACGGTCATCCAGAGTCACCATGATTTCCCCGATCAGCCCGCCGCTGCCTGTCGACACAGGCGCACTGACTTGTGGTTCGATCACCTGCGCGTAGTGCCGCGCCCAAGTGTTGAACAGCAGCACCGAATGTTTCTGCGACTGCTCGAGCAGCAACTGCAATAGCGCCCGGGCGTTTTGCTGATCGCCGTTGTAATGAGCGATCAGGCAACTGGCCAGCGCCAGGGTGTAGCAAATCGAAGTGCCATGGTCGATTTGCACGGCAATGTCCAGTGCCTGCCGCGCCGTGCGCCACGCTTGCTCTGGCAGACCCTGCATCCACAACACCCGTGCCAGCACCGTCAGCGACGCGACGCTCTGGTCGTACTGCACGCCAAAGCCATGAGTGAAACGGTTGACATGGCCGCTGTGCGCCATGCGCTGGAGGACCTGTTCGGCGTGGATGCGCGCCTGCAATTGGTCGCCGGCATAATGCAGAGCCAATACGCGCAAGCGGTGGGTACTCAGTGACAACAGCGGGTCGCCGTGCAGGCCGAGGCGGTCGAAGTGCTCGCTCTGTGCCAGCGCCATGCGGTAGTGCCCGCAACTGAGGTTGACCGCCATGTGCCCGGAGACTGCGCGCAATTGTCCGGCAACGTCGTCGTGCTCGTGGGCCAACTGGCGGGCTTCGGCGAAGGCCTGGATGGTTTCCGCCGTGCCACCCCACGTGTGGTAGCAGGCACTGCCAAGGGCCAGTTTGAGGGCGACTTTCAGGCGCGGGCAGGGTTCGTGCAGTTCATCAAACAGGCTCAGCGCCCGGCGCACATAGGCGCCGTACTCCTTGAGCAGCGACAACTCCTGCCACAAGGGTGCCGACGCCGCCGTCAGCCGAATCCCCAAACCACCAGGGCCGACACCGTTCAGGCTCCAGTCCAGTGCTGCGCGCAAATCTTCCAGCCCTCGGGCGTAGCGATCGATCCATAACAAGGTCGGCGTGTTTTCCCAATCGTTCTGCGCCTGCTGCATCAACGCCAGACAGCGTTCGGCATGGCGTTCGCGGGTTTCCTCGCATTCGGCGGCGTGATCGAGTTTTTCCAGCGCGTAACGTCGGGTGGTGTCGAGCAAGCGGTAGAACACGTCCTCGTCACCGACCTCGACGGCGAGCAGGGATTTGGCCACCAGTTGCGTGATCGACACAAACACCATGCCGGGGTCGATCTGCTGACCGACGATAACGGCTGCCGCCGACTCGAGGGTAAAACCACCACGAAACACGCCCAGACGACGCAGGCAGGTTTGTTCGCAGCGATCGAGCAGATTGAAACTCCAGTCCAGCGTTGCGCGCAGAGTGAGATGACGCTCCAGACTGCTTTGATTGCCCGCTGCCAGCGGCGGTAAACGGCCTTGCAGTTGGCTCAGCAGACCATCCAGTCCGAGTTCGGTGACCTGCGCTGCCGCCAGTTCCAATGCCAGTGGAATGCCGTCGAGCCGATGGCAGATCTCGATTGCCTGTGGCAACTGGGCATCGTTCAGTTCGAAGCTTTCCTGCGCGGCCGTCGCTCGTTCGACGAACAACTGCAGCGCCGAAAAATTCAGCGTTAGCTCACGATCCAGCATCGTCGTCATCGGCGGGTATTCGAGGGAGTCCAGACGCTGTACGTACTCGCCTTCGGCCCGCAGACTTTCGCGGCTGGTGGCGAGGATATGCACGTGCGGCGCCCCACGCAGAATGCTTTCACTAAGCGCTGCGACGGCATCGATCAAATGCTCGCAGTTGTCGAGCAACAACAGCATCTGCCGTTGTTGCAGGCCTTTGACCAGTGCTGTCTGCGGGTCGCCTTCGAGAAGTGCCAGATCAAGCAGGGCGGCCAAGTGTGAACAGATCAGCCGGGGATCGCTCAGAGGTGCCAGATCCACCAGACGAATGCCGTCGCGATAGTGCCCGATCAACTGTTCGGCTACCCGCAGGGCCACCGTGGTTTTACCGATCCCGCCGGGGCCGACCAGGGTGATGCAGCGTTGGCGCGGCAGTTGCATCATCAAGCTGTCGACCAGCGGCTGGCGGCCGATCATCCGCGTGCGCCGCAAGGGCAGATTGTGTCGACCGCCAGCATTGCCCACAGGGCGCTCCTCCATGGATTTCAGCAAAACCGGTGCGACGAAACTGTAACCCCGCTGCGCCACGGTGATGATGTAACGCTGGCCGGCCTGACCGTCACCGAGCGCCTTGCGCAGCGCCGCCATGTGCACACGCAAGTTGATGTCTTCAACGACAGTGTCCGGCCAGACCCCTGCCATCAATTGTTGCTTGCTCACCACTTCGCCGGCATGCGCCAGCAGAATCAGGAGGATGTCCATCGCCCGTCGGCCCAGACGCAACGGCTGCTCGCCTTCGAGTACCAAACGTTGCCCGGGATGAATCCGATAAGGGCCAAAACCGAGGGCCTGATTCGGTGAAAGACTCAACAGCTCACTCCTGCGGTGCTGCGGCGGACAGAGCGGAGTAGTGCCGGGCGCGTGCGCAGGCCTTCTAATCCGGGGTGTCCCGGCATAATCCTCAGGTTTGAGCGTCAGTGCAACGGGGGCCGCGATCAAAACACGGCAGGCTGTGCACGGTGAGCTTTGGGTTCACGCATGATCTGGCAGCGCCAGGCAAACGGATTGATGCCTTCGCTGCGGGTGAACATATGGCAGAAATGCGCCTGATCGCAGAAGCCGCATTCCAGGCTGATTTGCGTCAGGCTCAGGTCGGTGTGCTGGATCAACAGCTTGGCCCGCGCCAGGCGCTGGGTGCGAATCCAGTCCTGCGGTGACAGCCCGGTGCTGCACTTGAAGGCGCGGGAAAAATGGCTGCGCGACAGTGAACAGGCGCGAGCCAGTTCGGTGACCTCAAGGCTTTCGCCGAGGCGTTCGAGGATCAGCTGTTTGACCTGTCGTTCACGTTGCGGACTGAGTCCGCCGACGCCGGTCTTGCGTGGTTCGTTGGCAGGGGCGAGGGCGACGCTGTGCTGTAAGTGAGCCATGGCCAAAGTCCGTGTCGATGGGGAATGCACGGTCGGCGCATCCCCTCAGGTCAAAAAAACAACGCTGCGCAGTGGCATTCATTGTTGGCCGAGGGCGGGGGGGTGACGAGTTAATCGTTGTTAATTTCGCTGCGAAACGGCGCTGACAGTCCCGTTGATCGCGTAAAGTGCGTAGCACTGGCGTCTGACTGGCTAAAAGGAATCCGTGCCCATGAACCGTAACGATCTGCGTCGCGTTGACATGAACCTGTTGGTGATTTTCGAAGCGCTGATGTTCGAAAAGAACCTGACCCGCGTCGCTGAAAAACTGTTTATGGGGCAACCGGCCGTCAGCGCCGCGTTGGGGCGTTTGCGCGATCTGTTTGACGACCCTTTGCTGTTGCGCAACGGTCGCGGCATGGAGCCGACCGCGCGGGCACTGGCGATTCTCAAAGAGCTGCAACCGGCGATGGACGTTATCTCCGGAGCGGTCAGCCGGGCCAAGGAGTTCGAGCCGGCGAGCAGTTGTGATGTGTTTCGCATCGGCTTGTCGGACGACGCCGAATTCGGCCTGTTTCCGCCGTTGTTGCGTCAGCTTCAGCAAGAGGCGCCGGGGATTGTCGTGGTGGTGCGCCGCGCCAACTACCTGCTGATGCCGGCACTGTTGGCCTCTGGGGAAATCTCCGTTGGTGTCAGTTACACCACCGATCTGCCGGCCAATGCCAAGCGCAAGACCTTGCGCGACATTCCCTGCAAGGTTCTGCGCGGCGACGACCGACCGGGGCCGCTGACCCTCGACGAATACTGCGAGCGCCCGCACGCGATGGTGTCGTTCTCGGGCGACTTGAGCGGCAATATCGATATGGATCTGGCTAAGGTCGGCCGTACGCGCCGCGTGGTCTTGGGTGTGCCGCAGTTCAGCGGGTTGCGCGCCTTGCTCGCCGGCACCGAGATGATCGCCACTGTGCCGGATTACGCCGCCTGCGCGTTGGTGGAAGGTTGTGCGCTGCGCGCCGAAGATCCACCGTTTCCGATTGATGCGGCGCAATTGTCGATGGCCTGGAGCGGGGTGCATGACAACGATCCGGCGGAGAAATGGCTGCGCTCGCGGATCAGCCAGTTCATGGCGGCGCCGTTGGATATACCGCCACGTTGACCCCTCCGCTCGTCGGAAATTGCTCTGTACCTGTCAGATCTGACAGGTGACGATTTTCTGTTTCTGGCTGTTAATCACTCCGTCGCCTAATCCCCCGGCAGGAGTGTTTTGTCATGCTTTTAAAACTCAAAAAAAAGATCGCAACGCTGGCACTTCCTGAGCCGGATATCACCGGTCGTACGCTTCCCATCCTTCCCTCGGGAGAGTGGGGGATCAATCGGGCTGCGGCGCAAGGGGTCTATCCGGACGAAGGGTTGCAGGTCTACCTCAGCCCATGGACGACCAAGAGTAAAGGCGACCTGGTGGTGCTCAGGAAAGGCTCTGTCGAGGTGGATCGGTACACCATTCGTGATCAATCAGAATCTGATCAGCGTGCGACCCTGTTCGTTGCTCCGCGGCATCTTGCTTCGGGCTCCCATGAAATCGACTATTGGGTAAAGCGATTAGGCCTGGATCCCGCCGAGACGTACACGCCGCCATTGAAAATATTCGTCAAGCTGGAAATTCCCGGCGGACAGGATACGGAGGAGGGGCCGGGGCATTCCAATCTGTACATGTTCATCCCGCCGGAATTTGTCTCTGGTGGAGTGGACAGCGACAACATTCCGGTGGATCCGGATGATGAGGGTAATCCGGATGCGCCGAAAGCGGGTGTGCCTATCGTCATTCGAAACGCATCCGGTAGCGGCGAACCCTATCCTGAGATTGCCGTGGGCGACCAGCCTCAGATCAGTTGGGGCGGCATTTTTATCTGGGGCGACCCGGTGACGGCGGAGCAAATCAGTGATCCGGTGAAGAATCCCATCACGATTTACGTCAAGCGGGCGATTATAGAAAAAGCAGGTGATACCGATGCGGTGGGCCTGGCCGTGAGCTTTCGCGTGCGCGATATCGTCCACAACTATTCGGAGGACTGGTGTAAAGAAACCCGGATCAGGGTTTCGCTCAACACCAATCGGCTGGTTGCCCCTATTGTCAAGGATGCGCTCAACAATGTTCTCGACCTTGACCGGTTGGGTGAAAAAAACGTCGTTGTTCAGGTCTGGGCAACCTCGAGCGAATTCAAACATCAGGACTGGATTGTAGTAAAAGTCAGCGGTACCAGCGCCGACGGTGAAGCCGTCACGTTCACTGCGCCGAGGCAGGAGGTCGACAATCTTCCCCACACCTATGAGTTCGAGTTCGAGAATGCGGATCTGCGCAGGCTTGTCGCAACCCAGGTGATTTTTTCTTATGAGGTCGAGCGCGAGGGAATTGCCGATCCGCTGCAATCCAAAGGTCAGTTCGTGCAAGTCAACGGCGAGGCCACGCGCCTGGATGCCCCTGTTGCTGAAGATGAAAACCAGGGCGCCATTGACCCTGACCTGGCACGTACCCGGATTCTGATTCGCTCTGATTCGCTGTTCAACTATGGCGATGCGTTTGAACTGGTGTGGTTCGGTAAACGTCCGGATGGCAGTGCCTATATCCCGGAATTCGAAAGGTATACACCGAGCCGGGAGGAAATCGACGACCCGATCGGTTTCTTCCTCACTGTCGAAGGCTTGCACTTGAAGACCATTGAGGGCGGAACACTGGTGCTATCCTATGTCCATTTGAGTGTGGATGGGAGCGATGAAATTGTCAGGCGTGTGTCGCGTCCCGCGGCATCGCTGAGCGTGGGCGAGCCAAAATTCGAGTTGGTCAAACCGATCGTGCTGGGCGAAAACAATGGCTCACTGGAGCCTGCTGATTTACCCAACGGCGTTGGTCGGCTGACTGTTCCCAACCCCATCGTCACGCCGACGAAACGCGGTGATAAGGTGGCTTTCGATTGGGACGGGGCAAAAACAGGCAAGACCGGCGACACCATCGACATTACTGTGCTCAACGAGAATATGGACGTGTCATTCCGACTCAGCCAAACGTTCGTAGCCGAGCATATCGAGCCAAATCGCGGGTCCATGATCACGGCCAAGTACAAAATATGGCGCAAGGAGACGGACACATTCAGTTATTCCAACCCCCTCGTGTTCTCCGTCGGCGAATCTCGGCAATTGCTGGACCCGGCCCGCGTGGTGCAGGCGCTGGATGACATTCTCGACCCGGCCAATGTTCCGGACGGAGCAACCGTTGAGATACCGGCCAATGATCCCGAGAATGCCGGAGATCACTTCTACATGACCTGGGCATCATCGGACGGAGTGGTCAATTACACCGATGACAAAGCGGTCAGTGGCAATAACAAGGGCAAACCGATCGAGTTCACTGTTGACCTGTCCGTTGTGCAGGCCAGCCTGAACAAAAAAGTGACTGTCGATTATCGGGTCGAGTTGTTTAACGGCGGCGAGGCGGACGGCAAACCTTATGAGTTTGACGTGCAAGCGCAGGAGTTCCGGCTGCCGGTTGCCACCTTCCGGGAAGCCACGGGCTCGCAAAAGGATCAGTTGAACCCGGACGATGTCTACCCCAACGGCGCAACGGTAGTGATCCCGGCAACTGCTCGGTTGAAGACCGACGATGAAATCACCGTGACCGTGGTTGGCAAAACCACCACTCCTTACCCCCACACGGTTCTGGCAGCAGAGGCCGACAAAGAACTCAGCGTGATCAAGGTGGCCCACACGGTGATCAGCGCCAACCTCGATGACAGCATCTCGTTGCGTTATGAGGTCAAGCGCAAGGCGGGAGGGACCGATGGCCCGTCGGTGCCGACGGTTTACGATGTTCGCCGGGTCATTGGCAGCGGCACCCTGAAGATCATGGGCGCGCGCTATAACCGCAGTACTTATCGCGCGTCCAGTGCCACTCGTGTACTGAGCGCATTCAATGCCACCACCGGGCAGGCGCTGCAAGCGCAGTGGAAGTACGCTTCGGACACAGAGTG
The DNA here is from genome assembly GCF_949767675.1 of Pseudomonas sp. IT-P395. Lineage (NCBI taxonomy): Bacteria > Pseudomonadati > Pseudomonadota > Gammaproteobacteria > Pseudomonadales > Pseudomonadaceae > Pseudomonas > Pseudomonas sp. IT-P395. Next base: position 110,352 of record NZ_CATKPW010000004.1, read on the forward strand.
GATGACCGCCGCCACCTGGCGCGATACCTCACCGCAGCTGCCGCTGCAAGTGCGCACTGCCGATGATCTGGTCACGCTCAACTCAGCCAACATTATTGGCAACGGGATCGATACCACGGTCACAGGACTCGCGGCTTTCGTCGCTCACCGAGATGTCGGGGATGTCGCCGGTTGGGGCAACGCTGCGTACGGTGCCAATATTCCTCCGACCATCATCACCATGGATGACATCGTTGAGGTGAGCTGCACGCGCAGCGCTTATGCGGCTCGCCGCGCCAATAGTGCAGTTGTCGCCTGGGGAACCGCCGCCGAGGGCGGAAGCATGAGCGGTATGGATCCGCTGGGTTTTGTCGAAGTCATCGGTAATGCGACCGCGTTCACCGGGTTGAAGACGACCGGGCAGGTGGTTGCCTGGGGCACACCTGCCGATGGAGGTAGTGTTCCTGCAGACATCAGCGCACTGACGGATATTGTTCGAGTGGTGGCGGCGGGTCAGGCTTTTGCAGCAAAACGATCCGCCGGGAATGTTGTGGCCTGGGGCCTGGCGGCAAACGGTGGGGTGGTTCCCGGTGATATTGCAGGCTTGACCGATATCGACAATCTGATCGGCAGCTTTGGTGCCTTTGCCGCGCATCGTGGCAATGGGCGGATTGTCGGCTGGGGCCACGCCACCTATGGCGGCGCAGTGCCGGCTGAAATTGCGTCGCTGACCGACATCATCGAATTGAGCTGCGCCAATGCGCAGGCCTTCACTGCAAGGCGTGCCACCGGGCAGGTGGTGGCGTGGGGAACGGCGGCTTACGGCGGGACGATTGACGCGCTGATTGGCGGGCTCACGGACATAGTCGAGGTCAGTTCTACCTGGCGCGCGTTCGCAGCGCGCCGAGGCAACGGTCACGTAGTGGCGTGGGGCACTCCTGCGGAGGGTGGTCTGGTACCTGCCGAAATCGCGGCGCTCGATGACATTGTTCAGGTGTGTGGTTCCTCCATGGCTTTTGCCGCGTTGCGCAAGAACGGCACAGTGGTCGCCTGGGGGAATGCGACTGTAGGTGGCGACACCTCGACGGTCGTCACTGAGTTGACTCAGGTACAAGCGCTATACGACAACACTCATGGGTTTACTGCGCTAACCGCTGACGGCCGCGTCGTGACCTGGGGACATGCCGATGGCGGGGGGGACAGCAGCGCCGTACAGGAGCGGCTGAGGGGCAAGGTGTCTTATCACGCCACTCCGATCTCCAGAGGCCGGGCACTTCTGGCCAGTCGCTGGGCCGAGCTGAATACCGGGCGTTGAACGCTTGCCCTTGAGCCTTGCTTCAAACCCGGAACACGGCGCTCGACCGAGCGCCGTGTGAGGTCTCACCATGCACAAAACAACAAACACCCCGCTCAAACCGTCGGTAGACGAAGCGCCCGGCGATGTACTCGATCCTGCGAATATTCCGGCCAAAGGCGTGACGGTCAGAATCAAACCCTATGACGGCATGGCCTATCGTGATCACGTTTTTCTTAGTGTCGGCGAGTACACCGATGACATCCCGATTGGCCCCACCGCTGTTGGCAAAGACGTCACCTTCACCGTGCTTGGCAGTGAATTGATTGCCGACGCAAACGACATCGTCCCCATTCACTTCGAAGTGCAGTTCTATGGCGGCGATCGTGTGCCGTCGCAAAGACTGGAGCTTCTATTGCAGTCAGGTTTTGACGCGCAGGCGGCCCTCGATCTGAGCGCGCACAACCATGTGGTGTCGGTTGATAAACCGCCGATGAAGTTACCCGAAGCGGCCAGAATGACGCGTCTTGCGCAGTGGGGGAGTGGCCCCTATCAATACACCAGCAGCGATCCGGCCATTGCCAGTGTCGATACGCTGTCGGGCGAAGTCGCTGCGCTTCGCAATGGCGACTGTACGATCAGCGCCACCGACAGCCAGAGCCAGACCCGAACCTACCCGTTGACTGTGAAGGGCATTGTTGAAGTGCACTTCCTTACCCACAGCGCGGATTTTCAAGGGATGCTCACACTGTGCGAAACAGCAAAATTGCAGCCGGTCACGCTGACCCAGATCAAACGCATGTGGACGCTGTACTTCCCCGACGCCGGCCCGGTGGCCGATTACCTTGAGTGGCTGAATTATCCCGTATGGACCGGCGAAGATCTGGGTGGCGGTACCGCGTGGACTTATGACCTTAACGGCGATTCTGTCAATGACAATGCCAGTGCGCACAACAAGGACACGTATTGGCAGGTCCTCGGGGTTAGTGCGACTCAAGCGAAGCGTCAAAAGGGCAGGGGGTAGAAGCCATGCAAGGCGCACGGATGCAGATAACCCGATACCTGCTGGCATTGCTGTTGCTCAGCGGTCCGGTCCTCGCCGCCACCGGCCCGGAAACCGCGCAGTTGCTCAACAGACGTTATCAGAACACCACGGCCGAATGCCCGGGCGCCAACCCAGCGTATTTTTGCAGCGGTGTGCTGGTGCGCGGCAGTGATCCGGCTCTTGAGTTCTGGAAACACGGTGAGGTCGCCACGCAGTTGGGGGCCGAGGCTTTTGTCTATCTGCGCAGCGACCTGGGGACTCGCACCTTGTCATCAGCCAACGGCGTTGTCTTCAGTGATTCATTCACTGCCATAGGTCTGGGTAAAACGCTGAACGTGTTATGTGCCTATCCATTCGAACTGGCACTGGATGACGATAGACCAGACTTTGGTTGCGGCGCAGTGACGTCAGGACGTGACAGCAGTTCTTGCGCTGCCCAAGGCGTGACCGATGCCGAGAGCTGGTTGACGCATTTTCATCAGCAGGATTTACAAACAGCAAAGCAGTGTTCATTGAGCAGCCTTGACCCGGCACAGTTCAGGGCCAGCCTGCTGGCACATCAGGGCATTGATAACGAATGGTCGGTTCGGTCGATGCAGGTGCAGTTGCGCAACTGGGATGTCAGCGCACCGAAACAACTACCGCTACAAGGCCTGTACTACGACATGACGCAACCCGCCGCGTTACTCGGCGCGCAGAGAGATCAGCGGGCTTACTTCATCGCGACCGGCGACTGGTTGCCCATCATGCGCATGGACCTGATGCAGGGGCCCGATGCCGTGTTCGGTTTCGATCTCAAGGAGCAGGTTTACAGCGGCTATGAAGTGGCGGCGCGACTGAATGCGCGTTACGCCGATACCGCCATGGCATGCCGGGGCAATACCGCCGCTTATAACTGCAACGGCGTGTTGATACGCACCACCGACGCCTCGCCGAACTTTCATGCGTGGAACCCCAGCCCCGGTTCGATTCAGCGCAATGGTGTGTCTTTTTCCTATCTGCGGGCGGATGTGCATTTGCCTGTTCTGGCTTGGGCCAAGAACGAGGGCTTGATCATGAAGGAGCTCGCGGCTCCGACAGGTTATCCACTGACCTTGCGTTGCTCTTTTCCGTTCGACGGTGCGACTTTTTATCGAAGCGACAGCTGCAATGGGCATTCCAATGCCCCCCAAGAAAGCCGGCCGTGTGATGAGCAAGGCATAAGTGATGTGGAGGAGGTGATCACTCATTTTTACGCACAGACCAGCCGATATCACGGTTGCAGTCTCAAAGGTGACCAAGCGCCGTTTGCGGTCAGCGTCGAAGCGCGTGCTCGACTCAACGTCGCTGATCAGCGCGTACACAACGAGGTCATCATCGCTAACTGGCCACAGGACATCCCTGCGCAGCTACCTCTGGAAGCGTTCTTTTACGTCGCGGCCTCGGGGCGTCTGAACGCTCAATTTTTTCAATGGGACTATTTCAACCAGACTGGGCACTTTCTGCCGATTGTACGGGTAGCCTCTAACGCATCGAGAAGTGCATATGTGTTCGATTACGATCCAGCGGATCAATGGTTGGGGGCGGATTCACCGAAATCGAGCAGTGGTAACGTTCAATGAACACAGCTCCTTTGCACTCGGCAACCTTAAACCAGTCATGGCAGCGCCGCTGGATATCCCGGCTAGCTGAATCCCTGCGCAAATCTCAAATACAGCACTGATCCCCTGTGGGAGCGGCGTGATCCCTGAGTTGTTGGGTGGTTTAAACATCGCTGTTTAAGCAACACCCACAGACACTCTTTCAGGCTACGCATCCTTGCGCCTTTGCCTACAGCTACGCCAGAATCCGCCGGCTTGTGCGCTTGTGGTCGGGTCTCTATCGTTTGGTGGTCGCTGAAAACTCAGCGATCGGGTTTAGCGACTCGGACCAAAAAAAGTGCATCAGCGCTCCATGCTTCGTTGCAGGCTATCGTCTGCACTTCGCTATGGCGGCTGTATGCGGGAGACCTTTGGGTCTACCGGGTTGCCTTTTTACCGGTTCGCTAACCTGCATACGGTCGCCACCCATCCTGTTTAGCGACAGGACGTGGTGATCCCGGCTCTAAAAAGGAGATTCACCATGTTCAAAGTCACACCCAACCCGCCCGACATCGACCCCACATCCCCCTACGAATCCATCGACTCCCGAAAACTCCACGAAGCCGCCGACCGCGCCCTCGACCATTACCTCCTTCCACCCGGCTCCACGCCGCCCCCACGCAGAACCCGTGGCATGTATGCCGTGACCGCCGACACCAAAAACAAAGACCTGCTGACCGATGCCAGCGAAACACTCGCCTCGGCCAAAACCATCGCCCAGGATGTCGCCCACCTGTTGCCCGCGCCGCAGCGTCGGGCGTTGTTGGGGATTGCGCAGTTGATCATGCTCGGCGAGCTGGCGGTGAACCGGGTGCTGGATAACCTGGAGTTACCGGGCTAACCCGGACCACTGATCGTTCCCACGCGGAACTTGGGGCGCTCAGAAACCCTGTGGGAGCTGGCTTGCCAGCGATGGCGTCAGCTCAGCCAACAGCGACGTCGCCTGACACTCCGCTATCGCTGGCAAGCCAGCTCCCACAGAGTTCTTCGGCGTTCCCGGCAACCTGGTTGATCGCAAGAACTGAGCACACCCATCCAATTTCCTCCCGACCATCATTGGCATGATTCCAGCCAATGACATTTCAAGGGTCGGGTCATGAATGCCTCAACAGATGAACAGGCACGCGACATCGGTTTGCTGTTCCTGCGGGTCAGTGGCGGGTTGTTTCTGCTGTGGGTCCACGGCTTGCCCAAGCTGCTCGACTTCACCGCGCAACTGCAACTGATCGAAGACCCGTTCCACCTCGGATCTCACCTCACTTTGATCCTGGCGATCTTCGCCGAAGTCCTCTGCCCACTACTGATCGTCGCCGGGTTACTGGCACGATTGGCCTGCGTGCCTATTCTCTTTGTGCTGCTGGTGGCGTTGCTGGTCGTGCATCCGCAATGGAGTGTGGCCGAGGGGCAGTTCGGCTGGTTGCTGCTGATCCTGTTTAGCACTGTGTTGATCGCCGGGCCGGGACGGCTGGCGATTTCTGTTCGTTTGCCCGGAGTGTTGCGTTATGCCTGAAGTCCTCAATCCACAGTCACCGGGGGCCGATGAGACGGTCACGTTGATCATCAAACACCGGGTCAAGGCCGGTTTCGAGTCAGCGTATGAGGCCTGGCTGCGCAATATCGTCCGCGTGGCGGGGCAGCGTGAGGGGCATTTGGGTGTGGACGTGGTGCGCGGCAAGCGCGGCCGCCTCGACTTCTACACCTGTGTGCTGCGTTTCAGCAGCACCGAAGCGATGCAAGGCTGGCTGGAATCGCCGCAGCGTCAGGCACTGGTCGCCGAAGCCGCGCCGATGCTGGCTGATGGCGATCAGACCGAAGTCGCACCGATCAATGAATTCTGGTTTACGCCACTGGCCGATGCCGCTTCGCCGCCGCCGCGCTGGAAGCAAGCGGTGGTCACGCTGCTGGTGATTCTGCCGCACACCTTGCTCGTGCCACTGATCTGGGGGCCGCTGCTGGCGCTGCATCCGCTTCTTTCCAACTATGTGGTCGCTACTTTCCTGATCACCCTGACCATCGTCCTGTCGGTGGTGTACGTGGTGATGCCGCCGGTCACCCGTTTGTTTTCGCCATGGCTCGAAGCCAGCCAGGCCCATGAACACCTCGATTCCCAAGACACCTCGCCGCGTTGAGCGCGCGAGGTTCGCTCCTTTTCACTTTGCTTGAGGAACTGCGATGAGCGCCGATCTGATTTTATTCAATGGCCAGTTTCATACCGTAGACCGCACCAAACCGCTGGCCAGTGCCGTGGCCATCACCGACGGCCGTTTCGTCGTCGTCGGCAACGACAACCAGGCCATGGCCCTGCGCGGGCCGAACACGCAAGTGGTCGATATGCATGGCCGCTGTGTCATCCCGGGTCTCAACGACTCGCACTTGCACCTGATCCGTGGCGGTTTGAACTACAACCTCGAACTGCGCTGGGAAGGCGTGCCGTCGCTGGCCGACGCGCTGCGCATGCTCAAGGATCAGGCTGACCGTACGCCGACCCCGCAATGGGTGCGCGTGGTCGGTGGCTGGAACGAATTCCAGTTCGCTGAAAAGCGCATGCCGACTCTGGAAGAAATCAATCAGGCCGCGCCGGACACCCCGGTGTTCATCCTGCACCTGTATGACCGTGCGCTGCTCAATCGCGCCGCACTGCGCGTCGCCGGCTACACCCGCGACACGCCGAACCCGCCGGGTGGCGAGATTGTCCGCGACAGCAACGGCAACCCGACCGGCATGCTCGTTGCGCGGCCTAACGCGATGATTCTCTACTCGACGCTGGCCAAGGGGCCGAAGCTGCCGCTGGAATATCAGGTCAACTCGACCCGCCAGTTCATGCGCGAACTCAATCGCCTCGGCCTGACCAGTGCGATCGATGCCGGCGGCGGTTTCCAGAACTACCCGGACGATTATCAGGTGATTGAGCAACTGGCCAAAGACGACCAGTTGACCGTGCGCATCGCCTACAACCTGTTCACCCAGAAACCGAAAGAAGAGCTGAGCGATTTCCAGAACTGGACCGGCAGCGTCAAGTTGCATCAGGGCGACGACTTCCTGCGTCACAACGGCGCCGGCGAGATGCTGGTGTTCTCGGCGGCGGACTTCGAGGACTTCCTCGAACCACGCCCGGACCTGCCGCAGACCATGGAAGAAGAGCTGGAGCCGGTGGTGCGCCACCTGGTCGAGCAGCGCTGGCCGTTCCGTTTGCACGCGACCTACAACGAATCGATCAGCCGTATGCTCGACGTGTTCGAGAAGGTTAACCGTGACATTCCGTTCAACGGCTTGCCGTGGTTCTTCGACCACGCCGAAACCATCACCCCGCAAAACATCGAGCGGGTGAAAGCGCTGGGCGGCGGCATCGCGATCCAGGATCGCATGGCGTTCCAGGGTGAGTACTTCGTCGACCGCTACGGCAAACAAGCCGCCGAGGCGACCCCGCCGATCAAACGCATGCTCGCCGAAGGTGTGCCGGTCGGTGCGGGCACCGATGCCACGCGCGTTTCCAGTTACAACCCGTGGACTTCGCTGTACTGGATGGTCAGCGGTCGCACGGTCGGCGGTCTGGCCTTGTACGAAGAAGGTCTGCCGCGCACCACCGCGCTGGAACTGTTCACCCACGGCAGCGCCTGGTTCTCCTCGGAGCAGGGCAAGAAAGGCCAGATCAAGGTCGGGCAACTGGCGGATCTGGCGGCGCTGAGTGCGGACTTCTTCCATGTCGAGGAAGAAGCGATCAAGTGGATCGAATCGGTCATGACCGTGGTCGGCGGCAAGATTGTTTACGCCGCCGGCGACTTCGAAGACCTCGGCCCGCGCTCGATTCCGGTGTTGCCGGACTGGTCGCCGGTGGTGAAAGTCCCGGGCCACTGGCGGCCGAATTCGCCGTTGCAGGCGCAGGTTCACCAGTGCAGCGGCCCGTGCGCGGTGCACACCCACAGCCATGAAAAGGCGCGGATGTCGAACGCACCGGTCAGCGACTTCGCCGGTTTCTGGGGCGCGTTCGGCTGCTCCTGCTTCGCTTTCTGATTTCCCCTGAAGCGCCGGTCATCCGGTCGGCGCTCAACGCTTCATCCATCCGTCCATCAGGAGTTTTCCCATGAGCGTTCCTTACACACGTCTGAACAAAGATGATGCGGTCGTACTGCTGGTCGATCACCAGACCGGTCTGATCTCGCTGGTCCAGGATTTCACCCCGAACGAATTCAAGAACAACGTGCTGGCGCTGGGCGACATCGCCAAGTTCTTCAAGCTGCCGACCATTCTGACCACCAGTTTCGACGCAGGTCCCAACGGCCCGATCGTCCCTGAGTTGCGCGAGCAGTTCCCGGATGCACCGTTCATTCAGCGCCCGGGCCAGATCAATGCCTGGGACAACGAAGATTTCGTCAAAGCGATCAAGGCAACCGGGCGCAAGCAACTGATCATTGCCGGTGTGGTGACGGATGTTTGCGTAGCGTTCCCGACCCTGTCGGCCATCGCTGAAGGGTACGAAGTGTTTGTGGTGACGGACTCGTCGGGCACCTTCAACACTACCGTGCAGCAAGCGGCGTGGGCGCGGATGTCGGCGGCGGGTGCCCACCTGCTGAACTGGTTCTCGGTGGCGTGCGAGCTGCAGGGCGACTGGCGCAATGATATGGAAGGTCTGGCACATTTGCTGTCGGAGCGTCTGCCTAACTATCGCAACCTGATCAACAGCTATACCAAGTTCACTGCCAAGTAATCGGCTGATCCTGAAAAGCCCCTCATCGGAACGCCGCCCGCCTAACCCTCTCCCGGAGTGAGAGGGGACTGACCGAGGGGTTCTTTCGAGGTACGCCGACCTGCGATACCGAGCCGAACTCAGGTTCTGAATTGCATGCGGTCTGCTCCCTTTCCCCCTCGCCCCCTTTGGGGGAGAGGGCTGGGGTGAGGGGGTAAGCTGTTGATCTTGATCTTGATCTTGATCTTGCCGCTCTAGCGTTTCTGCAGCCAACCGAGAAACCCACCTTTCCTCACCGCCACCGGCTTGGCCATCAACGCGAGGCGACTATTCTGCTGCCGCACCGCCTGCAACTTGTTCAACGCCCGGCCCACCTCCGTGCGCTGTTCCATGCACTCACGAGTGAGATTCTTGTCGAGCCGATAAATGATGCTCGACGTCAACGCCGTGAACGTCGCCTGCGACGGCGTATCCGCCAGAATGCTCTGTTCACCCATGACCTCACTCGGCCCCATTCGCCCGGCCTCGACCTTGCTGTCGCCATCCGCCACAGTCGCACTGACGACGCCGGTGGCAATCACGAACAGACTGTCCGGCACTTCATCCAGATCCAGCACCACCTGGCCTGCGGTGTATTGCTGCGCAACCATCGATTCCGCCAGGCGATCACGCTCCTCACTGCTCAGCGAGCGGAAGATTTTCACTTCATCGAGCAACGCGCGGGCGCGGGTCGACGGTTCGATCACGCCGTCCGGATGCCGCGAAATGCCGGCTGCTTCGAGATGCCGGTGGGCGAGGTCGAACAGTTGGTTGCGCACTTCGCTTTTCTTGCCGAGCTCGGCGATGAAGCCGCTGGCGACGTATTCCGACATGGTTTCACCGGCCTCTTTCAACACGGCTTTCGGCGCCGGGCTGAGGAGCAAACTGCTGCTGCCTTGCAAGGTGCGATCAAGCGCATCCAGAACACGACGCGGGCGGATGTGATTCGGTACCTGAATGCTGATCGACACGCCGTGCATGTTGTTCGGGCGGCTGAGGTTGACGATCTTCGCCTTGGCCGCGACCGAGTTCGGCACCACGGCCATGGTCCCGGCGCTGGTCAGCAGGTGGGTGGCGCGCCAGTCGATGTCGAAGACTTTGCCTTCAACGCCGTCGATCACCACGAAATCATCCACCTGATACGGCTTGGTGGTGTTGAGCACGATCCCGGAAAACACGTCAGCCAGGGTGCTTTGCAGCGCCAGACCGACAACGATGGCCACCACCCCCGAAGTCGCCAGCAAGCCTTTCACGGGCAGTTCCAGCACGTAACCGGCGGCCGCAACGATGGCCACCAGAAACACCAGTGCACCAATGACGTCCTGCAGCAAACGACCGCTGTGGCCGATACGGCGCATCAGCGCCAGCCCGATGACTTCGGTCAGCACCCGCGCCGCGTACAGCCACCAGAGAATCCCCAACGCCGTCGCACCCAACTGCGCCACGCGGTCATCGGCAAATTGTGCTGCTTGCAACGGACTGACGCCGGCGTTGATCACCAGCGCGGTGAACGCAAGAAACAGCACCAGCCGCACAGCGACTCTCGGGGCACGATGGCTGAAGGGCGAGAAGTGCCAGAGCACGGCGTCGAGCAACAGCAGGGCGGCGCTCCAGGACAGCAGGTGGGTGTAGAAAAATGTCATGACCTTGGCTCCGTGGTGTCTGCAAGTGAAAAGATCGCAGCCTGCGGCGGCTCCTACAGGAGAACGTATTCCAATGTAGGAGCTGCCGAAGGCTGCGATCTTCTGCCGTTAAGGCTGCAAGTGGGTTTTCAGCTCAGCTGCCGCCTGACGCACCGCCGCTTTCACCTCAGGAATCTGACTCAGCGGATTGAGCAAACCGAAGTCATGAATCATCCCGTTGTAGCGCACCGAGGTCACCGCTACACCGGCCGCATCAAGGTGCCGCGCATAACCTTCGCCTTCGTCACGCAGCACGTCGAATTCGGCGGTCTGCACCAGGGCGGCGGGCAAGCCTTTGAGCTGTTCGGCGCTGGCATTCAGCGGCGAGGCATGGATCTGCGCACGTTCGGCCGGGTTGGTGGTGTAGTTGTCCCAGAACCACTGCATCATGCCTTTGGTGAGGAAATGGCCCTCGGCGAATTGCTGGTACGAACCGTCGTCGAACTGCGCGTTGGTCACCGGCCACATCAGCAACTGGAAGCGCAGCGCCGGGGCTTTCTGTTCCTTGGCCATCAACGCCACGACCGCTGCCATGTTGCCGCCGACGCTGTTGCCCGCTACTGCCAGGCGCTTGCCGTCGACACCGATATCTTTGCCGTGCTCGGCCACCCATTTGGTTGCGGCGTAAGCCTGGTTGATCGCGGTCGGGTACTGCGCTTCCGGCGACGGCGTGTAATCGACGTACACCGCGACGGCGCCAGAGCCCACCACCAAGTCGCGAATCAGCCGTTGGTGGGTCGGGAAATCACCGAGCACCCAGCCGCCACCGTGGAAGAACATGAACACCGGCAACTCGCCCTTGACCTGGGCCGGACGCACCACTTTCAGGTTGATCGTCTGGCCATCGACCTTGATCGCCTTGTCGCTGACTTCAACGCCGGACAGGTCCACTTTTACCGAAGCCTGCGCACCGGTCAGCACCGCACGAGCGTCTTTCGGGCTCAGTTGCTCCAGCGGTTTGCCACCACCGGCGGCGAGGGCGTCGAGGAAGGCTTGGGTGTTGTGTTCGACACCGCTGTTTTCGGCGGCGAAGGCGTTACCGATGGACAGGGCGAGGAGGGACGCGGTGAGGGTTTTCTTGACGATGTTCATGGTAGAAATCCTTTTGAATGTTTTTGAATTTTTATGCCTGGGTTGCGGGCTGCTGTGGCGCTGGGCTTCAGGCCTCAGCAACACCGTGAGCACAGATTAATGAGCTGCTCGAAAGTGAAAAAGCGGCTATAAAGCGTTTAACTGTCCACCAGAGAGTGACAATGAACCCGTTCGAAGACATGCGTATTTTTTGCCAGGTCATGGACTCCGGCAGCTTCACCTCAGCGGCCGATCAATTGGGCCTGTCCAAGCAGTTCGTCAGTCGGCGCTTGATGCAACTGGAAGAGCGCCTCGGCGTGCGCTTGTTGAACCGCTCGACGCGGCGCCTCGACGTCACACCGCTGGGGCAGAGTTATTACGAATCGGCGTTGCGCCTGTTGGGCGAAGTCGAACAGGTCGAGCAGGGCATCGCCGGGCAAACCGCCGAGCCACGCGGGACAATTCGCCTGAGTGCGCCGCTGTCGTTTGCCGTGGCGCATCTGGGGTGTCTGCTGCCGATGTTTTTGCAGCGCTATCGCGAGGTCACGGTCGAGGTGGATTTGAGTGACCGCCCGGTGGATTTGCTCGGTGAGGGCTACGATCTGGCGCTGCGCATTGGCGTACTGGAAGACTCGACGCTAATTGCCCGGCGTATCGCGTCGATCGAGCGGGTGTACTGCGCCAGCCCGGCGTACCTCGCCGAGCGCGGCACGCCGCAGCAACCCGAAGACCTGCACAGCCATGACTGCCTGCCGTATGGGCATGGGCGTTCGGTGCAGTGGCGGTTCAATGCGGGGCAGGGCAAGCCTGTGTTGGTCAACGTCACCGGGCGTATGCGCGTGAACAACGGCGAGTTGCTCAGGGATGCGGCGGTGCAGGGGATGGGCATTACTTATCTGCCGACGTTCATTGTCGGCGCGGCGTTGAAGGATGGCCGGTTGGTGCCGGTGCTGGATGATTTGCGGCCGGAACCGCTGACACTTTCAGCCGTTTACCCACAGCATCGCCAGGCCTCGAGACCGGTGCAGGCGTTGGTCGAGTTTTTGCGTGAACGCCTGAACGAGAGCCACGTCGCCCTCTGAGCCGTACGCAAATCAAACTGTAGGAGTGAGCCTGCTCGCGATAGCATTCTGTCTGTCACAGCTTCAGTGTCAGAATGACCGCTATCGCGAGCAGGCTCACTCCGACATTGGGATTATGGTTGTCTGCGGAATATGTAAACGCCACAAAACCCTGTGGGAGCTGGCTTGCCAGCGATGGCGGTGTGTCAGGCAATACAATTTTGCCTGACCCGGCCTCATCGCTGGCAAGCCAGCTCCCACAGGGGGTGTGGTGTTTTCAGGATGGATCAGTTGGCGCGCTTGTCATCGCCCGGCTCGCCGCCGACATGTACGCCACGATCATCGCCGACTTCGCCTGCAGCATGCACGCCACGATCATCACCGACTTCGCCCGCGCGGTGGACCCCGTGGTCATCGCCGACTTCACCAGCGCGGTGGACGCCATGGTCATCTCCCGCTTCGGCGTGCGTGCCGCTGCGACCGGATGAGCCGCTGTCGCCCGAGTGTCCCGAGCCGTGGTCGCTGCCGCTGTGGCCACTGTTGCCACCGCCACTACCACTGTTGCCGCCCCCGCCGTGACTGCCTCCGCCGCCACTTCCGCCCCCACCATTTCCACCGCTGCCACCACCGCTGCCACCGTGACCGCCACTTCCTCCGCCTCCACTTCCGCCGCCGCCCCCTCCGCTACCGCCCCCACTGCCTCCACCACCACTCCCACCATCCTTGGCCTGAGCACTGGACACCCCGGACACACTGTCCGGAATGAGGACCGTAGACGCCGACAGAACTGCGCCGATGGCCATTGCGAGCACGAGCTTTTTAATGTGCATATCGTTCTCCGTCTTTGTGGTTTTGTTGGGAACGTAAAAGTGCGTTTTTGCAGGGATCGGACCCGTTCCCGGAGTCAGTGAATACTCGAAGCCAGTTCGAAAATCGGGATGTACATCAGGATCACGATGACCCCGATGAGCAGGCCGATGAAGGTCATCAGCAGCGGTTCGAACAACTTCACGAACCACTCCAGCCAGCGACTGATTTCCTCGTCGTAGAAATCGGCGCTGCGTTCCATCATTTGCCCGAGATTGCCGGACTGTTCACCGGCCCGGAGCAGTCGTAGCGAGACCGGCGTCACCAGGTGATTGAGCTCCAGCGCGGTAGACAGCGACTGTCCCTCGCGCACCCGCTCGCAGGCCTGATCCAGCCGCGTCCGCGAAGCGACGGTGAGCAAACCGCGCACCATGGCCATGGCGGTCACCAGCGGAATCCCGCCTTGCAGCAGAATCCCCAATGAGCGGTAAAACCGCGCCAGCTCATACATGAAAATCCGTTGATGCACGGCCGGCAGTTTTTCCACCAGTCGATCCAGCCCACGGCGAAACGTCGGTTGCTTTTGCAGCACGGCAAGGGCGATGACCAGCGCTGCCAATGCACCGAAAAATTCAGCCTGATGCGCATGCAGAAACATCCCGCTGCTCATCAACACCTGCGACAGCCACGGCAGGTTATTGCCCAGCCCTTCAAACACCAGACTGAAACGCGGCACCACATAACCCATCAAGAACAACACCACGCCACCACCGACGATCAGCAACAGCATCGGGTAAATCGAGGCGCTGATGATCTTCTGCCGCACCTCGTCCATGCGCTGGCGATAACTGACGTAGCGCCCCAGCGCATCGCCGACCGCGCCGGTCTTCTCGCTGGACTGTACCAACGCCACGTACAGCGGCGGGAACACCGCCGACAACTGGCCCAACGCCTGCGAGAAGGATTTACCCTCGTAGAGCAGGCGCACCAGCTCACTCAAGGTTTTCCGGGCCGCGGGGGCGGTTTCTTTTTCGGCGAGGCTTTCCAGCGCGTCGATCAGCGGCAGACCGGCATTGAGCAGCGTGGTCAGTTCCTGGCTGAATAAAACCAGGTTGAAGGTCTCGCGCTGGCGCAGTTTCAGCGAGCGCCAATGCTTGTCGGCATGCGAGCTGAGCACCCGCAAACCTTGATCCTCGGCGATCCGCCGTGCTTCGCTGTCGCCGGGTGCTTCGACGCTCAAGGACACCACCCCAGCCTTGCCGACCGCTTTCAAATGAAATCGCATGGGCCGCGCTCCGCTTACTGCCAGTTGGTCACTTCAGCGTTTTCACCTTCGCCACCGGGCTGGCCGTCCTTGCCCATCGACAGCAGGTCGTACTCGCTGTTTTCGCCGGGATAGCGGTAGGCGTAATTACGTCCCCACGGATCCTGCGGCAGCTTTTTCTGCAAGTACGGCCCGGTCCATTTCGCCTCGTCACTCGGTGCGGTGACCAAGGCTTGCAAGCCCTGTTCGGTGGACGGGTAGTGACCGACTTCCAGTCGATAGATATCCAGCGCTTTGCTCAGTCCTTCGATCTGTGCCTTGGCCACCTTCACTTCGGAGCGACCGAGTTGGGCGAAGTATTTCGGCGCGACGATCCCGGCCAACAGGCCGAGCACCACCAGCACCACGAGCAATTCGAGCAGGGTAAAACCGCGTTGGCCACGCGGACGAAATTGCAGCTTCATGATGACCTCCCGTGAGTGGCAGCCGTGTCGCCTGAAGGGCTTATGCAATTGCCATGCTCAGGCCCCACTGTAAACCCGCTTGTACGCTGAAACCCTTGAAATACGCGCCTCTCAAGAGTCGGCACAGTGCTTGCGTATGGCTCAAACGTGATCGGCCATTGGGGCATTTCCCCCAATTTATCGGGGTCGATCCGGGGAGGCCCGACATGAAATTCCTTGCCAGCGGATTGCTCGGTTGTGTGCTGCTCAGCGGCGCCGCGCAGGCCGATGTGTTCATCTCGGTGGACGCCAAGGGCAGCTATGTGCTGTCCAACGTTCACCGGCCCGGACGTACCTACGAGCGGGTGATCCACGAGGCTGAAATGCCTGTGGCAAGTCTCGATCAACAGCCGCAAATGATCGCCAACCAGCCCTACGCGGAACTGGTCTCGGCGGCAGCCAAGGTCAATCAATTACCCGAAGCGCTGTTGCATGCAGTAATCAACGCCGAGTCGCATTACAACCCCGG
Source organism: Pseudomonas sp. IT-P395 (assembly GCF_949767675.1). Taxonomy (NCBI): domain Bacteria; kingdom Pseudomonadati; phylum Pseudomonadota; class Gammaproteobacteria; order Pseudomonadales; family Pseudomonadaceae; genus Pseudomonas; species Pseudomonas sp. IT-P395. The sequence continues at coordinate 125,869 of NZ_CATKPW010000004.1, forward strand.
CGCCACGTCCCCCAAAGGTGCCGGCGGGCTGATGCAGTTGATGCCCGACACCGCGCGCGAGCTGGGTGTGACCGACGTCTACGACCCCAAGGCCAACATCCAGGGCGGGGCCAAATACCTCAAGCGCCTGATGACCCTGTTCGACAACGACATCGCCCTTGCCGTGGCGGCTTACAACGCCGGGCCCGACGCGGTGCTCAGCCGTGGCCGGGTGATTCCGCCGTTCGCCGAAACCCAGCGCTACGTGCCGAACGTGTTGCGTCAGTACCGGCGTCTGCAAGGCCTGGCGATGGATGCGCCGTTGTGACCCCAACCCGGTTTCCCCACTTTCGGGGCAAACCGGATACACCCGAAAAGTGGGGAAAAGGGGTGGGGAATATTCCCCGGATTCTCAAGTGGTCGCGGTAACTGATTGAACACTAATGCAATTTTTTGTGGCACGCGGATTGCTCCGAGGCATTTGTCGAGAAGTGTTCCCACGAGCACCCACTACGAGGTTCCTGATCATGGCTGGCTTTCCTCATGCTCCGTCCCTGATTAACTGGCTGCTGATTCTGGCCTCGATGCTCAGCGTCGAGCTGGCCGGCGCGGCCGTACGTTGCGAGCGCAACCTGGTGGCTAACGTCGTCGCCTTCGATCAACCGCTGATGTTCAACCGCCTCGGCGCGCAGAACATCAACGGCATGATGTTCGCCCTGCGCCGCGATGTCGTTGATGAACATGAGCAGTCGCTGGCTTACGGCGGCGCCGCAGTGCCGGGCAAAGTCTCGCTGCGTCCGGACAAGCGTCCACGGCCATTGGTGTTGCGCGTGGCCGCCGGCGATTGCCTGACGATCAATTTGCAGAACCTGCTCGACTATCAGGCCAACCCGAACAAGCACTTTGAAAACGAGGGCGAAGAAGAGGGCGTGGAAAACGCCAACGGCGCTGAAGACTTCAAAGTCGACGAGCAGGTCGCCGACCGTCACGTCGGCTTTCAAGTCAACGGCCTGCAAGCGGTAAACAGCATCGATGACATTTCTTCTTTCACCGGGCGCAACGCCAACACTCTGGTGCCACCCGGCGCGAGCCGCTCCTACACCTTGTTCGCCGAACGTGAAGGCGCGTTTGCCGTGAGCAGCCGTGGCGCAACGTTTGGCGGCGAGGGCGCGGCCGGCAACGTTGCCAACGGACTGTTCGGCCAGGTCGTCGTCCTGCCCAAGGGCGGTCGCACCTATCGCAATACCCTCACCGAAGAAGAAATGCGCCTGGCCACCACGGGTCGCGCACCCACCGGCCAACCCATCGTTGACTACCAGGCGCGCTATCCACAGCGTGAACCGTGGTTGCGCGAAGGCAAGGCCGGTACGCCGATCATCGGCATGGTCGACGGCAATGAAATCATTTCCAGCGAAAGCGACGCGATTGTCATGGGCAGTAACGCCGACGGCAGCTTCCCGTCCAGCACCTACCCGTTGGAGTCGGTGGGAAAACGCAACCCGGCAATTCCCAACCGCCTCGAAGCGTTCCGCGATTTCGCTTCGCAATTTCAGGATGAAACCGCCGCCACCCAAGCGTTCCCAGCGTACTGGGCCGACCCGGTGATGGCCCATGTGCTGGAGCCGACCCGCGACTCGTTCATGATCAACTACGGCTCCGGCGGCATGGGCGCCGAAGTGGTCGCCAACCGTTTGGGCGTGGGGCCGATGCACGACTGCCTGTCGTGTGCCTATGAAGAATTCTTCCTCAGCTCGCACACCGTCGGCGATGTGGCGATGCTGGTGGATGTGCCGGCCAACACCGGGCTTGAGAACATCGCCCCGGGCCAGACACCGCGCGCCGATCAGATCGGTGTGAAAGCGACCATGGCCCTTTATCCGTCGGAACCGTCGAACGTCAACCACAGCTACATCGGTGACTTCGTCAAATTCCGCAATACCCACAATGGCCACGAGCAGCACATCTTCCACTTGCACGGCCATCAGTGGCTGTTCAACCCTAACGACGACAACTCCGACTACGTCGACGCGCAAGGCATTGGCCCGGGCGCCGGTTACACCTATGAAATCGCCAACGGTGGTTCGGGCAACCGCAACCGCGTGGCCGGCGATGCGATCTATCACTGCCATTTCTATCCGCACTTTGCCCAAGGCATGTGGGCCATGTGGCGGGTGCACGATGTCTTCGAAGAGGGCACTCGACTTGATGTTTCGCAACAGGGCGCCGACGGCTATCACAGCGAACCGTTTGCCTTGCGCAGCGGCAAACCGGCGGCGGGTGCACGGGCCTTGCCCGATGGTGAAATCGTCGCCGGTACGCCGATTCCGGCCATCGTGCCGCTGCCCGGCAAAGCCATGGCACCGATGCCGGGCAAAGTCGTGGTGGTGCCGAAAATCGGCGAAACCCTGGTCGCCGGCAATAATGACGACGATGAAGAAGAGGGCGATGACGACGGCGAGCACCATGGCGGCAACGCCGGCGGTCAAGCCATCGGCTCGCTGGCGCTGGTCGATCGCAGCGAAGCCAACCGCAACGCCGACGGCAGCCTGAAAAACCCTGGCTATCCGTTCTGGATCGGTGGCATGGAAAGTTCGGTAGGCCAACGTCCACCAACGCCGCCGCTGGACATGCTCGACGCCGCCACCGCGCAATCGCTCAAGGCCAGCGGCAAAGCGCTGTGGGCCAACCTCGACCCGGCGCAGTCCGGCGGCTGGGATGGCGGCTTGCAACGGCACGCACTGGATGGCGTTGCGGCGGGTGGCGAAGCGCACACCGTGACCACCTCGCTGGATTTCTCCAAGGAAGTCACTCGCGCCAAACCGATTTACCTGCCGGAAGAAGGCACCGAAGTCGAACAAGCCGCGATGGCTTTCCACGCGAAAAAAGATCACCCAAGCTACGCCTTGCTGCCCGGCAATCAAGTGGTGGCCAAGGCGTTCCGCACCAACGGTGCCTTGCCGATGGCGGGTGCGCCGTACTACGAACCGTGCATGGATGACCGGCAAAAACGCCTGACCGCCAGCGCCGGTAGTGGTGAATTCGCCAGCGGTGAACGCATCGACGGCATGTCCTTCGTCGGCGCCTCGAGCTTCACCGCCGACCGCCCACGGATCTACAAAGCCGCCAACATCCAGTTCGACGCGGTGTACAACAAGGTCGGTTATCACTTTCCGCAGGCGCGCATTCTGGCGTTGTGGGAAGACGCCTGGCCGGTGATCACCAAGCAGCGTCCGCCTGAGCCGCTGGTGATGCGCATGAACACTTTCGATTGCGTGCAATACCAGCAAACCAACCTGGTGCCGGCCACCTATGAGATGGACGACTATCAGGTGCGCACGCCGACCGATGTGATCGGCCAGCACATCCACTTGCCGAAATGGGATTTGACCTCGGCGGACGGCTCGTCCAACGGCTGGAACTACGAGGACGGCGTGCTCTCGCCCGGCGCCGTGCAGGAGCGCATTCATGCGATTCGCGAGTTCAACCAGTGCGCCGGCACCGATCCGCGTGACGGCACTCAGGCTTGCCCGAAAGCCAAGAACCATCCGTTCTTCGGTCAGTACGGCCGCGCCGATTGGCTCGGTGCGCGCACGGCGATGCAGCGCTGGTTCGTCGATCCGGTGGTCAACGCCAAAGGCGTCGATCGCGGCCTCGGCACCATCTTCACCCACGACCACTTAGGCCCATCGACGCACCAGCAGATTGGTCTGTACGCGACTGTGCTGGCGGAACCGGCCGGTTCCACCTGGTTCCACGCCGAAACCGGCGAGCCTCTGTACAGCGGCGCGCGCCAGGACGGCGGCCCGACGTCGTGGCAAGCGGTGATCAACACCGGCGACCTCGACGGCGATGGCAAGAACGACAGCTTCCGCGAGTTCTTCCTCGAATACAGCGACTTCCAGCACGCCTATGAAGCCGGCGTCTACGTCGGTGCCGGCCCTAACGGTGTGCCGAATGCGCAAGCGTTCCCGGCCACCGCCGACAGCTTCCGCTACGCAATCAACCCGCCAGTGCGCAACAACGCCAGCAACTTGCTTGAAGGGGTGCTGGAAGTGCAGGGCGGTCAGGTACCGGGCTGCCCGAGCCGGCCATGTCCGCAGGCGATTTCGGTGGATGATCCGGGCATGTTCGTCGTCAACTATCGCAACGAACCGCTGGCTCTGCGCGTGTACGACCCGAACAAGGTCGGTCCGGACGGCAAGCGCGGCATGCAGGCCGACGGCCTCGGTGGCGATCTGTCGTTCGCCATGCAAAGCCGTACCGACCGGGCGATCCCGGCGATGAACCTGGCGCCGAATCTGCTCACCTCGGCGACCGGCCCTACCGGCGGCACCACGCTGTTCCCGCCGCACATCAACAAGGGCGGCGCCGAACCGGGCGATCCGTTCACGCCGATGCTGCGCACTTACACTGGCGACAACGTGCGGCTGCGGGTGCATGCCGGCGGCCATGAAGAAGAGCACAACGTCACCCTGCACGGTGTGAAATGGCTGCAGAGCGGTTCCGGTTTCGGCAACAGCTCCAACTCCGGCTGGCGCGCGTCGCAAATGATCGGCATCTCCGAGCAGATGGGCTTCATTGCGCCGGTGTCGATGCTGTCCAGTTCGGCGGCGACCACGGGCGACTATCTGTACTCGATGGACGCTTCGATCGAAGGCTACTGGAGCGGTATCTGGGGCGTGATGCGCAACTACACCGCCAAACGCGCCGACCTGTTCGCCATCCCGAACAACCCGAGCCCGGCGGGCATGCGCAACACCGTGGCGTTCGAGGGCAGTTGCCCGCGCTATGGCGCCAACCCTAACGGCATTGGCACCCGGCCCACTGTGCAGCGCAACTATGAAGTGGTCGCGGCGCTGGCCAACGACATCCTCGGCAATACGCTGGGCCTGACCATCGGTGATCCCGAAGGGCTTGGTCAACATGTCGGCGGGCCGCTGAATCCGGCGGGCGGCACCCTGGTGCTGAACTCGCGCACGGTGAGCATTCCACAAGTCACCGTGACCGATCCGGAGGATGGCGAAACCATCACCATTGGCGGGCAGAGCGGGCCGCTGCATGATCCGACCGCGATCCTCTATGTGCGTAAATCCGATCTCGATCCGGTCAGTGGCAAGCTGAAACCCGGCATTCCGGTCGAGCCGCTGGTGCTGCGTGCAGCGGCGGGGGACTGCATCAACATCACCCTGGAAAACCGTCTGCCGAGCGTGATGCCTGACCTGACGCAAACCGCGGTGATGCAAGGCATGGTCAAGCGTGATCGCAACAGCGGTCTGGGCTCGACCACCTTCAGCAACAACCTGATGCGGCCGTCCAGCCACGTCGGCCTGCACGCGCAATTGCTGGCGTATGACATCACTAAGTCCGACGGTGCCAACGTCGGCGCCAACCCGATCCAGACCGTGCCACCGCGTGTCGGCAGCAGCGGCGCGTACCCGACCCGTACCTATCAGTACTACGCCGGGCATCTGGAGCGTGAAGGTAAACCGGTGACGCAACTGGGCCGCAGCGTTGACAACATCAACGCCACGGCGGTGGAGTTCGGCGGCTTGAATTTCACCCCGGCGGACGTGATCAAGCAACCACAAAAAGGCCTTGGCGGAGCGATGAGCATTCTGCCGATCGGCGCGACCTGGGTTGACGATGCACGCAAGGTCAACGCCACGGTGACGGCGCCAGGGCAAACCAGCTACCGCGACTTCGCGATGGTCTGGCACAAGGCGTTGAACACCCGTTGGGCCAATGGCCGGCCGGTGGAAGGGATTGCCGCCGAAGGCTTCGGCGTGCCGACCGATCCGCAGGACAACTCGAGCATGGCGATCAACTACAAGACCGAACCGCTGTGGTATCGCTTCGGCCTCGCTCCGGATGCACCGTTCGGGCATGCCGACGGCGCGGGTTACGGCGACATGACCAATGCGCACATGGCTTACAGCAATGCGCTGGTCGGCGGTGATCCGCAGACGCCGGTGCTGTATGCCAAACCGGGGCAGCCGTTGCGCACGCATATTTTGATGCCGAGCGGTGGCAGTCGCGGCACCACGTTCCAGCTCGACGGGCATGTCTGGTCGGTGAATCCGTTCCAGGCCGAGAAGAGCGATGTCGGTGGTTATCCGATGGGCTCGCCGGGCGTGGGCTCGGTGCGCTTCGGCTACAACCCGATGTCGATGTACATCGGCGCCCACGAAAGCATCCTGCCGGCCGCGCACTTCAGCTTCATGATCCCCAGCGCCGGCGGTAGCAATGCGATCCCGGGGGACTACCTGTTCCGCGACTACGGCGCCTACGGCAACACCTCCGGGTTATGGGGATTGCTGCGGGTGACCAACGAACCGGAACCGGCGCCGCAGGGGCAGTAGAAGCAGGTGCAACGACAACATGCCTGTGGATGCAAATCCTTGTGGGAGCTGGGGGGCCAGTGAGTTTGACGGGCTGGATAAAAAACCTGTGGGAGCTGGCTTGCCAGCGATGACGGCGGCGCAGGCGCAATTGATGTGACAGGAAGGACGCCATCGCTGGCAAGCCAGCTCCCACAAGGGGCCAGGTGTGGCAATGAGATTGCGGCATGAATGCAAAACCTGTGGGAGCTGGCTCTCCAGCGATGACGGCGGCACAGGCGCAATTGATGTGACAGGAAGGACGCCATCGCTGGCAAGCCAGCTCCCACAAGGGGCCAGGGGGGCCAGTGAGATTGACGGGATGGATACAAAACCTGTGGGAGCTGGCTTGCCAGCGATGACGGCGGCACAGGCGCCATTGATGTGACGGAAAGGACGCCATCGCTGGCAAGCCAGCTCCCACAGGGTCTGCGGTGGGCAGTGAGGTTGGCGGGATGAATGCAAATCCCATGTAGGCCTTCGCCTGCTCGCGATCGGGACAACTCGGTTTCGGATGGTGAGGCGGATGACGCCATCGCGAGCAGGCTCACTCCTACAGAGGGGTGAGGGTAGGCAGTGAGGGCGGCAGTGGTTGGAAGTGAATGTTACAGGGGAGGGTGGTATGAACAGGATCATCAACATCATCGGTATTTGCACCCTGGCCATGGCCGGGTCGTTGCTGACGCTGAGTGAAATTGCGCTGGCGCAGACCGGGGCCGGTCAGACGCTGAACCGTGACGGCGTGGCGGTGGATTTCGACCTCAAGCCGCTGGCCGCCGACGGCAAGCTGCGCGAAGGCGAATTCGCCGATGTGCAGTTCCGCGTCACCGACAGCGCTTCCGGCCAGCCGTTGTCCGGGGTGGCGCCGGGCGCCTGGGTCGATCCGCAAACCCTCGCCGCCGATCAAGCCCAGGGCCGCGACAAGAGCTGCAAAGCCCGGGTCGGGGTGTTCCTCAAATCCAACATCGGCGCGCGGCCGTTGCTCGACCTCAACAGCTATTTCCTGCTGGTGATGAACCGCGACGCCAGCATCGCCGTGGTCGATCCGTCGGTGTCAGTGGGCGGCATCACCAGCACCCTCGCGCGGATCGAACTCAAGCAACCACCGATGGATTGGGTCACGCCCAAAGACAACAAACGCGTGTTCGTCTCGATGCCAACGGCGGGCGAAGTGGCCGTCATCGACAGCGAGCAATTCAAAGTCCTCGACTCGATCGCCGCCGGCAGCCAACCGGTGCGCGTGGCACTGCAACCGGATGAACGCCTGCTCTGGGTCGGCAACAACGCCAGCAAAGCCGAAGACTCCGGCGTGACGGTGATCGACAGCCAAAGCCTCAAACCTCTCAAACACTTGCAGACCGGGCGCGGCCACCACGAAATCAGCTTCAGCAAGGACAGCCGTTTTGCCTTCGTCAGCAACCGCGACGACGGCACCGTCAGCGTTATCGACATCGCCAGCCTGAACATCGTCCAGCAGATCAAGACCGGCTCGCATCCGCTGTCAGTCGCCTATTCGGCGCTGTCCGGCGCGGTCTACGTGGCCGATGGTAAAGACGGCACCGTCACCGTGATCGACGCCAGCAGCCACGCCATCCGCCGGGTGATCAAACTGCAACAAGGCCTCGGCCCGATGGGCTTCAGCGCCGACGGCCGCTTCGGTCTTGTGCTCAACACCTTGGAAAACCGCGCCACGGTTATCGACGCCTCCACCAACAGCGCGATCCACAATCTCGACGTCAGCGCCGAACCTTACCAAGTGGTGTTCACCCAGGCCTACGCTTACATTCGCGGACTCGCGTCACCGAAAGTCACCATGATCAACCTGTCCTCCCTCGGCGAAGGTCGCCAGCCGATCAGCCAGGGTTTCGAGGCCGGCCCGCAAGCGCCGCGCCTGGCCGGGGATTTGCCGCTGGCCTCAAGCCTGGCGGTGTCGCGTGATGACAACGCGGTGTTCGTGGTCAATCCGGTCGACAACACCACCTATTTCTACGCCGAAGGCATGAACGCGCCGATGTCCGGCTACCCCAACCGTGGCCAGATCGCCCGCGCCGCCATGGTCATCGACCGCAGCCTGCGCGAAGTCTCGCCGGGCCTCTACAGCGCGCGGGTGAAGCTGCCGGCAGCGGGGCGTTTCGACGTCGCGTTCCTGCTCAACCAACCGAACATCATTCACTGCTTTACCGCGCAGATTGACCCTGACGGCAAACCGCAAAAACACCTCGGCCAGCCGAAAGTCGAGTTCCTTCTCGACAAGACTGCCGTGGCACTCAACGACCCTTACGTCGTGCGTTTCCGCATCGTGCAAGGCAAAGACAAAAGCCAGCGCAGCGGCGTGAAAGACGTGCAACTGCGCTACTACCTCGCGCCCACTTCTCACCCGCGTGAAGTGGCGGCGCTGGAAGTCGCCGACGGCGTGTACGAGGCGCCAATCACCCTCGACCGCAGCGGCGCCTGGTACCTGCATGTGCGTGCGGCCTCGCTGGGCGCCGGTTTCGATGACAAGACTTTTGCCAGTGTTCGGGTCACCCCCGGCCAGGCCCGTTGAAGAGGAGTTTCGACATGAACCGATTTGCATCCAGTGGCCTGCTGACCCTGTGCCTGTTGAGCCTCGGCGTTCAACACGCCAATGCCCATTCGGCAGACGAACACGCCGGGCACAAAGCCCCGGCCAGCAACACCCAAGAGCATGCCCAAGTGAAATTCGCCAACGTGCCGCTGCTCGACCAGAACGGTAAAACCGTGCGCCTCGAACAAGACCTGGTGCAGGGCAAAATCGTCGTTATGAGCTTTATCTACACCAGTTGCACCACGGTGTGCCCGGTGGTTTCGTCGATCATGGGCAAGGTGCAGAAGCAGCTTGGCGCGCGGGTCGGCGAAGAAGTGCAGTTGGTCTCAATCAGCATCGACCCGCAGCGCGACGACCCGAAACGCCTGCAGGATTATGCCCGTACCTTCCAGCGCGGGCCGGGCTGGAGCTGGCTGACCGGCTCGCCACAGTCGATCAATGAAACCCTCAAGGGCCTCGGCAGTTTCAGCGGCGACCTGAAGAGTCATCAACCGCTGATCCTCGTCGGCGACGGCGACAGCCGCCACTGGATGCGCTACTACGGCTTCACTGATCCGGCGCTGCTGGCCAAGGAAGTGGAAAAACTCAGCGGCCTGCGCACCCACGCCAAACACACCGCCATCGCCATGGAGCAACAGCCATGAGACTGCTCGACTGGATCTCCCTGACCGTGTGCTTCTGGATTCTCGGTAACGTCGCGTTCGCTCACGAAGGCCATGTCTCTGAGCCGCCAGCCGCTGTGGCTGCCGCGCCGGCCAAAGGCACCCACGACGCGAAAACCTGGTTCACCGACACGCCGTTGCAGGATCAGAACGGCGAGACGTTGCGCTTCTACAGCGATGCGCTGCAAAACCGCATAGTCCTGCTCAACGTGATCTTCACCAGTTGCAACGATGCCTGCCCGCTGATCACGCAAAAGCTCAAAGAAGTCCGCGAGCTGCTGGGTGACAAGGCGCAGGACATCACCTTTATTTCCCTTACCAGTGACCCGCTGCGCGACACGCCAGCGGTGCTCAAGGCTTACACCTTGAAGCAGGGTTCCGATGACCCTCATTGGCTTTTTCTTACTGGCGACAAAGCGCAGATGGACCTGGTATTGAGCCGCATCGGCCAGATCGTGCCGACGCCCGAGCAGCATTCCACGCAGTTGATCGTCGGCGATGTCGCTAATAAACGCTGGAGCAAGATCCGTCCCGACGCCCCGGCCGCCGCCATTGCCCAGCGCTTGCAGTTGCTGACAATGCCCGTGGCTGGCCGCTGAGTTCGCGCCATGAGCCTGAGCCGCGTCCTCGCCCTGATCCTGTTCGCTGGCGTCAGCCTTGGCGCGGGCGCTGCGCCGCTGAGCCCGGAAGAGGCGGCGGGCAAGCGCCTGTACCGCCTGGGTCTGTCGGCCAGTGGCGAGGCGATCATGGCGCGGGTCGGTGCGGCAGATGTGTTGCTGCCGGCAACCAGCCTGCCGTGCGCCAATTGCCATGGCGCCGATGGCCTCGGTCGACCGGAAGGCGGGGTGCGTCCGCCGCCGCTGAACTGGGCGCGACTGACCAGCACGTATGGCCAGCAACAGGTCAATGGGCGCAGCTATCCGGCCTACACCGAGAGCAGTCTGGCGACCGTCATCGAGCAGGGCCGCGACCCCGGCCACAATCGCCTCGACCCGAGCATGCCGCGCTTTCTGTTGTCGATGAAGGATCAGCGCAACCTCACCGCCTATCTCAAACGCCTCGCCGATGAACGCGACCCCGGCCTCGATGCCGAGACTTTGCATCTGGGCACCTTGCTGCCCAGCCAAGGCCCTTTGGCCGAGGAGGGCGCGACAGTGGCAGCGGTGCTCAACGGCAGTGTCGCGCGGATCAACCAGGCCGGTGGCATACACGGCCGGCAGTTGCGCTTGACGGTGATCGACCCCGGCCCGGATCGCGCCAGTGCCGAACAAGCCCTGCGACAGTTGATCGAGCAGGAACAGGTGTTCGCCCTGATCGCGCCGCTGGCGCCGGCCCTCGACAGCGAACTGGCGAGTCGACTGGAGCAGTCTGGCGTACCGCTGATTGGCGCCTTGTCATTGCTCGGATCAATGCAGGCCAGTCCGCAGATTTTCGAACCGTTGCCCGGCCTGCGCGAGCAACTGATCGCCCTGGCCGACTACGCCACGGCGAGTTTGCGCGTGCTGCAAGGGCCGACGCTGATTGCCTATCCCGATGATCCTGCACAAACGCTGGCCGCGCAAAACCTCGGCCAGTATTTACAGGATCACGGCTGGCAAAAAGTCCAACTGCAAGCCTACGACCCGACGGCGGATGCGCTACCGCTGGGTTCGCGCTCGGTGTTTTATCTGGGTACTGGCGGCGGTTTCAGTCGTTTGGCGACGCGGCTGCAAAGCGCCGGGCAGGTGCCGTATCTGTTCGCCGCCTCCAGCCAGGTGGCCGGCGATCTGCTGCAAGTCCCCGACGGCTTTACTCGGCGGGTGTTTCTCGCCTATCCGTTCGTGCCCAGCGACTGGACCCAGACCGGGCGCATGGCCCTGACGCTGCTGCGCGAAGGCCAGGGCCTCGGCGCCCAGCATGCGGTGCTGCAAGTCGGCGCCTACGCCTCGATGTTGCTGCTCAGCGAAGGCATGAAACAGGCCGGCCGCGACGCCAGCCGCGAAAAACTGGTGACGGCGCTGGAAGGCCTGCACGACTTCGACACCGGCCTGACCCCGCGCCTGAGTTTCGGCCCCGGACGACGCCTGGGTCTGAGCGGCGCCCATGTGGTCACCGTGGACTTGCCGGATCAGCGCTTTTATCTGGTCGCACCCTATAAACCGATTGTTGCCAGCCCCTGAATGGAGGGCCCGATCATGAAGCTCACAACGCTGATAATGCTGCTGACCTGCTGGCTGCCACTGGCGTGGGCCAATAACGAGCCGGCCGTGGCGCGAGTCAACGGCGAGGAGATTTCCGGGTTTCGCTTTGAGCGCTTCTTCGCCGAATACCTGGAAGATCAGGGTCGCGCCGTGGCGAGCATTCGTAATCCCAAAGCCTATAAACAGCTGCGCCAGGCAGCACTGCAAGCGCTGATCGACAAAGAGCTGCTGTGGCAGGAAGCGCAAAAGCGCGGGGTGCAGATCGACGATCAAGTGGTGCTTCAGCAAGTCGAGCAGACCCGCAGTGCCATCGGCGGCACGGATAAATTCGTCCGGCGCTTGCAGGACGCCGGTTTCGACGAAGCGTCCTTCACCGAGTACACCCGCCGGGAAATGGCGGCGCAGCAGATGTTTGCCGAGCTGATCCGCGCCAATACCTTGCAACCCCGCCACCTGCTGATCCGCGTGCCCGCGCAAGCGGATGCAGCCACAGTGGCCGCAGCGCGTCTACGCTTGATGCAGATGCGCGCGCCGATTGCCGAGGCCGCGACGTTTGCCAGCCAACCGGTGCGCTCACCGTTCGGCTGGCATGTGATTTATTTGCCGAACCACCTGGAGGCCGCCGATGTCCCAGATTTGCAGGGGCTGGATACAGTCAGGGCAGAGCTCGCCCGACAGCAACAGACCCAGGCTCGTCGTCAGGTGCTCGCGCAATTACGGGTGCAGAACAGGATCGAACGAATTGACGACGACTGAAGGTTCCCCCCCAATAGTGGGGAATGGCTTCGATGCCCATTCAGGTGCTTCCCCGTTTCTGGGGAACGGGGTACCGGGACGAGCGGGCATTGTCATTAAATTCAAGGACATGAAGAGATAAAATTACCGGCGCTCAGCCTGGCATGAAGTGTGCGTTACCCCTGGTAAGGCGCACTCTCAGGGCGGGGTCATCGGACCTGCTGTTTCAAGGAGTCGACCTTGGTTAACAAAGTACTGGTTGTCGAAGACGAACAGCTGCTTGCACAGAACCTTCAGGATTATCTGTCGGCGCAGGGGCTGGACGTCCGGATTGCACATGACGGAGCGACGGGTATCGGTTTGGCCGAAACGTTTGCCCCCGACGTGCTGGTGTTCGATTACCGCTTGCCCGATATGGAAGGCTTTGAGGTGCTCGACGCGGTCCGCCAGAACAGGACGTGTAATTTTGTGCTGATAACAGGTCACCCCACCGCTGAGGTCTGTGAGCGGGCGCGGCAACTGCAAGTCAGCCACATCCTGTTCAAACCGTTTCCATTGGCGGAACTGGCCCGAGCTGTCTGCGACCTTCTGGGCATCAAGCGCGAAGCGAAACCCGGTGCGAGCCCTTCCGAGGGCTTCGTCGAACGACGCCAGAGCAGGACCGAGAGCTTCCCGTTGCAGTTGTACGATGGCAGTTGGGTGTTGGCGGATCGGCGACGGCAGTCGCAATCCATGGCGCCGGACGACGATCAAATGCTCACCGGGGAGTAATGGCGCGATCAGACGTTCCGGCACTTGCCGCCAAGGTTTGCCGCGCCGACAGGGCACTAAGCCCCGGTTGGAGAGCAAGCCATGGAACGTCTGTCCGTTGTCGTCGAACCTCTGCTGGCCGAAAGCGCGCCAGAACGCTTTTCCAGTGAACAGCTTGCCCAGGCCCGGGCGCGGGCCGCCACCTCCGGCGAACGCGTGCTTGAAGCCCTTGGCGTACTCTGTGAACTGGCGCCGATGCCGTTCATTCACACCCTCGGCGCCACCCTGCATTACCCGGTGCTCGACACCGACAGCCTGTTTGCCGCGACGCCGGTGTTCGACCGCGTCACCCTCGCACAATGCCTGAAACGTGAATTCATCCTGCTGCGCCACAACGACGAAGTCATCGGCGTGTTTGCCGACCCCTTCGACCCGGCGCGGCTGGCCTGGATCGATGACTGCCTGCACGGAGCGCCGCTGCATCTGGTGCACGCCGATGACCTCAAGGCCTATCTGGCCCGTCACGAAGAAAGCTTCCACGCCGTCGAATCGCTGAACGCCCAAGGCGACACGCACCATGAAATCGACACCCTGCAAAGCCTGTCGTTGACCAGCATCAGCGAAGATGCCAGCAGCGTGGTGAAACTGGTCAACTCGACCCTCTACGACGCGCTGAAAATGCACGCCAGCGACATTCACCTCGGCACTACCGGCCACGGTCTGGTGATCAAGTACCGCATCGACGGTGTGCTCAATAACATCAGCAAAGTCCAGGGCAACGAGTTCGCCGAGCAGGTGATCTCGCGGGTCAAGGTCATGGCTGAACTGGACATCGGCGAAAAACGCGTGCCGCAGGACGGTCGTTTCAAGATCGGCATCAGTGGCCGTCAGATTGACTTCCGTGTGTCGATCATGCCGAGCATTTTTGGCGAAGACGCGGTGCTGCGTGTCCTCGACAAACAGGATCTGGCTGACAAGGTCTGCGGCGTGCAATTGCAGGCGCTGGGCTTTGAAGACGAAACCCTGCGTCAGTTGCGCCGGCTCGCCGCCGAACCCTACGGGATGGTCCTTGTGACCGGCCCGACCGGCAGCGGCAAGACCACCACGCTGTACGCGATGATCACCGAGATCAACCACGGCGTGGACAAGATCATCACCATCGAAGACCCGGTCGAGTATCAATTGCCGGGGGTGCTGCAAATCCCGGTCAACGAGAAAAAAGGCCTGACCTTCGCCCGGGGTTTGCGCTCGATCCTGCGCCACGACCCGGACAAGATCATGGTCGGCGAAATCCGTGACCCGGACACCGCGCAGATCGCCGTGCAGTCGGCGCTCACCGGCCACCTGGTGTTCACCACCATCCACGCCAACAACGTTTTCGACGTGATCGGCCGCTTCACCCAAATGGAAATCGACCCGTACAGCCTGGTCTCGGCGCTCAACGCGATTCTTGCCCAGCGCCTGATCCGTCTGGTGTGCGCCAGTTGCAGCGCACCGGTCAATCCGAGTGATGAAGAGCTGCGCGCCTCGGGCCTCGATCCGCAGAAAGTCGATCACTACCACTTCGTTCACGGCAAGGGTTGCGGGCATTGCCGGGGCAGCGGCTATCGCGGGCGCACGGCGATTGCCGAGTTGCTGCACCTCGACGACGAGCTGCGCCAGATGATCGTCGAGCGCCAACCGATCAAACAAATCAAAGCCCTGGCCTGTGCCCGTGGTTTGCGCCTGCTGCGCGAATCGGCGCTGGAGCTGGTGGAACAAGGTCGCACCACGCTGGAGGAGATCAATCGTGTCACATTTATCTCGTGAGCGTTTTGTCGCCGTGCTCGGCGCCAGCGGTGTTGGCCTCGGTCAACGGCGCGGTAGCGACACCCTGTGGCTGGGCAGCGTCGGTTACATCGACGAAGGCTTCCAGAGCTATGCGGTGGCGCTGGACACCCTTGATCGCCTGCTCGGTGAACACGCCCGCGCCGGTGCCGAATTGAGCGTGGTCATCTCCGGCCATTTCAGCCGCTTCTGCCTGGTGCCGTGGAGCGCGCAAATCAGCAGTCCTGAAGAGCTGCGCGGCTTTGCCCAACTGTGTTTCGAAGACTTGTTTGGCGCGCCGACTCAGCCGTGGAGTCTGGTGTTATCCGCTGAGCCTGCCGGTTACGACCGCATCGCCAGCGCTTTGCCGCAAGACTTGCTCGAACGTCTGCGGGTGCTGGTCAGCGGTCGCGGTTTGCGCCTGCGCTCGGTGCAGCCGTACCTGATGGCGGCGTTCAATCGCTTCGACAAAAGCCTCGATGCCGGTGACTTCCTCTTTATCGTCGCCGAGCCGCAACGCAGTGTGTTTTTGCTGGCGAGGGAAGGGCGCTGGGCTGGCGTGCGTTCGGTGGGCGGCAGCGACAGCGACGCGGCGCTGAATGCCTTGATCGGTCGCGAACGGCAGCTGCAAGCCTCGACCAGCGAACGTGCCTTCAACGTTTATCTGCATGCCCCGGCGCGCCTCGATGCGCATCCGGACGTGGCGGGTGTGCAACTGCGCACCCTTGAAGACGACTCGATGAACGTGCGTGACGGCTTGTACGTCATGTCCCGGGCGGTGGCCTGACATGCGCGCCCTTAACCTCGATTTTCAGCCACGGCCACGTTCCGGCCCATTGGGTTGGAGTTTGCTCGGTGGCGGTGTGCTGCTGGCGCTGCTGTGCTTCGGCGTGCAACAGCACCTCGACGCGCACACCGAACAGCAACAAGGCCACCTGCAAACCACCCAGCGTCAGCTCACCGGAGACAGCGGCGCCAAGTCCACCCTGAGCCCGGCGGAAACCCGTGAGCAAGCGGCAAACCTCGCCGAAATGCGCAAGGTCTCGCAGCAACTGCGCCGGCCGTGGGAACGCCTGTTCGCCATGCTCGAAGCGATGCCGCGCGATGACGTCGCGCTGCTGACCCTGACCCCGGATGCCCGTAAAGGTCAGGTACGCATCAGCGCCGAAGCGCGAGATCTGCAAGCGATGCTCGATTTTCACAAACGTTTGGAAGCCAGCGACGAGCTGTCGGACGTGTCGCTGCTGAGCCACGAAATCGTCGTCAAATCGCCGGAACAACCGGTGCAATTCAACCTGTCGGCGACTTGGGAGATTGGCGATGCGAATCCCTAGACTGATCGTCCACGAATACCTGCAAGGTCTCGGTGTTCCGGGCCTCGCCGGGCTGGCGCTGCTGCTGATCGCCGTGGCTTGGGCACTCGGCGGTTTGTTGCCGGGCTGGCAATCGTTGCAGCACCTCAGCCAGCAGACTCAGGAAGCCACCGCGTACTTGGCTAAGGTTGAAGACGGCAGCATCGCGCCACCGGTGGTGCCACAGCGTCAGCTCGACGACTTCCGCAACAAACTGCCGGCGCAGCCGCAAGCCACCGTCGCCATCGATCGCATCTACGCCCTTGCAGCCCAGGAGCACATCACCCTGGCGCGCGGTGAATATGCCCTCGGCGTCGACCCGAAAACCCATCTGGCGCGCTATCAGATTCTCCTGCCAGTGCGCGGTAGCTACCCGCAACTGCGCCGCTTTCTGCATGCCTTGCTCGGCCAATTGCCGGCGGTGGTGGTGGAAGACCTCGAGTTGCAACGCAAAAAGATTGGCGACACCGACCTCAATGGCCGGATCCGTATGACCCTTTACCTGTCGAGGTCGTGATGAATACCAAACGCGTGACAGGGTGGCTGGCGTTCTTCGGCGTAGCGGCCGCGCTGGCGTGGTTGCCGGAGTACTTCTCGCCGAGCGAAGACGTCGATTCCAACGAAGTGGCTGTCGCCACGCCGGGGAAAACCCGTGGCGCGCTGCCGGCCAGCACCGCCAAGGCCAAAGACGCCCCGATCAAGGATTTGAGCCCGGCCGGCGACCTGTTTGCCGCCAAATCCTGGAAGGCCGCGCCGACTCTGGCCACGGTCACCGAAATGGCCATCAATCCAGCAACAGTGGTGCAAGCCCCGAGCCTGCCACCGGTGCCGTTTCAGTTCGTCGGCAGGCTGCATGACCGCAGCGACCTGCAAGTGTTTTTGCAGAACGGCGAAAAGATCTACGTCGTGCGCAATGGGGATGTGATCGACGACACCTGGAAGATCACCGGCATTTCCGATCTGGAACTGAGTCTGGTCTACCTGCCTTTGCATTTGTCGCAGACCCTGTCTGTGGGGAGTACGCAATGAACCGTTCCCGTTTGCTGATGAGCCTGGGCCTGTGTGCCGGGCTGGCCGCGTGCAGTTCTGCACAAGTGGCCAACAAGGAAGCCGCCGACCTGATTGAACAGGGTCAGTACGAAGCGGGGCTGGCCCGTGTCGAGGAAGGTCTGCGCGAAAACCCACGGGACACCGAGCTGCACTTGCTGCTCAACAGCGGTCGGGCCAAGGCCATCACGGCGTTGCTGACGACCGGCGACACCGACCGTTCGCGCCGCGATTTCGCCTCGGCGCGGGTGGCCTACAACCGCGCGCTGACCATCGAGCCGAACAACCGCCGCGCTCAGGATGCCCTGAAGCAGATGGACTACCTGCGCAGCATGGACGAGAAACTCGAACTGGCCCGTGGCGACCTGCGTCGCGGTGACATCTACGGCGCTGATCGGCAGGTCAAACAGATCCTCGAACTCGACCCCAACAACGAAGGCGCGCTGGCGCTGCAAGGAAACATTCGTCTGGTGCAGAGCCGCAACGTGATTGCTTATCCGCAACTGCGCACCAAGCTTGATCGGCCGGTGACTCTGGAGTTTCGCGACGCCAACCTGAAGACCATTTTCGAAGTGCTGTCGCAGGTCGCCGGACTGAACTTCATCTTCGACAAAGACCTGCGCCCGGACATGAAAGCGACGATCTTCGTGCGTGACGTGCGCATCGAAGACGCCGTGACCCTGCTGCTGCAACAGAACCAGTTGCACCAGAAAGTGGTGAACGAAAACACCTTGCTCATCTACCCGGACTCGCCACAGAAAGTGAAGGATTACCAGGAACTGGTGATGCGCACGTTCTACCTGACCAGCATCGACGCCAACACCGCGCTGAACATGGTCAAAACCATGCTCAAGACCCGCGACGTGTTCGTTGATGAGCGCCTCAACACGCTGACCATGCGCGACACCGAAGACGCTGTGCGCATGGCCGAGAAACTCCTGCAATCGCAAGACCAGTCCAACCCGGAAGTGGTGCTGGAGGTGGAAGTGATGGAAGTCGCCACCCAGCGCATTCTCGACCTAGGGCTGCAATGGCCGAACACCTTCGGCGTGGTCAACAGCGACGGTTCGGCGGTGACCCTGCTTGATCAACTGAAAGGCATCAACTCCAGCCGGATTTCGATCTCGCCGTCGCCGCAAGCCAAGATCAACGCCCAGGACAATGACATCAACACCCTCGCCAGCCCGGTGATTCGTGTGAGCAACCGTGAGCAGGCGCGGATCCACATCGGTCAGCGCGTGCCGATCATCAGCGCGACTTCTGTGCCGTCGACGCAAGGCCCGGTGATCACTGAGAGCGTCACTTATCTGGACGTCGGTCTGAAGCTCGAAGTGCAGCCGACCGTGCACCTGAACAACGAAGTGGCGATCAAGATTGCTCTCGAAGTGAGTAACGCCACGCCGCTGGAGCCGACCCGGCAGGGCACGATCCCGGTGCAGGTCGACACCCGTAACGCGCAAACCTCGCTGCGTTTGCATGACGGCGAAACGCAGATCCTCGCTGGCCTGATGCGCAACGACCACGGCGCCACCGGCAACAAGATTCCGGGCCTCGGCGATATCCCAGGGATTGGCCGGCTGTTCGGCAGCAACAAGGACACCGTCGGCAAATCGGAACTGGTGCTGTCGATCACCCCACGGATCGTGCGCAACCTGCCGTACCAGAGCCCGTCGGACATGGAGTTCTCCACCGGCACCGAAACCAGCATGCACATCCAGGCACCGGATCGTTCGCAGAGTTACGTGATGCCATCGCCTGCCGCGCAGCCGCGTGCAGTCGGTGAGTCGGCCGTGGCCACCACTCATGTCACCGTCGAGAAGCCTTGATCATGAACGCCTGCCAACGCGGTTTCAGCCTGATCGAAGTCGTGGTGACGCTGGCCCTGATCGGCCTGTTGGCGAGCATGGCCGCGCCGCTGACCGAGACTTTGGTGCGGCGTGGCAAGGAGCAGGAATTGCGCAACGCGCTGTACCAGATTCGCGATGGCATCGACGCCTACAAGCGTGCCTTCGATGCCGGCTATATCGAGAAGTCGCTGAACAGCAGCGGCTACCCGCCGAACCTGCAAGTACTGGTCGAAGGCGTGCGCGATGTGCGCAGCGCCAAGGGCGCCAAGTTCTACTTTTTACGCCGCATCCCACGCGATCCGCTGGTGCCGGCCAAACGTGATGACGAAGGGGGTTGGGGCGTGCGCGCCTACAACAGTTCGGCTCAGAACCCGCGCGATGGCGAGGACGTGTTCGACGTCTACTCCCACGCCCGGGGCAAGGGCCTCAACGGCATCGCCTACCGCGAGTGGTGAACCTCATGCGCCGGGAAAAAGGTTTTACCTTGCTGGAGCTGATGGTGGTGATGGCGATCATCGCCACGCTGATGACCATCGCGCTGCCGCGCTACTTCAACAGCCTCGAAGCGTCGAAGGAAACCACCCTGCGCCAGAGCCTGTCGGCGATGCGCGAGGCGCTGGATCACTTTTACGGCGACACCGGGCGGTATCCGGATTCCATCGAGCAACTGATCGAACAACGTTACCTGCGCAACGCGCCACTCGATCCGATCACCGAACGCAAAGACCAGTGGGTGCTGATCGCGCCACCGGACGGCGTCGCCGGCGGCGTGGCTGATATCAAAAGCGGTGCTACCGGGAGGGCGCGTGATGGCAGCCAGTATTCCGAGTGGTAACCGCGCGCAGCAGGGTGGCTTCACCTACCTGGGCGTGCTGTTCCTGATTGTGGTGATGGGCATGGGTCTGGCCAGTGCCGGCGAACTGTGGTCGACCGCTTCGCGCCGTGACCGTGAACGCCAGTTGCTCTGGGTCGGCACTCAGTACGCACAGGCGTTGCGCAGTTATTACCGCAGTTCGCCAGGGTTGGCGCAGTACCCGAAAGAACTGGCGGATCTGCTTGAAGATCAGCGTTTTCCCGAGGCCAAGCATCACCTGCGTCAGCTCTATCCAGACCCGATCGGTCAGGGTGAATGGGCACTGCAACGTGGTTTCGATGGACGCATCACCGGCCTCAACAGTCCTTCGACCGAGCTGCCTTTGAAGCAATCGGGCTTCCCGACGCAGTGGTCGGATTTCGACGGCATGCAGCGTTATTCGGACTGGCAGTTCGTCGCCGAAAAGGCCTTCCTCGACGGCACCAATGGCCCGGCCAAAGGCCAGTCGAATCTGCCACAGGCGTTGCAGCCATGACTCGTCAGTGGTGGTGCGCGCTGCTCCTCACCGCTGTGGCGTGCTGCGCCAGCGCCGGTGAAGAAGACGAAATGATGGGCTTTATCGTCGACGACACGATCTCGCACATCGGCCACGACTTTTACTACTCGTTCAGTGAACGCCTGCGCGACACCAGCCCGATGGATTTCAACCTGGTGGTGCGCGAGCGGCCCGACGCGCGCTGGGGCAGCCTGGTGACCGTGGAATATCAGCAACGCCTGGTTTATCGGCGCTTCCTGCCGCCGAACACCGTGGAACTGAAGGACGAGGCCTACGCGGCCGCCGACTGGGTTCGACGCCAGGTTGTCCAGCGCAAGCTGGAGGCTCTGTTGCAGGACACCACCGACCTTGAGAAGGACGAACTATGAACAGCACAACGTTCTCACGGCGCAGCGGATTGTGGATCTCGGGGTTGTTGATCGGGCTCGCCAGCGCTGCCGCTGTCCAGGCCACTGAACTGGTCTACACGCCGGTCAATCCGTCGTTCGGCGGCAATCCGCTGAACGGTACCTGGTTGCTCAACAACGCTCAGGCGCAAAACGATCACGACGATCCGGACATCCAGAGCCGCTCGGCAGTGGCCGGGACGTCGGCGCTGGAGCGCTTCACCAGTCAATTGCAATCGCGGCTGCTAGGGCAGTTGCTGGACAACATCTCCACCGGCAACACGGGGAGCCTGTCCACCGACTCTTTTATCGTCAACGTCATCGACGACTCCGGGGCACTGAGCATTGAAGTGACCGATCGAGCGACCGGTGAGGTTTCGGAAATTCAGGTGAACGGCCTCAACCCATGACGGGCTGACGGTTCCGGGGAGTGACGGACATGAAAAAGATCATCGCGTTAGGGCTGCTGTTGGCGACATTACAAGGGTGCAGTCTGCGTGAGCCGATGTCGGCCGAGCAGGACACCGAAACTCCGACCCTGACTCCAAGGGCCTCGACTTATTACGACTTGCTGAAGATGCCGCGCCCCAAGGGCCGGTTGATGGCGGTGGTGTACGGGTTCCGGGATCAGACCGGGCAGTACAAACCGACGCCGGCGAGTTCGTTTTCCACCAGCGTGACCCAGGGCGCGGCGTCGATGTTGATGGACGCGATGCAGGCCAGTGGTTGGTTTGTGGTGTTGGAGCGGGAAGGGCTGCAGAACCTGTTGACCGAGCGCAAGATTATTCGTGCGTCGCAGAAGAAGCCGAATACGCCGGTGAATATTCAGGGTGAGCTGCCACCGTTGCAGGCGGCGAACATGATGCTCGAGGGTGGGATCATCGCTTATGACACTAACGTGCGTAGCGGTGGGGAAGGGGCGCGGTATCTGGGGATTGATTTGCAGCGTGAGTATCGGGTGGATCAGGTGACTGTGAACTTGCGTGCGGTGGATGTGCGCAGTGGGCAGGTGTTGGCGAATGTGATGACCAGCAAGACGATTTATTCGGTGGCGCGCAGTGCGGGGATTTTCAAGTTTATCGAGTTCAAGAAGTTGCTTGAGGCTGAGGTTGGGTATACGACGAATGAGCCGGCGCAGCTTTGTGTGTTGTCGGCGATTGAGGCGGCGGTGGGGCATATGGTGGCGCAGGGGATTGAGCGGCGGTTGTGGCAGGTGGCGGGGGACGCTTCTGTGCCTGGGCAGGATGATGTGTTGAATCGGTATTTGAGCCAGAACAAGATTGATCCGGATGCCGAGTGAGGTTTTTGCTGTTGAGCTTGGCGGCCTGACAGCCGACCAGGCTCTCTCGGTCGAAACCGGTTCAAACCTGTAGGAGTGAGCCTGCTCGCGATAGCTGTCTATTGGGCATCGACGATATCGCGAATGCACTCAGACCTTGTGGGAGCTGGCTTGCCAGCGATGGCGGCCTTACAGCCGACCAATCTCTGGCAGATGTACCCAGTTCCAACTGTGGGAGCCAGCCTGCTGGCGATGATTTTCTGGCTGGCTGAGTACATATCCATTCCTGCGGTAACGGCTGCTTAGGGTTTCGCCCTGACGGCGACTCACTTTTTTTACAAACGCCTAAAAAAAGTAAGCAAAAAAACGCTTGCTCCTACGTACGGCCCGCTCGCTAAAGCTCGGGGTTCCTTCGCTCCGTGATCGATCCGGGCGCAGCGCCTACGGTTTGCTTCGCTGCACCTCCTCTCGCTGTGTTTGGCTGCGCCAAACGGTCGCTGCGCTCCCACGCCCGGATCAATCCCTCCACTCAGCCTTCCGACGTCGCCCGTGGATCAAGATCAAAAGCTGCAGCCGAGCTAACGCTCATCCTGTGTAGGAGCTGCCGAAGGCTGCGATCTTTTGATCTTGCTTTTGTAGGCGCTGAGCTTGCTCGCGAAGGCGGCCTGACAGCCGCCCAATCTTTTGCTGACAGCACGCGATTCAATTGTAGGAGTGAGCCTGCTCGCGATAGCTATCTCTCAGACACAGTAGCTATTGCGGATGTACCCAAATCCTTGTGGGAGCTGGCTTGCCAGCGATGGCGATCTATGAGCCGACCAATTCCCGCCGGTTGCACACATTCACTGTAGGAGCTGCCGAAGGCTGCGATCTTTTGACTCTGATTTTTTAAGATGAATATCAAGATCAAGATCAAGATCAAGATCGAAAGATCGCAGCCTTCGGCAGCTCCTACACATGCGTATTTCAATCCTGAATGTTTAAAGGATGTTTCGATTTTGCGGAACCTTCCCACAATGTTTTCAGGTTGTCCGTCGGACGTCCGCTCTCTAGCCTATGTTCGTCGCTGCCAATTCAGCGACCGGGCGTGGAAACCCGAGTAACTACAGAGCGCACAAGCGCCATTCATAACGTATCCTTGCGCACCTCACTGTGTGCACTTTGTTATGGCGGCTGTGCGTGGGAGACCTTGTGTCTGCCGGGTTGCCTCTGTCCCGGGTTTCCAACCTGCGTACAGCTGCCACCTATTCGCTTGGAAACCGAATGGGGGGCCAGCTATAACCGTCATACAGGGTAAATAACCATGAAAAAACCAACACCCAACCCCCCAGAATCAGACACCAACACCACATCCCCCTACGCCTCAGTCGACAGCAAAAAACTCCACGAAGCCGCCGACCGCGCCCTCGACTTCTACCTCAACCCCACCGCCCACATCATGTCCAGCGCCAACGAGCCGGAACCCATGTACCTCGCCAATCCCAGGTACAACACCGAATCCCTGCTGGCCAACGCCAGCGAAACTCTCGGTTCAGCCAGCGAAATGCTCATCAACTTCGCCGCCTCGCTGGAAACCTCACACCGCAAGACTGCACTGGGCATCGCACAAGTCGTCATGCTGGGCGAACTGGCGGTGAATCAAGCCCTCGATCACGTCGAGCTGAAGGATGGCTGATTGATCATTCCCACGCTCTGCGTGGGAATGCAGCCTTTGACGCTCTGCGTCAAATTCGCGAGTTGGAACGCGGAGCGTCCCGAGAGGCATTCCCACGCAGAGCGTGGGAACGATCAAGAACAGAGACAGGATTTTACCCTCGGTCCGGAGGCACCATGGATCCACTGTTTTCCACAACCGTTCAAGATTTCGAAAGCGAAGAACAGGCCGCCAGCTAGGACCGTTGGCTCCGTGCCAAAGTCCGGAAGTCGCTCGAAGATCCCCGCCCCAGCATTCCGAATGAGCAGGTAATGGCACAGATGAAGGGCGGAACGACGAATCAGGCATGAGGTTCAAGAGGCGTTGCGCGAAGAAGACTCGAGGCCTGTGGGTAGATCAATCCCACCCGGATAGAGGGAGTCGCCGGTACACTGCAAGAGTTAGATGTTCGTTGATTCACTAGCCACACTCGAAGGGAATACCGAGGCGAAAATGATAGGGAAATTTTTTACAAACGGGCGAGTCAGTCTGTGGCTGGCGGCAGTTCTATCTGTGAATGGGGTGTTGTTGGCTTCAATCGTAATTGACGGTCATTCAAATCGAAACGATATGAAAATGATCAAAACTAAAGAACCGTTGCTTATCGAAGGTCCAAATGGCGACGATAATTTCTATGTCCTGCCTCTGGGCACTACGCTCTACCACGATAAAAGCTTTCCTGAAGGTCACGATCGTTATGTGGTGTATCTGAATCATAAAGGCGCGATTGCTCACGAAGAAGTGCCCATGAAGCCTGAGTATGGTGGTTCTTTTATTGATCCACTCTGGCTGGCAAATGTGGATGCGGATACTTTGAAAGAAGTTTTCATGCGTTTTCCGCTTTCCAAAAAAGATACCGCTGCCGCCATTAAGGCCAATGAATTAACCAAGGATGATCTGGCCGACATTATTCGTTCAATGCCAGATTGATCGACTATGAGCTGCCGAAGGCTGCGATCTTCTGATCTCCAATAGCAAAATCAAAAGATCGCAGCCTTTGGCAGCTCCTGCATAGGCCAAAAAAAACCGCGACCCCCCTCACCAGAGAATCGCGGCCCATCAACACCCAACCCCTACTGCTGCAAAACCGTCGCCTGGTTAGCCGACCCGAACTGCTGAATATTCGCCGTCTGCGTGACCCCGCTCTGATCGACATTGGCAATGTTCCCCGTGCCGCCCTGGGTCACATACGCCACGTTCATCGTATCCGCTTGTTTCACGGTGATCATGTTGTCACTGCCATACAGCTGCGCGGTATACGCCTGGTTGCCAGTCCCGGATTGATCGAACTCAGCACTGTTGCCGGTGCCATTCGACGAACCCTGCACCAGGTTCCCTGTCCCGCGCTGATCCGATATCAAAATGTTGTCGCTACCATTCTGATCAAAATACAGCTCGTTATACGACTCAGCCTGACTGACCGTGGTCTTGTTACCCGTGCCAGTCTGATGCGTGGTCATGACTTGCCCGACGCCATCCTGAGTGAAGCTGGCGATGTTGCCATTCCCCGCCTGAGTCACAGTCGCACGCTGGCCGCTGCCGAACTGGCCGCCGGATTGCGGGCCTTTCCAGTTGCTGGCGTAGACCTTGTTGTCGTTGCCCACGGAGGTGGCGTTGAGCACGTGGCTGTCGCCGTTCTGGTAGGTGAAGTGCACGTTGCCGTTACCGACCTGATACAGCGCCAGTGTCGAGTTGACCGATTCGAACTGGTCGGCGTAGATCGCGTTGCTGTTGCCGACCTGGGTGACGGCGGCGCTGTTGTTTTCGCCGAAGCTTTGATCGACCACGGTTTCGTTGCTGTCACCGTACTGGTTGACGGTGGCCTGGCTGGCCAGTTGCGCGTCCTGCCAGATTTCAGTGCCGTTGAGGTTGCCGAACTGGTTGATGGTGATGTTGCCGCCAGTGCCATTGCGCTGGTCGCCGTAGGCGTAGTTGCCTTCGCCGGCCTGGTTGATGCCGATCTGGCCGCCGTTGTGCAGCACTTGTTCGGCGGTGCCGTAGTTGGCGGTGCCGTACTGGGTGATCACTGAACTGTTGCCGGTGCCTTCATAGAGTTGCTCGATGTTGGCTTCGTTGCTGTCGCCGAACTGGAAGGTTTTGCCTTCGCTGCCGTTTTGCGAATCCTGATAGATGAACGAGAAGTTGCCAGTGCCTTGCTGCTGTTGCAGGGCGCTGTTCGGTGCGCCGAAGCCTAGCGACTGGCTGGCGTGGGCGGTGTTGAAGGCGCCGACCTGTTGTTGGGTGATGGTGGCGTTGTCTTCGTAAAGCTGTTCGGCGTAAGCGGCGTTGTAGTCGCCGACCGCGTCCTGGGTGATCACGCTGCTGGCGTGGTCTTGCACGGCGGCGGCGTCGTTGCCCTGGCCCAGTTGGGTCTGGGTGGCGGTGCTGAATGGAGCTTGGGTCTGTTTCACATCCGCGATGTTGGCGGTACCGACCTGGCTCTGGTTGGACAGGCTGTCGTCGGCCATGGCCTGGGCACTGATCATGACCAGGATGGCGGCGGTGAGGGGCGTCAGTTTGAACATGATGAACTCTCCGATGATTGCAGTGCTTAGCGATATTGCTTGACCGAAACGCTCATGCCGTTGCCCGACTGGGTCACGGCGCTTTGCAGCCCCGCGCCGGCCTGCTCGATGCTGGCGTCGTTGTTGTTGCCGTTTTGCGAAATCTGCGCGCGGTTGTGGCTGCCGTTCTGAGTGATCGAGGCGGCGTTGCCGGAACCGTTCTGGTTGATCAGCGCCATCAGGTCGCTGCCCTGTTGCAGGATGTACGCCTCCTGATTGCTGCCCGACTGCACGATCTGCCCGAGCAGCGACTGACCGTTCTGTTGCAGCAGGGCGACGTTGGCCTGGCCGAGCTGGTCGATCAGGGCTTGCTGACCCACCGGTGGGGGCAGTTCGCCGAGGTCGCTGCTGGTCGGGGCCAGGTCGTCGTTTTCCATCAGGTCGTCGGCGCGCACGCCTGCACTGCTGCACAGCAGGAGCAGGCAAAGCAGGGCGGCGGTCGACGTGTTCATGGTGAAAATCCTGTGTGGCGTTATCCGGTTGCGAAGCACGCCCCAGCCACCCGCAAGTGGCTGGGGCGCAGGCCTAGAGCGTGGTCACCGAGACCGTGCGCACGGTGCCTTGGGACGAGCGGATCGTCGCGGTCGGGTTGGCCGATGGCACCACGAGCGTGTTGTTCAGCGTCAGCCGCCAGCGTCCGGTCAACGGCACCGTGGTGGTGCCAAGGGTGACCAGCCCGGAAGGGGTGGTGACCTGCACGGTGATGGTGTTGCCGGTGGTCACTGACGAGGTGCCGGTGAAGTCCCAGTTGAAGCGCCCGCCAGAGCGTGCCTGCACCGTTGAAGCGGTGACGGCGAACGTTTCCGCTGCTGGCCGTGGCGACACTTGCACCGTGACTGTGGCCGGCGTCGACAGGGCACCGAAGGCGTCCCGGGCGATGTAGGTGAAGGTCGTGGTGAACGCCGTGGTCACGGTGGCCGGTGGGGTGTAGGTGATCACCGTGCCGTTGCTGCTAACCGTGCCTCGGCCGGCGGCCGGTTGGGTCAGGCTGTTGACGGCCAGTGGCACGTTACCTTCCGGATCGGTGTCGTTGGCCAGCACATTGATCGGGATTGCCACACCGAGCGTGGCGACAGCGTCCGCGACGGCGGTCGGTGCCTGGTTCGGTGCGACGGTGATGGTTACGGTGGCTGGATTGGCCGAGGCCAGGCCTTTGGCGTCCTGCGCTTTGTAGGTGAAGGTGGTGGTCAGTGGCGCGTTGACTACCGCTGGCGGCGTGTAGACCACCGATGTGGTGCCGTTGAGCGCGACGGTGCCTTGGCCGGCGGCCGGTTGAGTCAACGCGGTGATGCCCAGCGGATTGTCACCATCAGGATCGCTGTCGTTGGTCAACAGACTGAGGGTGATCGGCACGCCGAAGCTGGTGCTGCCGCTGTCGGCGTTGGTGATTGGCGCCTGGTTTTCACCGGTGTCTGGCGCGTTGCCGACCACGACGACTGCTTCGGTGTCTCCACCGCCAGCGGCAGATTTCACTGTCACGGTGGCCGGTGGCTGGGTCAGGTCGGCGACGGTGATGCGCTGCAGGGTGCCGGTTTTCGACAGACGCCCGTAGCCCTGGGCAACCATGTCGGGGATCGCCACTTCATCGCTTGAGGTGGCCTCGATCAGCAGGCTGTGGTTGGCCCAGTTGTAGCGCGCGGTCTGCACTTTCACCACGTCGGTGAGCTTGGCTGATACGGCCGTCGGACGCGTGGTGCCGGCGGGGTTGGTGGCGGTCACGACGACTACCGGAGGTACCGCGCCAGTGCCCAAGCGGTGGCCGAAGAACAGACCATTGTTGTCACCCAACAGACTGGTCTGGCACGGCGTTGGCGGTGGGCCGGGCAGCAGCGCCACGGTTTCACGGAAGCACAGGGTCGAGCTGTTACTGGCCTTGGCAAACACTTCGGCACGCACGCCAGCGGCGGTGCGGCGATAGGTGGCGCGGTCGATTTCAACCTGGGTTTGCTGACGGTTGTCGAGCACTTTGCCGGACAGGCTGAACACGTTCGACTGGATCGTTCCGGCAGGCCCGGTGATGCGCAGGAAGTTGGTGTTGAACGGGCTGCCGGTCACCGCTTCGTTGAGGTTCGGGTCACCGACGAAAGTTTCCGTGGCGCCGGTGTCCGGGTTCACTTCGGTGTAAGGGCCGTTGACGCTGCGCAGAAACGGTCCGATGGCGCCATTGACGGCACCGGTGAAATTGCCCGGTGCGCCGATGCCGATGTCGCGGGTGATGTTGATCGCGCGGCGTCCGGGTGCGGTGACATTGACCGTCTCGACGCCATACGGGTGCGTGATGGTGTAGGTGCCGGCAACGGGTACGTTTACCCGGATGCGAATCCGCGCAAAGCTTTGCTGATCACCGTCCGCCGGATTTTCCGAGGCGAATGCCGCTTCGATCCCGGCGACATAAGCGTCCACACCATAACCGGCAGCGTTGTCGGCAATCGTGGTTTCGGCCAGGAACCAGAAGGCTTCCGGCGGCCAGTTGTCTGGGAAAATCATCGGCTGGGCATCGTCGTAGATGCCTGGCTCGGCCAAGAGAATGCACATGTAGGCCGGCGGTGTGGTCGCGGCAACGCGCGAACTGGCGGCGCGCGACTGGCACAGTTCCATCGACAGCAGATTGTTGTCCTGATACCACATCGGGAATTTCCCGGTGGCGAAGGTATAAGGGCCGGGGTCGACGGCGGCGAGTTGCGCATAGGCACTGCCGGTCAGCGAGAGAGCGAGCCCGAGCGCGTTGAGCGCAAAGCGTGGCCACTTGTTCATGATGCCTCCTGATGCGGATCTGGGCATGTGAGCGTTCATTGCACGATGACCACTTCTTCGGTATCGCTGCCGCCGTTGGACGACGTCACCCGAACCTTGGCCGGCGGTATCGGCGAGATCCCGGTGGCCAGGGTTTTCACCGCGCCGTCGCCACCGAGCGCGCCGATGGCGGCGCCGCTGCCGGAGGTGGCGGTGAGTACCGGCGGCGAGGTTTCGTCACTGGTCGAGGCGACCACGGTCAGTTGTCCGGAGCTCAGGCTGTATTGCGCGCTCTGGATCACCACCAGGTCGGTCAGGGTCATGGGCAGAGTGGTCGGCGTGCTGCTGGCGATGGCCAGGTGGTTGTCGGCGGTCACTTGCAAGGTGGTTGGCAAGGTCGGGTTGACCGAGGACTGCGCGTACCAGCTGCCGGTGCTGTTGGCTTCGGTCATGTTCAGCACCGGGGTGCTGCTGGTAACGGCGACGGTGCCCGGCGCTGGCGGCGCGAGGACGAACACATCCTGCTGGGCGACCGGCGCACTGGTTCCCGCAGTACGCGAGTAAGTGCTGCGCTGGGTGATCATTGGTGTAGGCCGGACCACCGTCGACAACTTGCCCGAAACGGCGAACACGTTCGTCCGCAGATCGAGGCCGTTAGGGCCTTCGATGCGTACGTAGTTAGTGTTGAACGGGCTGCCGGTGACTGCCTCGTTGAGGTTCGGGTCGCCGACGAATTGTTCGGCGGCACCCGTCAGCGGGTTGGTCTCGGTGTAGGGACCGTTGACGCTGCGCAGGAACGGTCCGATGTCACCCTTGAGCGCGCCGTCATAGGTTTTCGGCGTGCCGATACCAATGTCGCGAGTCATGTTGATCGCGCGCCGCCCGGGGGTGTCGATGTTGAACACGTCGACCCCATACGGGTGGGTGATGACATAGGTGCCGGCGGTCGGTACATCGACGCGAATACGGATACGGGCGAAGCTGACTTGATCGCCTTCAACCGGTTCCTCGGCAGCGAACGCGGCTTCGATGGCGCTGACGTAGCCCAAATCAATTCCCCGTGCGGCGTCGACGAGGGCCGTTTCGCCGGTGAACCAGAACGCTTCGTCGGGAAAGTTTGTCGGGAAGACAATCGGTTGCGCGTCATCGAACACGCCGGGGGTCGGCAGCAGCGAGCACATGTACGACGGCGCGCCGGGGGCGCTGGGTACTCGGGAGCTGAGCGCTTTGGACAGGCACAGATCCAGGGTGCGACCGTGTGAGTCCTGATACCAACTGGCGAAACCGCCGTTGGCCGGCGTGTACGGACCCGGATCAACAGCAAACAAAGCGGCCTGGGCGATGCCCTGGGCCAATGCGCTCACGACCAGGACAGTCGCGGTTTTGGACAGTAAAGGGTGCATGAGTTAATCCCTCTATCAAAGTACCTGCCCCTTGGGGATGGGTCAGTTGCACAGGGCCTGTACACCTTCCATGCCAAGGTGTAGTGGATGGGCGGGAGAGGGCCGGGGTAGAGGGCTTGACGCGCAGAAGGGTCAGGTTTTTGGCCAGCGGGAAAAGGGCGTCATTCCCCAGAATCGGGGACGGTGGGGATGCTCTTAGTGGCCCGTCGTACGCAGAACCCCTGTAGGAGCTGCCGCAGGCTGCGATCTTTTGATCTTGATTCACAAAAGCAGGATCAAAAGATCGCAGCCTCGTTGCACTCGACAGCTCCTACACAGATCTGAGGTGGGTTTGGGAGGTGTAGATCGGGTTGATATCCCCGCAACCGGGCAAACCCCCACCCGTGGGCTATAACCCTATAGGGATGTATCGGGAAGTCGCCGCCATGAACATGCAGTCGAAATCGCTTCCGGTCGAGGAGGGCAATCTGCGCTTGGGCTCGCGCAAGCAGTCGTTCAACCTGCTGCGCTGGTTTTCGCTGATCAGCATGGCGGTGATCGGTACCGTGGCCATCGCGCTTGGCGCGGTGTCGACGCGGTTCGTGATCGATGAAAGCGTGCAGCGCGATGCCTTGCTCACCGCCCAGTTCATACAGGCCATCGCTTCGGCCGAGGTACGTCACGTTTCCATTCCCAATATCCGCACGATGGGTGAATTGCTCGACCCGCGTCAGGACGCGAACTTTCCCGACGTCAGTCCGCAAGCCCGGGCCGATGCTCGGGGCGAGTTTCTCGATCACATCGAACACCTGCCAGACGTGATTCTCGCCAACATCTACGCGCCCGACCGGCAGGTGATCTGGTCAACCAATCCCGCGCTGATCGGTACCAACATTCATGCCGATGAAGACCTCGATCGCGCCTTTAACGAAAAGATTCCGGTATCCGCCAGCTACCACGACGTCGACAAGGCCCGCGAAGAACAGAAATTCATCACGCCACCGGACTACATCTTCATCGAGAACTACATTCCGCTGTTTGACGCCGAGGGCAAGAACGTCACTGCAATGGTCGAAATCTACAAGGAGCCCAAGGATCTGATCGCACGCATGGAGCGCGGATTGGTTCTGATCTGGCTGGCGACTGCACTGGGTGGCGGGCTGATTTATCTGGGCCTGTACTGGATCGTACGGCGCGCGGCGATTCTGCTCGCGGCCCAGCAAAAACAACTTATCGCCAATGAAACCTTTGTCGCCTTGGGCGAGATGTCGTCCGCCGTGGCGCACAGTTTGCGCAATCCGTTGGCGACCATTCGTTCCAGCGCTGAACTGGCGCTGGAGTTCGACGCCGGCCCGGCGCAGAAGAACATCAACGACATCATCGGCCAGGTCGATCGCATGTCGAAATGGGTACGCGAACTGCTGCAATCGCTGCGTCCGCTCAACGATGATCCGGAACCGGTGAATCTGGTGGCAGCGCTGCACGAAAGTCTTGTCGCGTTTGAACAGCAGATCGCCAGAGCCGGCGTGCAGGTGGTGTTTCATCCGCAGCACACGCCCATGGTGCTCAGCCAACCGGTGCAACTGACACAGATCCTCAACAGCCTGCTGGCCAATGCACTGGAGGCGATGGACAAGGGCGGCACGCTGACCGTCAGCCTGGAACCGAGCGAAGACCGTGGCGTGTGCGTGGTGCTCAGCGACACGGGTAAAGGCATGAACGAAGAGCAACGGACCATGGCGTTCCGGCCGTTTTTCACCACCAAGTCTGGCGGCCTCGGAGTCGGTCTGGTCCTGGTCAAGCGCATCATGGAGCGCTTCGGCGGTGGCGTGACCCTCGACAGCCGCGAAGGCGAGGGCACCACCGTTCGTCTGGCCTTTCAACTGGTCCCCTGATTCGTCCATTCCTGCCGAAGCCTGCGATCTATTGACTGATCGTTCCCACGCAGAGCGTGGGAACGATCAATCTCAAAGATCGCAGCCTTCGGCAGCTCCTACATGAGGTTTGCATTACCTCAAAAGATTTATGAACTTCCCCCATCACTGGGTGTCAAGCCCCGGTCACCGGGGAGTGGGGGAACCCACAGACTTTCCAAGTCCCTGTTACAACTAGAAATAATTTCTTGGCGCAGTAGTTGCAAAACACCATCACCCCTTCCTTGATGAGGCGGCTGGTGATGGACAGAGCAACGCGTGACCCAAGCAACACTTTCCTGCTGACGCCTCTGAGCGTCTTTCTGATGTTGACCCTCGGCAGCATGGCCGGCGTTCGCGCCAGTCCCATTGATGACGAGCGACAGCCAGAAGTCTCCGATCCCTCGGCGTACTACGACGAACCGACCGACCGCGCCGGCGCGCTCAATAACATCCTGACCCTGCCCGAGGCCAACGAAGATTCCTTCGACTTGCCCGACGGCGTCAAAGGCAGCCGCGACTCGACCCGCACGGAAAACATTCTGCCGCCGACGGTGCAGACGAGTTTCAACTACCCCACCAACGGCAAGCCGAGCCCGCTCTATGGCGCGCAACCGTTCACCCAGCAGTTGACCCTGTTCGAAGAGTTTGGCCCGGAAAAGCTCGACCCGACCACCCCGGCCGCGCCGTTGCCATTTCCGCCGGCCGCGATTGGCCCGGCACCGGCTCAGGACCCGAACAACGTCGCCCGCAGCGCGCCACCCGGCAGCGCCCTCGACGCGTTCCTGCGTCAACCGGGGCTGACGCCATTCCCCAGCCAGTTCGCCAATGTCGTCGACCGTAACCCGTGGCAGGCGCAGATCGAAGTGTTCCTCAACCGCCACATCGGCTCGTCCGCCGAAGGTCGGCCACCCGGAAAAGGCTGGGCGCACCAGCGCTGGAACGAGTTCTACCCGCAAGTCGCTTACAAAACCGTACAGACCGGCGCGCGCCTCAACGGTGGCCTGCGTGACAGCGTGCAAATGCACCATTACGCGGTGGGCGAATTCGGCCCCGGCGGTCTGTACCACAACGTCGCCGGTGTACCGCTGACCGACGGCACCTCGAAGGGCGTCGACCCGCGTTTCCACCCGGCGATGCCGGCGCAAAACCACAACTCGGTGTGGACCTTCGACGGCACGTTGCCGCCGAAACTGTTGATGGTGCGCTACGGCCAACCGGTGATGATGCGCCACTACAACGGCTTGCCGATCGATCCGTCGGCCAACCGTGGTTTTGGCCTGCACACCATCAGCACCCACGAGCACAACGGTCACGCGCCAGCGGAAAGCGACGGCTATGCCAACGCGTTCTTCTTTCCGGGGCAGTTTTACGACTATCGCTGGCCGATCCAGCTCGCCGGTTACGACAGCATCAACACCAAGGCTGAAGACCCGCGCGCAGCGTTCCCCTGCGCCCCCGGCGAAACCCTGTGGGTCAACGATCTCGCACCGGCGAAGAAAGCCTGTGACAACGGCACCATCAAGATCCGTGGCGACTGGCGCGAAACCATGAGCACCCACTGGTTCCACGACCACATGCTCGATTTCACCGCGCAGAACGTCTACAAGGGCAACGCGGCGATGATGAACTACTACAGCGCGTTGGATCGCGGTAACGAGTCGGTGAACGACGGCGTCAACCTGCGTCTGCCCAGCGGCAGCGCTTTGCCGTGGGGCAACCGCGACTATGACGTCAATCTGGTGCTCGCCGACAAGGCCTGGGATCAACAAGGCCAATTGTGGTTCAACCCCTTCAACACCGATGGCTTCATCGGCGATCAGGTGCTGGTCAACTGGCAGTGGAAACCGACCCTTGACGTGCGTGCGCGCAGTTATCGCTTCCGCATTCTCAACGGCTCGGTGTCGCGCTACTTCAAACTGGCCTTGGTGCGGGAAATCAAAGGCAGTGGCGGCGAGTTTCAGGGGCCGAAAAACTCGGGTGTGACGTACAGCCGCGTGCCGTTCCACATGATCGCCAACGACGGCAACATCATGGAACACAGCGTGCCGTTCGACGGTTCGATGGACCTCGACGCCGATGGCGATAAACAGAACCACAACGCGATCCTGCCGACGCAAGGCATCGCCGAGCGCTTCGACATCATCGTCAATTTCTCGAAAAACGGTATCAAGCCCGGTGACAAGCTGTTCTTCCTCAACCTGCAGGCGCAGGACGACGGCAAAGGCCCGAAAGAAATGATTCCGCTGGCTGACGTACTTTCGGAGAAATACCTGCCAGTGATCAAGCAGACCAGCAATGGCCCGCAGTGGGACCGGGGAGATCCGGCGGTGGGCAAGGTCTTGCAGCTCAACGTCAAGGCCTACACCGGTCAGGATCTGGCGATGAACCCAGCGGCGTACGAGCCGGCCAAACCGGGCAAGGCTGAAGGGCTGGTGATGATCCCGCTGAAACTCCATCGCGACAACGCCGCCGATAAAGTCGTGCTGGCCAAGGCCCGCCACCGCACTTTCACCTTCGGCCGCTCCGACGGCACCGATGAGGCGCCGTGGACGGTCAAGACCGATGGCGGTTTCGGCTTCCACATGGACCCGCGTCGCCTGAATGCTTCGACGCAATTGTCGAGCGGCCCGACCGATGCCGGTGTTACCGGGTTCGGCACCCTCGAAGTGTGGAACATCAAGGCCGGCGGCAAGGGCTGGAGCCATCCGGTACACGTGCACTTCGAAGAGGGGATCATCCTCAGTCGCGGCGGCAAGGCACCGCCAGAGTGGGAAAAATGGGCACGCAAAGACGTCTATCGCATCGGCTCCGAAGCCGATGGTCTGGACAGTGTGGAAATGGCGATCAACTTCCGCGAGTTCGCCGGGACCTACATGGAGCACTGCCACAACACTCAGCATGAGGATAACTCGATGCTGCTGCGTTGGGACCTTGAGAAACCCGGGCAACTGCAGTTGATGCCAACCCCACTGCCAAGCTGGGACGGTGTGCGTTACGTCAACTCCGCCGCGCTGCCAACTTTCCGCAGCGGCGACGGTATGGGCCCACAAGTGGTGGTCAAGCCATGAACCGCCGCCACGGTGACAGCCAACCCGTGCATACCCCGCGCTCCCGGGCGCTGGGCATGCATCTGGTGTTGCTACTGGTCGCCTGTGTGCTCGGCAGCCGCTTGCTGCCGGCACATCAGGCCAGTGTCAGCGAGCCGTCAGCGGCCAGTGAATCCGCCACCCCGTGGGGTGGCGACTATTTCCCCAACACCTTGCTGACCGATCAGGACGGTCGGCAGGTGCATTTCTTCGATGACCTGATCAAAGACAAAGTGGTGGTGATCAACTTCATCTTCACTTCGTGCAGCGATTCCTGCCCACTGGAAACCGCGCGCTTGCGCCAGGTGCAGAAACTGCTGGGGGATCGGGTAGGGCAAGACATTTTCTTTTACTCGATCAGCATCGACCCGATCAGCGACACGCCCGAAGTGCTCAAGGCCTATGCGCAGCGCTTCAAGGTCGGCCCCGGCTGGAGGTTTTTGACGGGCGAATTCGAAGAGGTCACCGACCTGCGCAAGAAGCTCGGGCTGTTTATCGAAGGCGTCGACAATGGCCGCAGCAAGGATCACAACCTCAGCCTGATCGTCGGCAACCAGAGTACCGGGCGCTGGATGAAAGCCTCACCGTTCGAAAACCCGTGGATCCTCGCCGATCAACTGGCCAACACCCTGCAGAACTGGAAACAGCCGAGCATCGAGGAAAGTTACGCCAACGCTCCGGACATTCGCCCGCCGAGCAATGGCGAAGAATTGTTCCGCACCCGTTGCGCCTCGTGTCACAGTCTCGGCCCGCAGGATGGCCAGGGCCTTGGCATGCGCAGCATCGGCCCTGACCTGATCGGCGTAACCCGCCACCGCGATCCCGAGTGGTTGAATCGCTGGATCCGCGAACCGGATCGCTTGCTCGCGGAAAAAGACCCGATTGCCCTGCAACTCTACGAACAATTCGAGCGAATCCCGATGCCCAATCTGCGCCTCGATGAGCAATCCGCGCAGTCGATCATCGACTTTCTCAGCGATGAAACAGAGCGTCAGCAACCGTCCACTGCGGCCATGACCGACGGTGCTTTGACGCCAGTAAAACCGGGCGATCCAGCCGCGACGGTGAGTCAGATGCGGTAGCGGCGAAATAGCATCATTGAACCGTGTGTCGCGGTCAGAGCCACCTACACTGATGGCTGTAAGCAGCGCGATATAAAACTCCAGGGCCACTCCCATGCAGCGACTGGAAGCACAAAAAACCTCTGCACCGAACGCATCGGTCGCATGCAAGGGCTGGCGCGAGCAGTTCAATTTGCTGCGCTGGTTCTCGCTCGCGAGTTTTTTCATCATCGCCGCCGTGGCGTTGGGGCTGGGTTATATCTCCACACGCTTCGTGGTCACCGAAAGTGTCGAGCGCGATGCGCTGCTGACCGCGCAATTCGTTGAGGCCATTGGCGCGGCGGAAATGCGTCACGCCAAAATCAATCCGAACCGGACGATGGGCGAAATGCTCGACCCGCGCCAAGACAACCAGTACCCCGATGTTGACCCGGCGTTACAGGCTTCGGCACGCACCGAGTTTCTCGATCACGTCGAACACTTGCCGGATATTTTGCTCGCGACCGTTTATGCGCTGGATCGCACGGTGATCTGGTCGACCAACGCTGAGCTTATCGGTGTGCACATCAAGGATGACGATGAGCTCGACGAATCATTCGAGATGAAAGTGCCGGTGTCTTCCAGCTACCACAAGATCGACGATGAGAAACCCGAGCAGCAAATGTTGCGCGAACCGAAATACCTGTTCATCGAGAACTACATCCCGATGTTCAACGCCGACAAAAGCAAAGTCGTCGCCATGGTTGAGGTCTACAAGGAACCGGCGGATCTGGTCGACCGCATCGACCGTGGTTTCGCCTCGATCTGGGCGGCGACCTGTTTTGGAGGCGCGGCGATATTTCTGGCGTTGTTCTGGATCGTCCGCCGCGCGGCGAAACTGCTGCAGAGCCAGCAGCAACAGTTGATCAGCAACGAAACCTTTGTTGCCCTCGGCGAGATGTCCTCGGCGGTGGCGCACAGCCTGCGCAATCCATTGGCGACCATTCGCTCCAGCGCCGAACTGGCCCAGGAAGTCGCCAGCCCCGGTGCGCAACGCAATATTGGCGACATCATCAGCCAGGTCGATCGCATGTCACGCTGGGTGCGCGAGTTGCTGGTGTCGCTGCGGCCGATGAATGACGACGGCGAGGCGGTGGATCTGGTCATGGCGGTCGAAGACACCGTTGGCGCCTTCGAAGCATTGATCAAACGCTGCAACGTCGAAGTGCGCTTCACACCGCAGAATTGCGCGCCGGTCGTCAGTCAAAAGGTGCTGCTGACGCAAATACTCAATAGCCTGTTTGCCAACGCCCTCGAAGCCATGCCCAAGGGCGGTGTGCTCACCGTCGAGTTTGAATCGCCGCAGTCCGACAGCGTGCGTCTGACCGTGAGCGACACCGGCAAGGGCATGAGCGCGCAGCAGCAACTGTTGGTGTTCAAACCGTTTTTTACCACCAAGCAGGGCGGCCTCGGGGTTGGCCTGGCGTTGGTCAAAAGAATCATGGAGCGTTTTCAGGGCTCGGTCGTTTTGACCAGCAAAGAGCAGGAGGGAACCCGCGTCAGTCTCAACTTCAAAGTGGCATCGGGAGGGGAATATGGAACACAGCATTCTGCTGGTCGAGGATGACGAACTGTTGGCCGAAAATATTCAGACCTACCTGGAGCGCAAAGACTTCGAGGTGACGGTCTGCCATTCGGCCGAAGACGCGTTAGGGCAACTGGAAACCTTCATGCCCGACATTGTGCTGACCGACAACTCGCTGCCGGGCATGAGTGGTCACGACCTGATCCAGAAGCTGCGCATCAGCGCGCCGGATCTGAAAGTGATCATGATGACCGGTTACGGCAACGTTGAAGATGCCGTGGTGGCGATGAAGGAGGGCGCCTTTCATTACGTCACCAAACCGGTCGCGCTGACGGAGCTCAAACTGCTGCTCGACAAGGCCCTGGCCACCGAAAGGATGGAGCGCACGCTGTCGTTCTATCAGGAGCGCGAGGCGCAGAAATCCGGGGTGCAGGCGCTGATCGGCGACTCGGCGCCGATGCAGTATTTGAAGAACACTATCGGCCAGTTGCTCGATGCCGAGCGACGCATGGCCAACACCGATCTGCCCCCGGTTTTGGTGGAAGGCGAGACCGGCACCGGCAAAGAGTTGGTGGCCCGCGCGTTGCACTTCGACGGCCCGCGCAGCAAAGGTCCGTTCATTGAATTCAACTGTGCGTCGATCCCGTCGAATCTGGTCGAGTCGGAGTTGTTCGGCCATGAGAAGGGTGCGTTCACCGATGCCAAGGATCGCCGGGTCGGACTGGTGGAGGCGGCGGATGGCGGCACGCTGTTTCTCGATGAGATTGGCGAGATGGATCTGCTGTTGCAGGCAAAGATTCTGAAGTTGCTGGAGGACCGCACCATTCGCCGGGTCGGTTCGGTGAAGGAGCGCAAGGTCAATCTGCGGGTGATCAGCGCGACCAATTGCAACCTGGAGCAGATGGTGCAGCAGGGCAAATTCCGCCGCGATCTGTTTTTCCGCTTGCGGATCATTTCGATCAAGGTGCCGCGCCTGTACGCGCGGGGCGACGATATTCTGCTGCTGGCCCGGCACTTCCTTGCCAGTCATGGCAAACGATACGGCAAACCGAATCTGCATTTCAGTCAGCAGGCTGAGGAGTTGCTGCTCAGTTACACCTGGCCGGGCAATGTGCGCGAGTTGCGCAATATGCTCGAACAGACCGTGCTGCTGGCGCCAAGCGACACGATCGCCGCGCATCAACTGAATGTGTGCATGAGTCTGTGCGACGAGCTGCCGCCGCAGCATCAGCATCAGCATCAACATTACGAGGCTGCGCCGCACTATGAACCGCGTCCGGCGAGCAATATGGAGTCGATGAACCT
The DNA here is from genome assembly GCF_949767675.1 of Pseudomonas sp. IT-P395. Classification (NCBI taxonomy): domain Bacteria; kingdom Pseudomonadati; phylum Pseudomonadota; class Gammaproteobacteria; order Pseudomonadales; family Pseudomonadaceae; genus Pseudomonas; species Pseudomonas sp. IT-P395. Next base: position 165,509 of record NZ_CATKPW010000004.1, read on the forward strand.
GCCGGAAGTCGAACGCGACATGGTGCGCAAGATGCTCGACAAGACCGACTGGAACGTCACCAAGTCCGCGCGCCTGCTGGGCCTGAGCCGCGACATGCTGCGCTACCGCATCGAAAAACTCGGCCTCGCCCGCCCTGACAAACGCCAGTGGTAGCGGCCGTACACAATAAATGTAGGAGCTGCCGCAGGCTGCGATCTTTTGATCTTGTTTTAAGATCAAGATCAAAAGATCGCAGCCTGCGGCAGCTCCTACAGTAGGCGTTCGGTATTCAGTGTTGTTGCCGGCTCAAACACTCCAGCAAGCAGCTCGGATCCAGCACCTCGTCATTCACATAAATCCCACGCTCGGCATCGTAGGTGCGGATAAACACCCGCACCGTCGCATCCGCCACCGTCGGCAGTTGTGAATCGTAGAATTCATGGTCACCCGGAAGCACCACAAAATCCTGCGGCGCCGTATCGTCGTAAGGCTTGGGCGGCGTGGAACCCAGCGAATACGGAGCAGGGTGGGCGAAGGGCTGGTTGGGCCCGTAATAATTGAAATTGCTGTCCAGCGCTTGCGCCTGAGTGGCAGCGAGCAGACAGCCGGTCAACAACAGCCGATCGAGCATATGCATGGCGGCACCTGCGAGTGCGGTTTTCCCCAAGGCTATTAACTATAGCTGCCCGATATTCAAACAACCGGGTGATTGATCACGTGCTCCGGTTGTGCGCAGGCCTTGAGCACATAGCCGATTGCGCGAAGAAACTCTTCTTTATCCCCATCTGCAAGAACCTGGGACAGGTATTCGCTGATGGCTTCGTCACTGTCCAGCAGTGCTATCACGTCGAAATTCGTCAAAGTCTGGCTCATGGTTAAGCCTCCTTAGCCATTTTTGTGCGCGTCGGATGACTGCGCTTTGTGAGGGTATCCACGTGAGCAGAGTTGAATAGTCAGCCGTGTCCTTTATCTGTTTTGATAATTCGCCGACATTTGTAGGCCAGAACACCCTGATATGTAGGAGCTGCCGCAGGAATTGGCTTACAAGTTTGCAACAACCGCAATTGCCGGGCTGATCTAGACTCGGATCCGCTCAATCACCAGCATCGTCCGGAGTGCGCTATGGAAGTGCCCAACAATAAAACCGCCATCGAGAGCAATCGACAGGCGTGGAACGATTCCGCTCGCCATCACCAGGATTCGCCTGGCTGGCAGGCTTTGCTCGGCGAGGTCGCGCAGGCGGATTTCTCTTGCCTTGATGAGACGTTGAGCGGGTTGCTGGAGGTTGACGGCAAAGAGGTGATTCAACTGGGCTGCAACAATGGCCGCGAGAGTCTCTCGCTGTTTGCGCTGGGTGCCAGAAGCGTGGTCGGTGTCGATCAGTCGGCGGCATTTCTCGAGCAGGCGCGTGAGCTGAACAAGCGTTCACCGCACAATGCCGAGTTCATCGAAACCGATATCCATCATTTGCCAGCGTCATTGCAGAACCGCTTCGATGTGGCGCTGATCACCATCGGTGTTCTCAACTGGATGCCGGACATCGGCGAGTTCTTCCGCCATGTCGCTTCAACGCTGAAACCGGGTGGCCAACTGGTGATCTATGAAACCCATCCGTTTCTGGAAATGGTCGATCCGGAGGCGGAAGATCCGTATCGCCTCGCCAGTTCGTACTTTCGCGCCGAGCCGTTTGTCCAGGAAGAGCCAATTGTCTATGGCGGTAAGGTTGAGCAGCAGTCGGCGAAGTCGTATTGGTTTGTGCATAACCTTGGCGCCATCTTCAGCGCTGCCATTGCGGCGGGGCTGAATATTGCGCACTTCAAGGAGTATGCGCATTCGAACCGGGAAGAGGTTTATGACCGGTATTTGAATCAAGAGGCGCAGATGCCGATGTGCTTTACCCTCGTCGCCACCAAGGCGTGATTGATCGGTGCGGCAACCGGCCTCATCGCGAGCAGGCTCACTCCTACATTTGAAATGCATACCCCTGTAGGAGTGAGCCTGCTCGCGATGGCGGCATCAAAGCCGCCACAAATATCCAGACTGAATCAAGCCTGCGCCGCCGCCGTCACTACCGGTCTTTCCGGCTTGCGCAGCGCCTCCAGTCTCGAGTTGCTGTAGTTCGATTCGCGGAAGAAACGCCAGTGCCCGAACAGGTCGTAAACATGGGTGATATGCCCTTGTTCCTGATAGCCCAGGCGAATATGCATCTTCAGCGCCTGTACATTGGCGTTGTCGCAGATATCCACGACTTTTTTGAAGCCTCGGGCAGACATGACTTGCCAAAGTGCGGTCTGTGCATCGACGGTCAAGCTACTGCCGAAATAGTGCCGGGTAATTTCGGCACCGAACTGAAAGTATTCACCGGGCTTGACCGGGAACGTGCAGCGGTAGAAGTGGCGGTCGTAATAGTCTTGAGTGCTGGCCCAGACGAACCCGACGGTGTGACCGTCCTGGTCCAGGTACATATGCCCGGTATGTCCTTCAGCGGCCAATTCGGCCATGGTCTCCACGCGGTCACCAAAGTACTTGCCGAATGCCTTGGCGTTGTCCTCGGTGATGTCGACTCTGCGCAAACCTTCGCAGGGGCGCAGTTTGTTCGGGGCAATCGGCGTGACCAGGTCGCGCTCCATCCACAGCAGTTCACGATGAGCGAACACGTAACGTTTCCACAGCGCGCCAAGGGTGCGGCGCAGGCCTTTTTGTTTGATGCGCAGAAGCAGATTTTCGATGACGCTCATGATGCCCTCCGAGGCGCTAGCCCAGGTGTGTTGGATGGTGTTGCCGGTTGAATTTCGGATGTGTTCGCCGCCGTCGAGTTGCCGGCACGCTGTGCGCGCCATTTTTGCAGGGCCGGTTTGACGTGGTGCCAAAGGCGTAGCCCCAGGCCCAGTAGCAGACCGCTCGGGCGCCACGAGTAGAAACTCCAGCGCCAGTGTTCCAGTTGCCCGGTCATGCGTTCGTGCAGTTGATGGCTGGAGTTTTCCAGGCTGACCCGCGACGCATCGATCCAGCGCCAGTGCTCTTCCAGCCCCCAACGAATCCATTCCTCCAGCAACACCCGCCCGCTACCGAGGTCGGCGTACTGCGGCAAAAACGCCAGGTTGTAATCGTAGAGGCGGCCCTGTTCGAGCAGGCCGAGGCGATAGCTGATGCAGCGGCCGTTCAGCTCCAGCGTCACGACCCGCACCAGTCCTTGAGCGGCGAGGGCGGTGAAAGCGCTTTGCATCCACTGACGACTGCGTTCGGTGGCGAAAATCCCCACGCCTTCATCGCCTTTCCAACTGACCGACTCGACTTCCTGCAGCGCTTCTAAAATCGTAGGCATCGACAGCGCATCGGGGGTGATTCGCCGCACTTGCGCACCGCATGCGGCAATCCGTTTGTGTGCCCGACGCAGCTTGTAGCGTGGGTCGCCGGAGATCTCCTGATGATCGGCGTCGCTGATCAGATGCACCGGCACCCGGCAACTCAGGCGTCGTTCAGCCGTGGAACTGCGCGCCATCCATTCGGTGAGCGCACTTTCTTCACCGGCAGGTTCCGACAGTTCGTTGAGTTGCAGCAGCGCGTGGGGCAGATGCTTGCGGATCAGCACCAGCGCCTTGTGCATGTCTTCGCGGCCGAGCAACGACAGCAGGGCCAGGCGGTCGGCCATTGGATAACCCAAGTGATGCAAAACGCGAAACGGTACGCCAGCGAAGCGTTCGCGGCTGGCCACCAGTGGCAGGCACAGCAGCAATTGCTCTGCTTCCCAGCCGAGCAGAATGTGCAGGCGCTGATCCTCGCCCATGGCCTGCTCTGCCGCGCACAACCAGCCAAGGTTGTTGAACGGTGTGTGGTCAGCCACGCGCAGGCGCAGTGCCTCGTAGGCTGTTGCCGGGAAGTCGGCAGCGCACAGCGATGTGCGCCATTCGAATCGCATCACCATGGGTTCAGGCCGCCGTTGCTTTGACAGGTGGACGGGAAGTTTTACCCAGCGCCGCCAGACGCGAGCCGCTGTAGCGGGTTTCGCGATAGAAGCGCCAGCGGCCGAACAGCGTGTAGATATTCATGATCCGCTGTTGTTCGGTATAGCCCATGCGCAGGTGCAGCTTGAGCGCCGGGACGTTGCTCGAGTCGCAGACATCGACCACTTTGCGGCAGCCTTGGGCGGCCATGGCTTTCCACAGACGCAGTTGCAGATCTACCGACAATTCGGTGCCCCAGTAGGCACGGGTCAGTTCGCCGCCGAACTCGAAAAACTCGCCGGGTTTAACCGGAAACCGGCAGCGGTAGTAATGCCGATCGAAATAGTCGCGCGGCGTGCCCCAGATAAACGCCACGGCATCGCCTTTGTCGTCGACATGCATATGCCCCGTGTGACCGTCACTGGCCAAATCGGCCATGACACCGACGCGGTTGCCGAAGTAGCGGGCAAAGGCGCTGACGTTGTTTACGGTGATCTTCAGCATGCGCAGTGGCGGGTAGGGTTTGAGGCTGTGCGGCGGCACGGGGCTGACCAGATCGCGCTCCATCCACAGCAGTTCCTGATGGGCAAAAATGTACATTCTGCGGATCTTCGCCAAGGTCGCTCGCAGGCCTTTACGACGGATATGTCCGCTGAGTCTTCGCAAAACATCCATGGTCTCTTCTCCTGTTGAGGATCCCACGCACAGCAAGAGGCTCGCGGGGCAGAACATCGAAGGGCAGTTCATGAAGCGCTCCAGTTCAGGGCAAACAGGGTTTGCCCCGGCAATTCGAAACGCACCCGCCCGTTTTCACAGGAAAACGATGCGTCGCTGCTACGATTGTCAGCGCCGAAGAAACGCAGGGCGCTTTGGTTCAGCGGGCACCGGGCACCGCTCAGATCAACCCGTTGCAGGCGCGTGCCTTTGTTCACCCCGAGCAGGGCGCGCTGCTTGTCGCCGGCCATCGCCAGGACATCCACCTCAAAAGCGTCGTTATCCAGTTGCAGCACTTGCGGCAGCCAATGCCGGGCGATGAATTGTTGGGCAAGGCCCACCGGTTTCAGCTCGAAGCGACCATCGTCATGTATGCGCACCATGCCTTTGCCGTAGGGCGGTTCGTCGGCGGCCTGAAACCAGTTGAGCATGCTCAGCAGGCCATCCTGAGAGGCGTTGATGACCACCGAGGCCCACCACAGCGCGGTGTAATGGGTTTCCTGATCGTAGGGGCTCAGGGCTGAGCCACTGGACAGATTGGTCTGATCCAGCAGCAACGCTTTGCGTGGCTGACCGTTAGCGTCCAGCCCCACCAGGTCTGCTGCGCGGCGTACGCTGTCGCGGTAGACCCGGGTCGCCAGCAGGTCGCGGATCATCCATTCATGCCAGGCCAATGCATCGACCTGATCGGCGGATTCACTGAGTAGACGCCGCGCCCAATCGATGCCGCGCTTGTCCGCTGCGTTGCGGGCGAACGGCCCGTTGACAAAACGGGAGCTGGCGGGCATGGCGATGCGCACGCCGGCCTTGGCATTGGCCGGATCGCTGCGCACTTGGCGGGCCATGCTGACAAAAATCGCCCGATAATCTTCGTAGCTTGAATAGTTCAGGTTCGGCTCGTCGGCGAAGCCGATGTAATGCGTGCCTTGACCCTCCAGGGCACGAGTGCCGGCGAGCCATGCCTCAAGGCCGTTGTTGCTTTGCACGTCGGCACGCAGATCGGCCCGACGGCCGGTGCCGGCGAGCAGGGTGATGTCCTGGCGGATGCCGAAGCGAGTCTGATAGAGCTGACGAACCGGGTCTGCAGAACGGGTATTTTTCGCAGTGACGTCAACGTAGCTGTAATAACTCGCCGCACTCGGTTTCAAGGCATCCAGGGCGGCATAACTGGTTGCGGGCGGCATGAGATTGGGCAGGGCAATGCCCAGATCGGGGGTGCGACCGAGCACCTTATCGTGCAGGGTCAGGCGTACCTGGCCCGGCTCTTCACGCAAGGGCTGGAGCTGCTGCGGATTTTGCGCAAACAGATTGGCCGTGCCGTCGAGCCAGAATGCCGCTTTACCGCTGCCCTGCAGGCGCAAGCGCCAGACCTGGGGCCGGTCGCTGACCGGCAAGGCCACTTGATCGAATTGCCAATAGGCGCGGTATGGCTTGAGGGCCAACGACAGTTGTTGTCCATCGTCCATGCGCTGGGCTTGCAGTGCGTTGACCCCGCCATGGTATTTGCCGTTCAGCACCGCGTGTTCTCCCGGTGCCACTTGGAAAAACAGCTCATCGCCATTGCCGGTTTCGACACTGAAATGCACTTTGGCCGGACTGAACAGCACCACTGTTTTATCGTCATGCTCGACGCGATAACTGCGGAAGCTGTAGCCGGGAATTTCCAGGCGATAACTGGCAGCCCCGGGCAGCAACGGCCAGCTCTGCGAACCGCGAGTTTCGCTGGCTTTGATCAGCCGTTCGCCCTGCAGCTTGCCCTGACCGTCGAGCAGATAAATATGCTCTTCATTGGCCTCGGCCTGCCATGCCGGCACCCATCGCACTTTAACGGTGTCCGGGCGATTCGCTTGCAGGTACAGACTGCCGTCGCGCAGGTCACCCCACTGCATCGGCGCCGCGAAACCGTTCAGCGTCAGGCCGAGTCCTAACAGCAGGGCCAGGCGTTTCATGCTGTCTTCCGACGTTGCAGCATCAACCACATCGGGGTGATGTCGCTGGGCAGGATGATCAAGGTTTGCCAGAACGGCACGTTGCTCAAGCGGCAATAAAGCACCAGCATCGCCACCGTCACCGCCAGATAGGCGATTGATGAAGCCGCCGCTGCACCGACAATGCCGAAGGCAGGAATCAACAGCAGATTCAGCGCCAGGTTGAGCAGAGCGCCGATGCCCATCAGCAACGACACCGTGCCGGGGCGATCCTTGCCAATCAGATCCAGCCGCAGAATGCTCGCATAGCACAGGCCCAGCAGGCCGGGCAGCAACGCGAGCAGCGCTGGATACGCCGGTTGATACGCCGCACCGAACAGCGTGACGATCAACCATTCGCCGATCACTGCCATCGTCAGGCAGGCGCCGAGCATCACCGTGGCGGTCAGGCGCAGGGCCAGCGGCGTGACCTTGTCCATGCCTTTGTCCTGTTGCAGCAGTCGCTTCATCAGCGGTGTGGTGACCGCCTCCGGAACGATCAGCAACAATTCGGCGGCGGCGCTGGCCATGGCGTAGTGGCCGAGCGCGGTACTGCCCAGCAGGGCGCCGATAAACAAGTAGTCGGAGCGCAGAATGATCTGTTGGAACAGCAGATCCGGATGGCTGCGCGCACTGAATCGCAGCAGCTCGTTCTGGCTCGCACGATCCCATTGCAGTTGCAGCGGTTGTGCGCGTTTGAGCCACATCCAGCCGACCAGCACCACCAGACTGATGCCGGCCAGCCAACTGATCAGCGCGGCTTCGAGTGCGGCCTCTTTCCACATCCAGAACAGCGCAACAAACAACAGCAGCGGCGCGAGGGATTCGATCAGACGCAGAACATTGAAGGCGACCACGCCGCCCGACGCGTTGTGCAAGGTCAGCAAGCCGCTTTTAAGGACGGTCAGCGGCACCGCCAGCAGCAACAGCCACGCCAGCAGACCGAGCTGCATCGTCACATCGAGTTCGCTGCCGAACTCACGGGCCAGCGCGACCACCAGCAAGGTCAGCAGCCCGGCCAGAACACAGCCGAACACCAACACCTGAGCGAGCAACACGCCCATCGGCCGCTGATTGGCCGCTTGGTAACCAACTGCCGAATTCAAGCCGCCGCTGGTCGCCGCGCTGATCAGGTCCGGCAGGGTGCTGAGCAGGGCGAACAAACCGCGTTCACTCGGGCCGAGAATCCGCGCCAGCAACACATTGCGCAGCAGGCGCAAGGCAATCATTGCCAGTTTGGTGCCCATGCTCAGGGCCAGATGCTTGAGGTAGCTACCGCGACTCATGGCCGTGCCCCGCGATAAATGCGCCACGACAACAACGCCGGATTGCACGCGATGCGCTGACTGACGCCGAAGCGCGGCAGGTTCAGCGGGTCGCCTTCGCCGCGATAAATGCCGGTGCCGGTGCCGAGGGCGAACGGGTAGTCGTGATTGGCGATCTGCTCGCGCACGCGTTCATCGTTGTCGCCGTTGGGGTAGCAATACACAGGCAGTGGGCGGTTGCAGCTGTTGTACAAGGCATCGCGGCTGCGGCTGATTTCTTCGTTCAGGCGCTGATCATCCAGGCCGGTGAGGATGGCGTGGCTGGCACCGTGCGGGCCAAAGCGCACCAGACCGGAAGCCTCCAGCGCGCGCACTTGATGCCAGTCCAGCGCTTGCGGCTGTGATTCGGCTGGGCACTCATCGGTGAGTTTTTCCAGTTCCTGCGGGTCAAGCGTCTTCAACCCTTGGAGGAAATGCAGCAGCGCCAGGCTGCGGCGGTCGACATCGATGTCATCGAGCAGTACCGGCAATGGGTGATGCATGAACTGCAGGCACTCGATCAAGTGCATCCGCGCTTTTTCACCGTGGCTGCCCCACAGGGTTTCGCCAAGGCTTTCCCACCAGAAACGCTGACGGCTGCCGATGAAATCGGTGGAGAGGAAAATGCTCGCCGGTACCTGATGTTTCTGTAGCAGCGGGAAGGCGTTGACGGCGTTGTCGCGCCAGCCGTCATCAAAGGTCAGCGCCACCCGTGGGCGCTCGCTGCGCAGCGAATTGGGCTGGAGGATTTCCATCAGCGGCACGCAATCGAAATGCCGACGCAGCCACAGCAGTAAATGCTCGAAGGCCTTGGGCCCGACGCACAGTTCATTGCGGTGCGGCAGGTTGGCGGCACGGTCGTTGGCCAGCACCCGATGCAGCATCAGAATGACCCCGGCACCGTGCAACTGGTTGCGCCCCACTGACGAGTTGAGATAAAGCCAGCCGCTGGTGCGTTTCAGCAGTTGTTTGATCGCCATGGCATGAGTCCTCTCAACGATTCTGGTCAGGATTCCACTGTGCGTAGCGTTGCCCGCGCAGGAACTGCCACAGACCGACGCTCATGCCGGCCAGCGTCACCAGCAGGAATGCTGCGAGGCGGAACGGTTTGGGTAAACGGTGTTGCGAATCCAGCAGGCCGGCGATGGCAACCGCGTAGCCGAGCAATTGCGCAATCAGGCTCAGGCGATAGAAACCGTGCTCGTTCCACAGCCAGAAATTGCTCAGCAGCAGCGGCAGCAAGAGAATCGGCGCGAGACGGCGGATCAGTTTGTGGCTGATCAAGGCAATGGAATAAAGGCCGTACTTGAACGGGTTCAGCAGTGCGCTGCGTTGCGCCAGGCTTTGCAGGCCACCAACCGTGACCCGCTGGCGGCGGCGCCATTGCTTGCCCGCTTCATCAACGCCCTGGTCGATCACTTGCGCCTGGGGTACGTAAACGATGCGTTTGTGCGCGACCGGCGCGCAGGTACTGATGAAGAAGTCGTCGTTGACCTCGGCCGGTACGTTCTGGAACAGTTCGCGGCGCAAGGCGAGCAGGGCGCCGTCGGCGGAGACCATGCAGCCGGTGCGATTCTCGACCCGGCGCAACCAGCCTTCGTAATGCCGATAGAGGCTGTCGCCAATACTCAGGCCACCACCGGTGACCGGGATCACCATGTGCCCGGCGCAGGCACCGACCTGCGGATCGCTCAACGGCGCGAGCAAATGGCCGAGGGTGTCGCGCGACCATTGGTTGTCGGCGTCGGTGAACACCAGAATGTCGCCGCTGCTCACAGCGACGCCGGCATTCAGTGTGGCGGCTTTGCCCTGGCGCGGCAGGTCGAGGACGGTGATGCGCGGATCGATCACTTTGTGCGCGCAGGCCACGGTGTCATCGCTCGAGCCGTCGCTGGCGAGAATGATCTGCAGCGCTGCGGGCTGATAATCCTGGGCCAGCAGGGTGCGCAACTTGTGCTCGATGTGTCGCGCCTCGTTGTGCGCGGCGATGACGATGCTGACGTTCAGCGGCGGTGCCGGCGCGTGCCGCCAGGCCGGGAACAGCGGCGCCAGCAAGGTCAGCAGCAGCGGATAGCCGATGTAGGCGTACGCCGGCAGCACAAGGCACAGGCAAAAAATGAATTCAGCCACGGGCGGGCCTCCTGGCGTTCCAATGACACAGACTGAGAATAAGTGCCGCGCTGGGCAGGTGCAGGCGTAACCAGTGCAGACCCCACAGTTGCAAGGTGAGGCGAGCATTGTGGTGCTTGATGCTCTGCCGCACGCTGAGCATCAGACTCGGCAGCAGGGTCAGCACCAGCAGGATCACCGCGAGCTGCGCGAGGCCGGCGAGCAAGGCAACGATCAGTAGAAAATCCGTCATCCAGACCAGCAACGACAGCAGCGGAAAACGCAGCAGGCGCAGGCTCATGCCATGGGTGCGCAACAACTGCAGGTGGCTGCCCTGACGCCACAGCTCCTTGCCCATCCACTCGCGCCAGTTCATTTCGTAGCCCCAATGCAGGGCGATACTGTTACTGGTCGACAGCAGCCGAGCGCCCTGTGTGCTCAGACGCAAGGTGTATTCCTTGTCTTCGCCGGTGCGCAGGGTTTCGTTGAATCCGCCGACGACGTCAAACCAGCGTTTGCGCATCAACAGGTTGGCGCTGGGCAGCCAGTCCACGGTGCGACTGGCGTGCGCTGATGGACGCAACATGCGCCGTTGCCAGGCGGTCGCGTACCACGGCGCGGCGGCGGGGGTGTGCAGATCCAGGCCAAAAATGTCGCCCTGATTCTGCGCTTCGAGAGCGAACAGTTCGTTCAGCCAGTCTTCGGGCATTTCGATATCGGCATCAATGAACGCCAGCCATTCACCGCTGGCAACCGTTGCGCCACGATTGCGCAAGGCGCCGATCAGCAGGCCGGGCAGCACCAGCACCTGTGCGCCGAAGGCGCGGGCGATCTGTGGCCCGTCATCAGTGGAACCGTTGTCGACGACGATCAGTTCACAGTCGATGTCGGCGGCGTTCGCAGCTTTGCGAGCGGCCAGGAGGGTGCGGCCGATGTGCCGTGCCTCGTTGTACATCGGAATGACGATGCTGATTCGGCTCATGCTCTGGCCTCCGTCAGCGGCGCTTGCTCGGCTTTCAGGCGCAGCACCCAGGTCAGTGCAAGCATGATCCACAGGTACTTCAGGTTCGGCGCGCTGAGAAACATCAGAAACAACGTCAACGACAGAAAACTCATTCCCAGATGGGTGATCAGGTCGGCGTGCTGCCACTCGTGCCGTTGCAGCCATTCGCGTCGTGCGCGAATCAGGTTGTAGAAACCTTGCACGAGCATGCCGACAAACAGCAGGCCGGCGGGAATCCCCAATTCGCTGAAGATCTCCAGATAAGTGTTATGCGCCCGGCGATACAGGTCGCCGATCTTGCGGTTGGCCGAGAATGCCTTGGCATAACCGGTGGTCGCATAGTGCAACGGGAAGGTCCCCGGGCCCGAGCCGAGCAGCGGATGTTCGCGGATGATCTGGCTGCCGACGACAATGTACGAGGCGCGACGGCCGAGGGATTCATCCTGAGCCTTGGCCCCGGCGCTCAAGATACTCAGCGACTGGATGCGCGCCAGATAACCGGCAGGCATCGCATAAATCGCCAATGGCAGCACGATGGCGGCGCCGAGCATGGCGAATCCGAAGTGCCGCGGACGGATACGGTTGAGGTGCTGGCGGTAATGCCAGACCCCGATCGCCAGACTCAAGGCCAGTACCACCAGGCCTGAGCGCGACTCGGTTTTGGTCATGCCGCCCAGCAGCAACAGGCAGCAGCCGGCCCAGAACAATCGTTGCAGCAGGTTCGGGCTGCGAATCACCAGCAGCAGGCCCAGCGGCACGGCGAAGGCGATCAGCAGCGCAAAGGCATTCGGGTCTTCGAGCAGGCCGGCGGCGCGGCCCTTGTCCTGGAATCTGCTGGAAAACATCGCCATCGCGCAGGTCGCGCTAACGCTGAGCGTGACCAGCCGGGCGAACAGATCGAGGTTCAGCTCGCGGCCGATCAACAAAGTGATCACGAACAGAATCAGGCCCACGCTCAGTTCACGCAGATGACTCTGTGACATGCCCATGTTGTCGGTGGCGAGCAGGCTGAGCAGGTACAGCGCCATGAAACCGATCAGGTAGCGCCACAGATTGCTGCGCAGGCGCTGCGATGGAATCTGATGCAATGCCAGTTGCAACGCCAGGATCAGTGCCAGCGAAGCACCGATGAATTTGCTCCCCGATAACGCGCTGTCCTTGAAGAACCCTTCAAACGGCACCAGCGCGGCAATACCCAGCAGGCCCCACGACGGTTTGCGGTACAGCACCGTGAAACCCAGCAGCCCCAGCACTGCCCCCGGCGCCAGATACGGATAAGGACTGACCAGCAAAGCCATGCAGACCAGTGCCAGCAGGCTGACGATCGAGAGCGGGAAAATCATGCGCGTGCCTCCCGTGCCGTGTGGATGTACAGCTGCGACCAGTGTTCAGCCAAAGCCTTGAGGTCGTAGCGTTCCTGTTGTGTGCGTCTGGCGTTGTCGCGCAGTTGCGCGGCCAGTTTCGGTTCGGCCAGCAACGTGTCGAGTTGACGGGCGAGGGCGGCGGTATCGGTCGGTGCGGCGAGCAGGCCGTTGTGGCGGTCCTGCAAGACATCGGGAATGCCACCGACCGCGAACGCCACCACGGGCACACCGGCCTGCATCGCTTCAAGCAGAATCATCGGTGTACCCTCGGTGCGCGAGCTGATCACCAGCGCATCGAGTTGCTGCCACCAGCCTTGCATCGCCGCCTGATAGCCCGGCAAGCGAATCCGCTGTGGTAAACCGGCAGCGTCGATACGCGCCTGCAAGGCTTCACGTTCCGGACCGTCACCGAGCATCACCGCGTCCAGTTGCGGATGCTGGTGACACAGCGCAATCAGCGCATCGAGAAACAGATCCGGACCTTTCTCGCTGCTCAACCGACCGACGTAACCGACCAGCCAGCGTTGTCGTTCCAGCGGCGGCAGCGCTGGCGCCGCTGGCAAACCGTTGGCAATCACCTGCAACTTCTCCGCACGAACGCCAGCCTGACGGTGCAGCGCAGCGATGCTTTGCGCTACGCAGACCACTCGCTTCACCGAGGCCGTGCGGCACAATTGCAGGCTTAGCCAGGTGTAGAACTTCTGCTTGCGACTGCGCGGGGTGAAACCGTGCTGGGTGATGACCAGCGGCAGGCGCAATAGCGTTGCGCCGACCCAGCCAAACAGTTGTCCTTTGAAGTTGTGCGTGTTGAGCAACGGCTTGTCACTACGGCGCTGATGCAAGTGCCGCAGTAGTCCGCCGAGCCCGGCACAGCCGCGGGCGTCCACCCCGGCCTGACGAAAGCGCTCGATCAGCTCGGCTGGCGCGTCGAGGAACAGCACCTGATGCTGCCCCGGCGTCGCCAGGCAATGATCCAGCAACATCCGCTCGGCTCCGTAGAAGCCGCCGCTGCTGAGCAAATGAATGATCGGCAGGGCGACGCACGGGGTGGACGCCGCGTTCAATTGCGCACCCAGTGAACCAGGCTGGGCATGGTCCAGTTCTTGTGCGGATTGCCAGGCTGCGACGTTTCTTCATTGATTACCAACAGCACCGGCAGGCCCAGTTCATGACTGATTTGCGCCGGATGTTTGAAGCGGTGATCGAAGAACTCACGCACGTAGACGAAGGCAATGGCCAGCAGCAGACCGGTGAGCAGGCCGAACGGAATGATCAGCATCGGCTTGGGAAACGCCGCCTCGGTCGGTTCATACGGCGGACTCAAGACACGGGCGTTGGACAAGTCGTTGTCCAGCGCGCGGGTCGTGCTGCTTTCGGCAAAGCGTTGCGCATAGGTTGAAAACGCTGCGTGCAATGCGCCGATCTCGGTGTCCATCTGGCGCAGCTTGCTTTGGGTTTGCTGCAATTGATGGATGCGATTCTTGAATTCGGCAATGCGTGCAGTTTTCTGCTCGATGACCTGGCTGACCACCGACAGGTCGATCGTGCGTTCCTGGATGCGGTTGTTGACCACTTTGAGGAACTGCTGGCGGGTGCGGGCAATTTGCTCGCGGGTCAGCAACATCGGTTCGCTACTGGGTTGAAATACCGCGAGGTCATTCATATAGCGGCTGACCTGAGTGGTCAGTGCCTCGCCCATCTGCCGGATCTCACGGTCTTCGAACGCGATGTTGTCCACCGTGGTGGTGAAGGTGAACGGGAAGGTGTAGTCGTTGAGCTTGTTGGTGTTGGCGGCGGCCAGGCTGGTTTTCAGGTAATCGAGCCAGCGCTGGCTTTGCAGCAAGCGATCGCGATACAGGTTGAGTGCCTGCTCTTCAGTGTTGATCGCGTTGAGGCGAAAGGTGATTTCCTCTTTCGGATCGGACGAACCGACACTTTCCAGCAGGCTCAGCCGTGCGCCTTCCAGACCGTCGAGCCGCACCTGATATTGATGCTTCTTGGTCTCGTAGAACGAGTGCGGCAGCTCGATCGATTGCAGCGCCTGACGATCGACTAGATAGTTGCGCAGCAACGTGGCAACGAACGTTGTGCCCTGGGCAGGATCAGGGAAGCTGTAGACGATCGAGATCACATTGGAACCCGGCAGGGTTTCGATCTTCAGATTGTCGATGGCTTCCTGGGTCAAGCCATCCAGTGCCGTGTCGCGCACCGGATCGGTTTCCATGCCCAGTGCATCACGCAGCGGATTGATCACGTATTCGCGCAGCGGCGTGCTGACGTAATTCTTGAACGGTTCGCCGAGCAGCTTGCTGAGCATCCCCGGCGGCGGGTTGTACTGACCCTGATCGCGCAGTTCGCTGATGGTCTGACGGATCAGCGCCGGCGAACGGAGGATATTGCTTTCGGTTTCCATGTCTGCCAGCGATGGCGGAATGAAGGTGGCGTTGTCCTGGGTCAGCGAGGTGGTCGCATCGCCCTGAGACAGTTTTTTCGACTGCACGATCACCTGTGCGGTGATATCGAAGCTCTGTTTGAGCAACAGCGGCAGCAACAGCGCGATCACTGCAAAGATCAGGAAGATGCGCTTCACCAGTTGCTTGTTGGCGAAGAAAATCCTGAAGAACTCGTGCAGGTAATTTTCTTTTGGGTTCATGTCGTTCACCTGAGAGTCAGTTGTCACTGCCTTTGTTGTCGACGCGGTAGCCGAAGCTGAAACCCACGCCCTGGAACAGCACCACATCGGCCAATTGGCGGGCGAGTTCGCCGGCGCTGGCCAGTTTGGTTTTCGGTACGTAAAGCATGTCGTCCGGTTGCAGGTAGGCGATCTGTGGCGCATCGCCCGACAGTGCTTTCTCCACGTCGTAGTTCATGGCCTGCACCTGATTGCCGTTGCGCCGCATGATCACCACCGAATCGAGACGCGCCTTGACATTGGTACCGCGCGCCAGGGTCAGCGCCTCAAGCACCGACACCGGACGGCGGATCGGGTACGAGCCCGGTTGAGCGACTTCGCCGAGTACGTAGATCTCGTTGCCGGCGGTGGATTTCAGCAGCACATCCACAGTCATCCGTCCCGGCAATTGCGCGTACTTGCTATTGAGGAAGGTTTCCAGTTGATTGACCGTCATGCCTTGCAGCGGCACAGCGCCGATTTCCGGAAAACTCGCATAGCCATCGGTGCCGACGGTGATTTCGCGGCTCATGCCGGTGGCCGGGTGGTTCAGCGCGCTTTTGAGGTTCTGCTCGTTGCTCAGCGGGCTGAGAATCTGCACCGAGAGCTGATTGCGGTTGGGCTGGAACAGCTGCTTGCGTTGATAGGCGCGCTGGATTTCCTGCCGCGCCTCGTCGCTGGTCAGCCCGGCGATTTTCACCGAGGTGTTGGCGCCCGGCAGTTCGATGGTGCCGTCAGGCAGCACCAGTTGCGTGCCGTTGAGCTGACTGGCGGCGGTGAAGTTCAGGCCGATCTGGTCACCCGACTGCACGCGGTAAGCGTCCGAGCCACTGGTACTGATGTGGAAAATCACATCCAGCACATCTTTCGGGCGCAGGGTCTGCTCGACCCTCGGCATGTCGGTGGCCTGCGCATTGGCCGGTGTGGCGGTGAGGATATTCACCGGCATGTTGCGGGTTTCGGAATTGCTGGTGCAGCCTGCAAGCGGCAGCAACAGCAGGACAAGCATTTTGGCGTTCATGGCGTCATCCTTTGCGTTCGCTTACAGGTTTTTGTAAAGCCATTTGGGCATGTAGTACTTGCGCCGGTTGAACACGCTACCGACCACTTTTGCCCCGGCCTGGGTCAGGCGTTGCACGGCGGCCTGGGCGACTTCCCAACGGGTGTCTTCGGCGCGTACCACAAACACCACGCCGTCGACCTGAGTGCTGATCACCAGCGTGTCGGCGGCGGAGTACACCGCGTCGCCGTCGATCACCACGAAGCGGTACTGGCTGCCCAATTGATCAAGCAACGGGCTCAGACGCTCGGCGGTCAGGTGCTCCAGGGTGCGGATTGGCCGGCCGTTGGGCAGCACGTGGAACGGCAGGCTCGAGACCTGCACCACACAGTCCTGCAACAGCGGCGGTTTGTCGGGGTTGAACAGCAAGTCGCGCAGGCCGCGCTCCTTGCTCAGGTTCAACTGCTGGGTGAGGTTGTCGGCCGACTGGCTGGCGTCGACCAGCAGCACTTGGCCGCTGCTCATTTGCGCCAGTTGGCTGGCCAGCGCCAGGGCACTGGTGGTGGTGCCGGCGCCGGGGTTGGCGGCGGTCAGGAACAGGATCCGCAGATCGAGATCCAGCACGGTCGAGGTCAGGTTCGATTCGCTGGGGGTGGCGATGCTCAGGCTTTTATTGGTTGAACCGTCCATTAGCTTGCTCCGTGGCCGCTGAATACTTTGAAGGGGGTTTTCAACAGAATCTTCAGATCAAGCAGAAGGCTCTGCTCGGCGATGTAGCTGAGGTCCAACTCAACGCGCTGGTCGAAGTCGATATTGCTGCGTCCGGAGATCTGCCACAGGCCGGTCATGCCGGGGTAGATCGCCAGACGCGCGAGGTGGTTGTCCTTGTAGCGGTAAGCGTTGAACGAGGTCGGACGCGGCCCGACCAGGCGCATGTCGCCGGTCACTACATTGATCAGGTTGGGCAATTCATCGAGGCTGGTGCGCCGCAGGAAACCGCCGATGCGGGTGATGCGCGGGTCGTGGTCGATCTTGAAATCGATCGCGTCGGCACCGTGTTTGTTGAGGTGACGCAGCGACTCTTTCAGTTCTTCGGCGTTGGCCACCATGGTGCGAAATTTGAACATGCCGAATTTGCGGCCGCGATATCCGGTGCGTTTCTGCACGAACATCACCGGCCCGGGGCTGGAGAATTTGATGACCAGCGCCAGACCCAGCAACAGCGGCGAGATCAGCACCAGGATCAGCAGCGCCCCAAGGCAGGCGACCACCCGATTGGTGCGTGACAGTTGCCATGGCCGACCGCCGTCGCGGCCCGTAAACCAGCCGCGACCCTGGCGATGAATCGCCGCGTCGAGACGCATTCGGTGCTCGGGATCCACGCGCTTGTCGCGGCGCATTTCTTGGATCGCTACACTTTTCTCATGTCCAGTCATGGAGTCCTCCACATTCATTCAGCCGCGAACGGCGCGTGGGCGATAGGCAGTGGGGTAGTAGTCGCGGAACCAGGCGATAAAGCATCCGAGTCCCTCATCCAGCTCTATCCGGGGCTGAAATCCGGTGGCCTGAGCCAGGTCGCTGGCCTCGGCGCAGGTGTTGAGTACGTCGCCCGGTTGCAGCGGCAGCAGCTCGACAATGGCTCTCTGGCCGAGGTGCTTTTCCATCAGCGCCAGATAGGTCTTGAGTTCAACCGGATGCTGCCCGCCGATGTTGAACAACCGCCACGGTGCCATGCTGCTGGCCGGGTCGGGTTGCTTGCGATTCCATTGCGGATCGGCGTGCGGCGGGCGGTGGGTGAGGCGAGCGATGCTTTCGATGATGTCGTCGATGTAGGTGAAATCGCGCTGGTGTTCGCCGTAGTTGAACAGCTTCAGCGGCATCCCTTCGCTGATCGCCCGGGCGAACTGGATCGGCGACATGTCCGGCCGGCCCCAAGGCCCATACACGGTGAAAAAGCGCAGGCCGGTGCAAGGAATGCCGAACAGGTGGCTGTAACTGTGCGCCATCAGTTCATTGGCTTTCTTGGTCGCGGCGTACAGCGACAGCGGATGATTGACGCCGTCCTGCACCGAGTACGGCGTGTGCTGGTTGGCGCCGTACACCGAACTCGACGAGGCGTAAATCAAATGCTCGACCGGGTGATGCCGGCAACTCTCCAGAATGTTGAGGAAACCGTTCAGGTTGCTGTCCAGATATGCCCGTGGATTTTCCAGCGAGTAGCGCACCCCGGCCTGCGCCGCCAGGTGAATCACCACTTGCGGACGTTCGCGGACAAACAGCGCTTCGATGGCCGAGGCATCGGCCAGGTCAACCGTGGCGAGCTGGAAATCGCCGACCTGCTCACGCACCCATTGCACGCGATCGTGCTTGAGTTGCGGGTCGTAGTAGGCGTTGAAATTATCCAGACCGACCACCGAGTGTCCGTCGCGCATCAGCCGCAGCACGCAATGGGCACCAATGAAGCCGGCCGCACCGGTGACCAAGACCTTCATGGCCGTAGTCCTTCAGGCGCAATGTGACGTAGACCGATGCCGCTGTAATGCAGGCCGGCGGCCGCCACTTGTTCCGGGTTGTAGAGGTTGCGGCCGTCGATGATCACCTTCGAACGCAGCTTTTCGGCGAGCAACTCGAAATCGACCACGCGGAAGTTTTTCCACTCGGTGCAGATCACCAGCGCATCGGCGTCTTCCAGGGTGTCGTCGCGGGTGGCGCACAGGTGCAGATCGTTGCGGTAGCCGTAGAGGCGCCGGCATTCGGACATGGCTTCCGGGTCGTAGGCCTGCACACTGGCACCCTCGGCCCACAGCGCATCCATCAGATAACGGCTCGGGGCTTCGCGCATGTCATCGGTGTTTGGTTTGAACGCTAGACCCCATACAGCAATCGATTTACCCGCCAGGCCTTGCGGGAACTGTGCTTTGAGTTTGCTGAACAGGATGTGCCGCTGCAGGTCGTTGACGTCGGTGACGCTGCGCAGCAGTTTCAGCGGCATGCCGTTGTGTTCGGCGGTGTGCAGCAGCGCGCGCAGGTCTTTGGGAAAGCACGAGCCACCGAAGCCGCAGCCCGGATAGATGAAGTGGTAGCCGATGCGCGGATCCGAACCGATGCCTTTGCGCACCGCTTCGATGTCGGCACCGAGCAGTTCGGTGAGATTGGCCAACTCGTTCATGAAACTGATGCGCGTGGCGAGCATGGCGTTGGCGGCGTACTTGGTCAGTTCGGCGCTGCGGTTGTCCATGAACATCAGTTTTTCGTGGTTGCGGCAGAACGGTGCGTATAGCTCGCTCATCTGCTCGCGGGCCGCGTCGTCGCGGGTGCCGACGATGATCCGGTCCGGACGCATGCAGTCGGCGAGGGCGCTACCTTCTTTGAGGAATTCCGGGTTGGACACTACCCGCACTTGCAGATCAGTCTTGCCGCGGCGCAGCAGTTCGCTGTTGGCGGTAGCCAACACCTGATCAGCCGTGCCCACCGGTACCGTGGATTTGATGATGAGGGTGCGGTCAGCTTCCATATACGAAGCGATTTGCCTGGCGACGTTGAGCACGTGGCTGAGGTCGGCGGAGCCATCCTCATCGGCCGGGGTGCCGACGGCGATGAAAATCAGCTCGGCATGCTCGACCGCGTCGCTGGCCTGGGTGCTGAACAGCAGACGGCCGGCCTTGATGTTTTCCTCAAGCGTGCTGGACAAACCTGGCTCGCTAATGGGCGGCACCGCTTGTTGCAGTTGTTTAATCTTGTTTGGGTCAATGTCCACGCATAAAACGCGATGACCGACATCTGCAAGTGCGGCGGCTTGTATAAGTCCGACATAGCCAGTGCCAAATACGCTCACGTCCATCTGCGCACCTCAATATCACCAAAAGTTAACTACGGAATGAGATTGTTAAAGGGGTATAGCGCAGCGTTTGAAAAGCGTGTCAGCAAAATGACATGTTGCATCTGTATAACACTTGAGCATTTTTTGGCGATTGGCCATCAAGTCATTGCTGCGATTGAATTTGTTGCTTTTGTGCAGATTTGTTCAGATTTTAAATAAGCGATAAACGGTCGTAAGCCGCTAATTTAAAGGCTTGTAGCGTCTTGGTTGTGTCAGATTTGAGTCACCGTTTTTTTGACGCTTTCTATAAAAAACAGTCAATTCTTGCGCTTTGATGGCCGGGTGCTAGTGTCAGGTTCTGACTGACAAACCTTTGACTCCCTGCCGTTTGCCTGATCGGTATCGCCATGTTCAGATATGCCAAAGAATTGTTCTTAATTGTTTATTTTTTGATTTATTCCGAATATTACATTGATCGGTTAAATGCTATCGGCTTCAGTTTTGCTGTACTTCTTTTTGGCGCAATGTTTTTGGCGCTTACTTTGGCGTTATATCTAATGGCGTATATAAGGCAGACTCTCATTCGCCACGTGTTCGCATTGGCAATGTTTGTCTCGGCAGTGTTTTTCGATGTCTATACCCGGGTCACGGCGGATTACCTGACCTACAGCGGTTTCGTGTCATTGGTTTACTCCGGCGGTTTCATCCAGGAAGCGGCGTACCAGTACCGGGACGCGCTCCTGCGTGGCGTGCTCAGTGGTTTGCTGTTGCTGTTCGGCATCGGTCTGAAGCCCCGCCATGGGTTGGCGGTTCCCAACGCTTTGCGTGTGGCGGCGCCACTGTGTGGTGTGCTGCTGCTCAGTGCGGTGCTGTTTTTGCGTGCGGGTGAGGGCGCGCGCGGCTTGCCGATCATGTACACGCCGCTGGCCTATCTCAATCTGTTTGCCTATGAAGCGCTGCACAACACCGTCGGCCCGCGCGAACCAGTGACGCTGGCGCGCACCTCACAAGCCGTCGGGCATGACATCGTGCTGATCATCGACGAAAGCATCTCCGGCAATTACCTCGACATCAACGCGCCGTTCGGTGTGCACAGCAACCTCAAACAGGCGCGTCCCGGCGTCGATGTCTTCAATTACGGCTACGCGGCGTCCATCGCCAATTGCAGCGCCGACACCAACGTGACCCTGCGCTATGGCGGCACCCGCGCCGACTACATGCGCATCAACAGCACGCTGCCGTCGATTTGGCAGTACGCCAAGAAGGCCGGTCTGCGCACCGTGTACATCGACGCCCAGCGCACCGCCGGCAACCTGCAGAACCTGATGACCGAAACCGAGAAGAAGGACATCGACCAGTTCGTGCAATTCGACCAGACCAGCGTGCGCGATCGCGACATGGCGGCGGCAGCGAAGCTGATCGAATTGCTCAACGATGACCAGCCGGAGCTGGTGGTGATCAACAAGGTCGGCGCGCACTTCCCGGTGCATGACAAATACCCGGATGCGTTCATGGCCTACCGCCCGACCTTGCCGCGCGGGCAGTTCACCGAGGTGGCCGATACCGGCGAACGCAACGGTTTCAATGGTCAGCCGGATGACTGGGTGCTGTACCGCAATGCCTACAAGAACACCGTGTTGTGGAACGTCGGCGAGTTTTTCGCGCGGGTGTTCGCCGAGGCCAATCTGAACAATGCGCTGCTGATCTACACCTCTGATCATGGCCAGGATTTGCATGAGCGCGGTAATCCGGGCTTGAACACTCACTGCGGTGGCGATCCAGTGGAGGAGGAAGGATTGGTGCCGCTGGTGGTGATTCAGGGCAGCGATCTGAAAACGCTGGACTGGTCGGCACAACTGGCGGCGAACAAGGATCGTTCCAGTCACTACAACATTTTCCCGACGCTGTTGCAGTTGATGGGCTATGACCTGACGGGGATCGAGGCTGTTTATGGCAAGCCACTGAGTGTCGCGACGGCGGATGAATTTACCTTCAACTACCGCTTCAATGCGCGGCTGGGGGCCAAGCCTGAGTGGAAGCACATTGATCTGGGCAGCATTGTCACGCCATCGCAGGCGCCGGCGAGTGTCGCGGCCGGTCAGTAGATTTTGGGTTGGCAGGACTGGCCCCATCGCTGGCAAGCCAGCTCCCACAGTGTTTTAGGGTGAATTCAATATTTGTGAACTACCTCATTCCCTGTGGGAGCTGGCTTGCCAGCGATGAGGCCATAGAGTTCACCGCAAGATTCAGCTCTGTCACCGGCATCCGCTATCCTTGCCCCACACTGACCGATCAGGTGGCGGCATGCTTCGTGTTGAAAACGTCTTCAAAAGCTATCTCACCCCGCAAGGCCCATTGCCGGTGCTGCAAGGCGTCGACCTGACGCTGGCGCCCGGCAGTAGCCTTGCGCTGATGGGCGAGTCCGGCAGCGGCAAAAGCACGTTGCTGCACCTGGTGGCCGGCCTCGACAAAGTCGACAGCGGCAGCATTCGCAGCGGCGAGCATCGATTGGAAACGATGAACGAGGCGCAACTGGCGAATTGGCGGCGCAGCGAAATCGGCCTGGTGTTCCAGCAGTTCAACCTGATCGGCAGCCTGCGCGTCGAAGACAATCTCGCTTTTCAGGCGCGCCTTGCCGGTCGTCATGAGCCGCGTTGGCAGGCGCATCTGGTGCAGCGTCTGGGTCTCGGCGATTTGCTCAAGCGTTATCCCGAGCAACTTTCCGGTGGTCAGCAGCAGCGGGTCGCGTTGGGCCGGGCGCTGGCCTCGCAGCCGAAATTGCTGTTGGCCGATGAGCCCACCGGCAGCCTCGACGAAGCCACCAGCGACGAAGTCCTGCGGCTGTTGCTGGAATTGCTCGATGACACGCCAACCACTTTGTTGATGGTCACCCACAGCCCGCGAGTCGCGGCCCGATTGGCGCAGCGAGTGGTGTTGTCCAGTGGACGGCTGACGTGATCGTCTTTGCGCAAACGCTACGCGCGTTGCTCAGCCATTGGCGGCGTCATCCGGTGCAGTTTTTCAGTGTGCTGACCGGGTTGTGGCTGGCGACCAGTTTGCTCACCGGCGTCGAAGCGTTGAACAGTCAGGCGCGCGACAGCTACGCGCGGGCCAGCCAATTGATCGGCGGTGAACCGCAGGCCAGTCTCAGCACACCGAACGGGGCGACTTTTGCGCAGCAATGGTTCGTTGATCTGCGTCGACAGGGCTGGCCGGTGTCACCACTGCTGCAGGGTCGGTTGCTGCTCAAGGGCCATGAAGATCAGCGCCTGCAACTGATGGGCATCGAGCCGGTGTCATTGCCGGCCGATTCCGCAGTGGCCGGGCAGGCGCTGCCGATTGAGCGTGTCGTCGAGTTTTTCACGCCGCCGGGCAGTACCTGGATTTCACCGGAAACCTTGCAAGCGCTGGGTCTGCGCGAAGGCGACACGCCGCAAACGGCTAATGGTCTGCGATTGCCGCCATTGCTCGCGCAAAAGGACATGGCGCCCGGCCTGTTGCTGGTGGACATCGGCGTCGCGCAGACCCTATTGGAACAACCCGGGCAATTGTCGCGGCTGTTGTTGCCCAAGGATTTTCACGCCGAGTTACCCGCCGTGTTCAAGGGGCAGTTGCAGCTCAAAAGCAGCGGCGAGGAAAACAATCTGGCGCGACTGACCGAAAGCTTTCACCTGAATCTCGATGCGCTGGGATTTCTCTCGTTCGTGGTCGGCTTGTTCATTGTCCACGCCGCCATCGGCCTTGCTTTGGAGCAACGGCGCGGCTTGTTGCGTACGCTGCGCGCCTGTGGGGTCAGCGCGCGAATGCTGATTTTTTGCTTGATCGTTGAGCTGGGTGTGCTGGCGCTGATCGGCGGATTGTTCGGCGTGATCAGCGGCTATTGGTTGGCCAGCGTGTTGCTGCCGGATGTCGCCGCCAGCCTGCGCGGATTGTACGGCGCCGAAGTGGCGGGGCAGTTGCGCCTCAGTCCGTGGTGGTGGTTCAGCGGCATCGGTTTGAGCCTGCTCGGCGCGTTGCTTGCCGGGGCCAACAGTCTGTTGCGCGCCGCCCGTTTGCCGTTGTTGGCCGTGGCGGATCCGCAAGCCTGGCATCAGCAATACGCGCGCTGGCTGCGCCGACAAGGTTGGCTGGCGGCGCTGTTGGCGATGATTGCGTTGGTTGCATTGATCTGGGGCGACAGTCTGGCCAGCGGTTTTGTCCTGATGGCCGGATTGCTGATCGGCGCAGCATTGGCGCTACCGGTGTTGCTCAGCGCGCTGTTGAATCAGTTGCTCGGACGCAGTCGCTCGGTGCTCGGTCAGTGGTTTCTTGCCGATTGCCGCCAGCAACTGCCGGCACTGAGTCTGGCGTTGATGGCATTGCTTTTGGCGCTCGCCGCCAACATTGGTGCGGGCAGCATGACCGCCGGTTTTCGCCAGACCTTCAACGACTGGCTCGAACAACGCCTGAGCGCCGAGCTGTATATCAACCCGAGTAATCCGGCGCAGTCGCGGGAAATGTACAGCTGGCTCAAGCAGCAGCCGAATGTTGCGGCGATTCTGCCCAACTGGCAGGTCGCGGTGACGTTGCAAGGCTGGCCGGCGGAAGTGTTCGGCATCATCGATCACGCGCATTATCGCCAGCACTGGCCGCTGCTTGATGCGATGGGCGACGATCCGTGGGCACATCTGGCCACGGATGATGCGGTGATGCTCAGCGAGCAAATCGCCCGGCGCCTGAAATTGCACGTGGGTGAAAATGTGGCGATTCCGACACCCAACGGCACTTGGTCGCCGCGCATCGTTGGCATCTACGCCGACTACGGCAATCCCAAGGGGCATTTGCTGGTCAGTATCCACCACCTGCTGCGCGGCTGGCCGCAACTGACGCCGAACCGTTTCAATCTGCGCATCGAGCCGCAGAGCATCCCGGCGTTGTTGAATAGCTTGCAGGCGCGCTTTCAACTGGAGGACAGCCGCATCGTCGATCAGGCGCGGCTCAAGGGCTGGTCGGTGCAGGTTTTCGAACGCACCTTTGCGGCCACTGCGGCGTTGAACAGCCTGACCCTGGCGGTGGCGGGTGTGGCGCTGTTCATCAGCCTGCTGACGCAGAGTCAAAGTCGCCTCGGCCAACTTGCACCGCTGTGGGCGTTGGGCGTAACGCGGCGGCAATTGATGCTGCTCAATCTCGGCCAGACGTGGCTGCTGGCGGTGCTGACATTGGTGCTGGCGTTGCCGCTGGGGATCGCGCTGGCGTGGTGTCTGGACGCGGTGATCAACGTGCAAGCGTTTGGCTGGCGGCTGCCGTTACGGGTGTTTCCGTGGCAATTGCTGCAGTTGATGGGGTGGGCGTTGCTGGCGACGTTGCTGGCGTCGGCATGGCCGCTGTACTCGCTGTACCGCACGCAACCGGCTGATCTGCTGAGGACGTTTGCCCATGAGGATTAACCTCGTTGTGCTGATGGTTTTGTTGCTGCTCGGTGGTTGCGATCAATCGGTGCCGGAGCAGAAAGGCTTCGCCGGGATGGGCGATCAGGCGTTGGCGTTCACGCCGGTGGTGCCGGGGCGAGTGTTCAGTTTTCCGGCGGATCACGCTGCGCATGAGGGGTTTCGCATCGAGTGGTGGTACGTCACCGCCAATCTCAAGGATCAGCAGGGTAACGAATTCGGCGTGCAGTGGACGCTGTTTCGCAGTGCATTGAAACCAGTGGCGGAGCAGGCTGGGTGGGCTGATCAGACGATCTGGCTGGGGCATGCGGCGGTGACTTCGAGCACGGTGCATCACGCCGCCGAACGTTACGCCCGAGGCGGGGTGGGGCAGGCGGGTGTGCAACTGGCGCCGTTCGAGGCGTG
This sequence comes from Pseudomonas sp. IT-P395, assembly GCF_949767675.1. Lineage (NCBI taxonomy): Bacteria > Pseudomonadati > Pseudomonadota > Gammaproteobacteria > Pseudomonadales > Pseudomonadaceae > Pseudomonas > Pseudomonas sp. IT-P395. The sequence goes on from NZ_CATKPW010000004.1 coordinate 191,216, forward strand.
GATCGATGATTGGCGGTTTGCCAGTCAGGCGCAGGATCCCCTGAGCGACCTGCAACTCAGCGCTCGCGATAAGGATTTCGCCTATCAACTGCACCTGACGTCCAGCCGCCCGCTGGTGTTGCAGGGCGACAAGGGGTTCAGTCAGAAATCCGAAGAGGGGCAGGCGTCGTATTACTACAGCCAGCCGTTTTTCCAGGCCAGCGGAACGTTGCAGATCGACGGCCAGAGCTACACCGTCAGCGGCCCCGCGTGGCTCGATCGGGAATGGAGCAGCCAGCCACTGACCGCCAATCAAACCGGTTGGGACTGGTTCTCCCTGCACCTGGACAGCGGCGAACACGTGATGCTTTACCGCATGCGCCAGAAGGACGGCGCGCCGTATCTCACCGGTACCTGGATTGCTGCCGATGGCCACACGCAAACCCTGAATAGCTCGCAGATCCAGCTCAACCCGCAAGACACCGCGAAAGTCGCTGGCCGGGTTATGCCGGTGAAATGGACGATCAGCATCCCCGACAAACACCTCGACATTACCCTCGACGCGCTCAACCCCAACGCCTGGATGAACCTGCGTATCCCGTACTGGGAAGGTCCGGTGCGCATCAGCGGCAGTCATCCCGGCCGGGGCTATCTGGAAATGACCGGGTACTGAAAGGTATCCGCAAATCCCTGTAGGAGCTGCCGAAGGCTGCGATCTGTTGAGGTTGCTTTTAAGACCAACATCAAAAGATCGCAGCCTTCGGCAGCTCCTACAATGGATCGGTTTGAACTCGGCTTACTGTGTTGTCCTCTACAGAAAAACCTGTCGAGGATTTGCCATGAGCGACGACCTGCAACCCCCAGACATGACCACCTGGCAGCGTCTGTTTGATGACCGGACCTACTGGCAGCAATCCCCCGACGCGCATTATTTCGATCTGCAACGCATCGCCGATGACCTGCTCGGCCAGGGCGCCATCGATCTTGAGCAATGGCAGATCCTGCGCGCCAAAGCCGACGACCTGCACAAGGATTCCCCCGCGATCAACGTCACCCGTGAACTCGATGACCCCGAAGCCTGAGGACAGCCCCATGAAACCCATCACCCAAGGCGAACACCCCGACGAACCCCGGCCACCGGGCGAAACCGAACGCGACAACGACGCCCTGCGCCCCACCGACCCGAAACAGCGTGAAAACACTGGCAAAGGCACGCCCAGCGGCGAGTCCACCGCGCAGGACACCGCCAAACAACAGACCTCCTCGACACAAACCAAAGCCAAGCCCTGAACAGCGTCTATGCTCAGTGGCACGTTCGTCGCCGAAGCCAATTCGGCGCCGGGCGCTGCCATTCATCACAGGGAAAGTAATGCATATGAAGCTCGACGCACTGGCCAAGGCCATCACCCTCGCAACCGTACTGTCCGCCACCAGCTTCGGCGCTCTGGCTGCCGATATTCCTCTGTCCGCCACTGTTGAAGCCGATCAGGTCACCACCAAAGTGATCTCCGTCGATGCCGCCAACCATCAGGTTGTGCTCGAAGGTGCCGAAGGCAAGCCGGTTCATGTTCAGCTCAGCGACAAGGCGAAAAACCTCGCCAATCTCAAGGCCGGCGATCAGGTCAACATCCAGGTACAGCGTTCCGTCGCCGCCTACCTCGATACCGATGTGGATAAAGGTCTGCCTGGCACCACCGAACGTACCGGTGAGCTGCGTAAGGCTCCGGGCAGCGATAACCCCGGCGGCGAAGCGTACCGTCAGGTTCAGGTGCAATTGAAAATCACCAAAATTGATTTGAAGACAAATCAGGTGACCCTGCAAAATCCGGCGGGCGTGTCGAAAGTTCTCGACGTGAAAAAGCCTGAAATCCAAGCCAAACTGAAAGATCTGAAAGAAGGGCAGAGCGTTATTGTCACTTACACCGATATCTTGAAAGTGACCAGTCAACACGAAAGTTGAGCTTTAACTCTACAAGATGACTGCTCTTGTACAGTTTTTGTATTAGAGTAGTCATACTATTAGTTTGGATTGACCTCATTGAAAGTTTCATGAAAGGAATCGTCGATAAATATCTATTAACGCTTTCGTACATAAATTTCATATTCAAGAATGAGGACATAAGCGCCAACTTCTATTAAAATCCTTCCCGTTCGCCCAGTGTCAGGGCTCTTTACCGGTGCATGGATTGCCAGGCCATTACACTGGGCGAACACCTCTTCGGAGTAGTTGTATACAATTTCTGCAAACAAAAAGGGCGACTTTAAAAGTCGCCCTTTTTGTTTGCGGTGGATTAAACCGAGATTTGCACGTCAGGCTTGCTGCTCTTGAAAGCGCTTCAGCGTGGCCTGATACATTTTTGTCCTGCGGTGATTTTTCCCGTAGGTGCCCGCCGCCGCGACGGTACCTGCCTGAATGTGATCCAGATAGCTGAAAATCTTGCGCGGTGATAGAAACTTGATGCCATAACCCAGGCTGCTCATTCGATCTTGCAACGTGTAGCCGGGTACGAGGTCATCCATGCAGAAGTGCAGGCCTTGGGACTTCATCAAGCGCGCATTCCACAATGTGCAGAAACTTTTCAGATGCGTTTCTTTGTACGGCCTTGGCATTTTCGAACGCATACCCAGACGCACTTTTGCTTTACGAACATAGTGCTTGCAGAAGCGCGAAGTTAGACGCCAAGTGTCACGAACAATCCCGCGATTGAGTTGTTCGACACAACCGACTGCGGCCATGTCCGGCGTTTTCGTGCATTCGCGCATCATCATGGCAAACACCTCTTTGTCGTAGACAAAGGTGTCGGTGTGCAACAGAAACAGATAATCGGTGTCGACTTTTTCCAGTGCCAGATCCAGTGCCTTGCCATGCGCAATATGCCCGGCTTCCTTGCCCGGCGAAGGCCGCTCGATCAAGTTGATCCAGTCGAGCGAGCGCAAGTAATCCAGGCTGGCATCCGCCGAATCGTTATCCACCACCCACACCGGAATGCGTTGCTCCTGAACGTGCTCACGCAAAAGCTCAAGGCACATTCGGGTGATGTCCGGGGTTTTGTAATTTACCAAGACAAGGCTGAAATTCGACGCTGGCTGGGTTGGTAAATCAAACGCTTTCATGTCGGAAGGGCTCATCTGCGATTCAAAGGCAACAGGGTTTCTTGGCCGCGATCGTAGCGAGGCAACCTTAGTCGAACCTTAATTTGCGGATGTGACGGTAGATGTATGCCGAAGGGAGATCGCTGGTCTTATGAAATGCATGGGGTGCTGCCGGTCATTACCGGATAAAATGCGCGCCCCTCTCGCGGTTCAAGGAAGAAACGGCGCACGCCGTTGTGTCACGGATGAAACCACTTTCCCTCTACCACCCGGCCTTGTACTGGCTGCGCGTGTGGCAAAAAAGACTGTTCCGCCAGATCGCCTGGCACTGTTCCAGCAAACGCTACGCACGCCCCGTCGCTACGGCCGAGCGTCTGCCGTTCCGCTACCTCAAACACACCTCGAAACTCATCCGCAAACTCGGCGACTCCGACCTCGCTCTGCAACACAACAAAGTCATCAACCTCAAACTCGCCATCGCCGCCATTGACGGCGTCATCATCGCCCCCGGCGAACACTTCTCCTTCTGCCGCCTCGTCGGCCGCCCGACGTTGAAGCGCGGCTACGTTGAAGGCATGGAACTGTCTTTCGGCGAGGCACGACGCGGGGTAGGCGGTGGCATTTGCCAACTGAGCAACCTGATCCACTGGATGGCGATTCATTCACCGCTCGTGGTGGTCGAGCGCTCCAACCACAGCTTCGACCCGTTTCCGGATGAGGGGCGGGTGCTGCCGTTCGGGTCCGGGGCGGCGATTTTCTACAACTACGTTGATCTGGTGCTACATAACCCGACGGATCGGAGCTTTCAGCTGAAGTTGAACGTCGGCGAGACCCAACTTGAAGGGGAGTTGTTGTGTGATCGGGTGAGGGAGTATCGGTATCACGTTTTTCAAGAAGGGCATCGGTTTGTGCGGGAGGGCGCGCGGGTGTATCGGGAGAATGAGATTTGGCGGGAGGTGCGGGAGAAAGGGCAGGTGGGGGAATTGGTGGAGAGGGTGAGGCTGTATCGGAATCGGGTGGTGGTTAAGTACGACGTGGACGAGCGGATGTTCGAAGCGAGCTAGTATTTTCCGCAAGGTTTTCGTTGGATTTTTTAAGCCACAAGGAAGTAACAAATGATCAACCGTTTCAAAACTGTCGGTATGGCGAGCACTGCGCTTTTTTCAATGTTCATCGCCTTTAATACCTGGGCACAAGCGCCGCGTGATTACTACGACGGTATGAAGGCAGGGAAGTGCGCGCCAAATTCTGAGCGGCTGCATGAACAAGCGGTCGCAGGTGATCTTGACGCGCAGACGCAGTTTGGCAAAGCCATTCAAGAGAACCTCTGCGGGGTGGTTGAGCAGTGGTCACCGGGCATGCCGGAAGTGTGGTTTCGCAAAGCTGCAGAGCAAGGTAATGCTGAAGCGCAAGTCGGATTGGCTGAGGAACTTCGTTGGGATCGAAGCGTTGAGGGTGAAGACGCAAGTGTTTACTGGGATTTGAAAGCTGCGGAACAAGGTAACGCCAAAGCCCAGTTCAGTTTGGCGCAGATCTACCATCGCGGTGGCCGATCGATCAAAAATCTCAAGGACATGGACAAAGCATTAGCGTACTACCACCAATCCGCCGAAGGTGGGTATCCCTCAGCCTACATGCTGCTGGCAAGCCTCTATGAGAAGGGTGAGGGAGTTACACAGGACGATGTTGTTGCCGCTCAGTGGTATCGCAAACTGGCTGAAACCGGTGACGATTACGGACAGCTGAACCTCGCGGAGATGATTGCCGCAGGACGAGGTGTGGACAAGGATGAAGCTCTGGCATTTTCCTGGTTTGGCAAATCGGCTGCGCTCGGCAATAAGTACGCGCAGTATGAAATGGCGCAAATGCTTGAACAGGGGCGAGGCACCGTAAAAAACCAACATGAAGCAGCCAAGCTTTACCGCAAGTCTGCTGATGCCGATTTTGGCAACGCGCAGCTGGCGCTTGGGAAAATGTACGCACAAGGACGTGGCGGCTTGCCTAAAAGCAAATCCAAGGCCGAGTACTGGATACTCAAAGCCAACGAACGCCGTGCTCCGGGAGCGGAGGAAGCGTTGGAAAAGCTTTGATTTTCAAAGGAAGGGTTTCTTGATTTGAAAGAGGGCGATCATGGGATCGCCCTTTTTTTATTTGGATAAATCAGACTTCTTGTCGCCAAGCAGAGAGTGTGATCACTGTGCCTTCGTCTTTTCTATTACTGATTTCAATCTTGTAGGTGCCGCCACCAATATAGCCTTCAACGAGTGCCTTTCTCTGGTTGCCGCTGATTTCGGCATCCTTCGCATGCTGCTGATAGAAGTCGATGACGTCTGCGTACTCTGTAAAAGTCCGGAGAATGACTTCGAACTCATGTCGTGGACGGCCGGCTATTTTGTCCCAATCACCTTCAATCGGCGTGCCCTCCATCCCCGGCGTCGTGAAAACACCGTGGGCGCCAGCACCTATCAGGTGAGCCCGCTGCGGAAGCATCGCCAGCATGGCTTTGGGAAAGTCGGAAGGTAACTGTGCCGCTGTCCACGCTCCCTGTTCCGGTTTGGTTGCAGCGTATTCAACGCTGGCAATTTTCTGCGCGTTGGCTCGGCGTTCCGGATCATCACTTTCCGCCCATATCGCCATCATCGGAGGCAGTTGTTTACTCCAGCCTATCAAAGATTCGGCATCAGCTTGTTTAGCGCCTTGCGGTTGGAAAATGGTCAGCACGGTTTGCGGGGCATCATTACAGGTCAAAGCCTCCTCACGCGACTTGACCGTGCAGTGGCCATTGACCAGCCCGACAGCGACCAACTGGCCCTTGTCGTTAAGCAACAATGCGCCGCGCTCAAACCCATTGTTGCCATCATCCATGGCAGTAATCATTTTGCTGCCGGCAGGCACACCGTCCGCAAACGTCGACATTTCCGAATCAAGCGCTTCCAGAACTTGCTGCACAATCATTGTGTTGTCGTTGGTATAGCTACCGGTCTGATAGCCAAAAAAATCAACCAGTGCAGAGCGCACCGCGGGATCCTGATTGAGCTTTGGCGCGCGTTCTGCGGCGGGTTCGTTTGAAAGTAACAGGGCAGTGGTGCCGTCGGGGCGTTGTTCGGAGCGAAGGGACAGTGCATTCGCATTGAGGGAGAAGGTGAGGGCGAGGAGGATGGAAAATGGGCGATTCAGGCGTTTCAAGGCTACAGTCCTTTGATTGTTCAGTCCGGGGGAGTAGAGGTTAAACAACGAGATTTCTCAGGGGCTGCCTGCGGTTCTCTCGTTTTTTCTAAAGCAAATACCAGGCTTGTCGGGATTAAAGTTTTTAGTCCTCGTTGAGCCACTCGGCATTTTGCACCATGGCTTCTTCTAGCCACTTATCGAAGCTAGCGTAGGTGGCGTGAAGTTCCCAGCCCTCTGACGCATAAGCATGAATTATCAACACGTGGGGCTGCCCAGAAAGATCCTCTCCATCAAAACACGCGATGTCATCATTCGCGTTGAATTTGGCGAATGGGATCAATGTGCGTTTTGGATAAAGCCGTTTGAGTGTTTTGTACCAGTTGCTGATTGTACCTTCGTTGTATACCAGCAGCCACCAAGGCTCGATGTCTGTTTCTGGTTCAATGGATGCAAAATGCAGGAAGTTTGTAGGGTATGGGTAGGCTGGTAGGCCTTCGATGTTAAGATGGATTTGCATAAGTAATTAATCAGGAGAAAACCACGTTTAGAACGCGGAAAGATTGATGGCCGTTCGGGGTAGACCACCGTCAGACAAAATAAATCTGTCCCCTTTTTTGTATTGTCTCTTTGTCTCTTTGTCTCTTGTGGTCCCCTTTTTACAGTGGGTTCCGTCGAAAGAATTAGAGGCTCTCTATGTTATTCAGGGACAGACCACTTTCAGACAAAATAAAACGTGGTCTGCTCCCCGTTTACAGCTTTACTATTTCAGTTGGTAACTAAATTTCTCATCCAGTCCAAAGTTTTCATCTTGAGTTTTGACTCGATCAAGAATAATTAATATTTTTCTATATGGGTCGCCCATTCGTTCTTCTGAATGTTTTGATTTTGTCCAAATTAATTCAATTGGGCGCTCTACATCGGTGCTGAGTAGATCCCAAAGCGCATTAAGATTATTTCCATAGTATTGAGTAACAGAAAAAGCAGACGCTATCCGCTTATGGAACTCTTGCTCAGATGAGATGGACAATCCATCAAGCTCAACTATCATTTTGATTTACTTCCACTTTCCAATAGGGGTAACAGTTTCGTAATGATCACTAGTTATGTAAAGGAGTCCGTCATCTGAGTAGAGTAGCCTGGTCCCCGGCTGATTGCTCCGCGACATCGTGTTATTGAGACCGACGTCAGCTTCATACCAGGTTCGGCCGGGGGCTGAAGGAAGTACGTTTGTATCGTTGTAAAAAACATCACCGCCTAGCTGCCCGCCAGGAACGCTATTGTTGACTGCTTTACCTTTTTTCCATCCGCTTTGTGTTGCCTGAGCTTTTGTAACGTAATTTGGGGGAAGATCACCAGTAATGGTACAGGGACAGATCACGTTAAATAGCGAGAAAGAGGAGAGTTTCCAAAGGGCAGATTATAGATGCAAAAAAAAGAAACCGTGGTCTGTCCGCCGTTTACGCATTGGTAGGCGTTGGCAGATTTCACGTAGACACGATTGTTTTCCTGCTTGGATTACACCATCACTTCGATGCCAGTTGAGCCCTGCCTGCTGGTGTAATACCGAACTCGAGTTGGTCAAAACATTATTGTATCTACGTTGCCAATGTGTGCTGTTAATTTTTCACGGAAATCCGTTTCGCTGGTGAAGTTAGTGTTGTCAATCATGTTAAGGAACCAAGTCGCGTCTAAAGCTGTGAATATTTCAAGCCATTCTGGTCTTTTAGCTTTCGAATCAGGCATGTCGTTCGCGGCAAAGCCGTGGCCTTTGCCTTCGGATAAATAAAGATAGTTATCTGCGAAGGAGTAGCCTATAACCTTTGGCCAGTTTGAGCTATGCGGGAGGTTTGGCTCCATATCCTTGCTAGCAATCACATGAAAAGTTCTCATTTTTTTTCCGGAAGTACGTCGAGTTTGTAGAAGTTTACTTTTTTCCTATCTAGATGGAGTTGTTGTGCTCCGCCATCGCCATATTTTCCAGATTACCTTCAGAAAAAGAAAACGTGGTCTGTCCCCGATACAATTGGTATTTAATCATGGTTCTTGGTTTTTTTTAGTAGGCTTGCAAGCTCTGGATAAGAATCCACCTCTTCCGGTGGAAGTAGATCTATGATTTTTTGTATTTTCCCCGCGTATTCTTGTTCAATCGCTGCTTCTGTCCAGTCTAATTCCGATGCCGCAGCGATAGTTACCTCGGGAAAATTCGAGTCAAGGAGTGCTTTTAAAATCTCTATTGCATCATGAGATCGTAGTTCTCCGAGCGCAGCAGTACTTCGTTCTTGCCAATACTCCTCTTTTGAAAGAATAGTTTCTCGAAGAAGTTTCCAGTCTTCGGAGTCAAATTTTCGCAAAACCCCCTGGGCTACCTGCTCGGTAATGTACTCATTCCAATTCGAGTCTTCACTCTGGCCAAGCCAGTAATTGTATTCATCGTAAGTCTTGCTAGTCATTTTTTATCTCTACTTAGATCGGTGGTGACATAGGTGCGTCGCCCGCCGGGAATGAAGATGTCACGACGCCATTGTCTTTCAACACCTGCCACTGAACACCATCAACCGTTTTGGTGTGTAGAGTGGTCGTAACTCCGTCAACATCGCGCATGAGTACACCCGGTGTTGCGGCTACTTCATCCGTAACCCAAAGTATCTTATCGTTACTCCAAGTTTCCGGCGCTAGTGTGTGTTTCCCTCCTTTTTTGGCCGACATGCCGACGGTACCGTCTTTTCGTTCAAGAATCATTTTGAAATCTTCGACTTTTATCGTGCCGTCCGGGTTTTTCTGCAATACGGTCATCTGGTGCTTAGGGGACTTCAGTACTTCAGAGGAGTGTCCGCCAATTGGTTTATTACTGTTCGGACTACGTGTGCCGAACAGAATCTTGTCTTGCATCTGGGCGGGCAGTGCTCCAGCGTATGGGCGATTATATGGATCAGGTGGTGCTCGACCTTCGTCGTGTTCAGCCTTTTCCGAATCATCCGCCTTCTTACCTTTAGTTTCATCTCCAGGCGGGCAAGAATTCAACCCCAACGGATCCACCCACCCCGTAGGGTTCGGCACGTACTGGTAGCTATTCAACCCACCCGCAAGTTTGATCGGATCCGGCGTCAAAAACCGTCCAGTCCCCGGATTGTAGTAGCGGTGGCGGTTGTAATGTAACCCCGTCTCGGCATCGAAATACTGACCCTGGAACCGCAACGGGTTATCGATCTCGCTGACGTCCAGCGCAGCGAGATTACCGTAGGCTCGGTACTTCGCCGACCACATGATCTCACCGCTGTAATCGGTGAGTTCCTGCGGTGTGCCGAGGTGGTCGAGTTGATAGTAAAACGGCGTAGCCTTGCGCGGGCCTTCGCCATCGAGCATCGCCAGTGGACGGAAGCTGCCCGGTTCGTAGATGTAGCTGCGATAGCGGTTTTCAGCGCTTTCTGCGATCAGGCGTTCACCTTGCCAGAGGAATTCGGTGGTGTGCCCGTCGACGGTTTTTTCGATACGGCGGCCAAAGGCGTCGTATTTGTAGCTCGCGATGCTTCCACCCGGCAGGCTGACACCGACGAGGCGGTGCTGACAGTCGTAGCGGTATTCGGTGACGAGTTTCTGGCCGGCGCCGCGACGCTCGCGAATCAGATTGCCGTAGGTGTCATAGTCGTAATGGCGGTCACCCTGCATCAGCAGGCGGTTGCCTTTGACGTTAGCCAAATTGGCTACGGGCAGGTCATTCTGACCGAGGAGGTTGCCTGCTGGATCGTGGGCGAAGCTTTCCGGTGTCGCACCACGCACACTGATCAGTCGATCCAACGGGTCGTAGTGATAGCTGCGATTACCTTTGCGGGTGTCATCTACGCCGGCTAGGTTGCCATTCGCGTCGTAGTTGTAGCGTCGCTGGAATAGATTTTTGTCGCGTTGGCTAACGCTATGCGCTTGCAGGCGACCTTGTTCGTCGTACTGCTACTGGCTTAGGAGCAAACCCTTTTGTCGCTGTTGCTCGCGACCGGCGCTGAACTGGTGAGAGGTTAAGCGTGAGCCGTTCAGGTCGATGTTGCTCAGGTGTCCGCCGGGTAGATGACGGTAATCGAGTGTGCTGCCATCTGGAAGGCGGCTGTGGCTCAGTTGGCCGACGCTGTCGTATTCGTAACGTGTAGTGCCCCAGCCCTAGTGTTCGGTGATCAGGCGGTCCTGCACGTCGTATTCGTACGCGAGCGGCCAGTTGCCGTCGTCGAAGTTTACCAGGCGCCCCAATGCGTCGTAGCTGTAGTGGATTTCTTCGCCGTCTGGCAAGGTTTTGACCAGCAGACGTCCGGACGCATCGCGCTGGCCTTCGCGGTCCCAGTGGAACTGCACTTTGACGCGGCCGTACTCGTCGCAATGGATCTCTTCGCCTTTCGGGCCGGTAACCATCAATCCAAGCAGTTGCTGTGAATCGCCCCGACTGATCATAAAGTGGTGCATTCGGGATCTCCGGGGATAGGAGCGAATTTCATTTTGGCTGTTATCGCGCGTAATGCCGTCAGAGAGTTGGCATTGGCTAGATCTTCGTCGGTCAATATCAAAAGAGCCATGAGGCCACAAAATCAGGGGGGGCACCCCGAATCCAAGCTTGGAGAATGCCCCCTCTAACTGAATGTGTACTTTTTTGTGATTTCTAAAAATTAAACTCGGCGCTGACTATTCCGTCGTCATCTTTCGAATCGGTCTCATCATTGTCAGGTGTGAGCTGCTCGAAAAAACTAGTAAAGGACGGCGCAATTAGAAATAGTGATGATGCATCATCTTTTGCTTCGTGATACCAGTAATATACTTCTTCTGTGTTTTTGTTAATGCAAAATTGATCTCCTCCACCTGACTCACCAAAAGTATAGAGTTCACCGCGTATTTGGTTCGCATACATTTCATTTTTGTAGTAGATGTTATTTGAATCCGGGGCTAGTCCGTATATTACATCTAAGAATACGAAGCCATCTTGGTCGCCGATAGGCATCTTTTTAGGGGTTTTGAATTTTGCCCCATTGGAAAAGACAATGGCTGTCTTGAATCTATCAAGCAGCTGATTCAAGCTTTCAGAAATTTTAATATCGTCTGGCAAACTATTGCTGGGCCGTTTTGTCTCGAAAGACATCGACTCGGCGCCGAGCTCGTTTAAAATCTTGTCATATGACATAACTAATTCCTCATGTCCGAAGCAGAGCCGATATGGGGGGTATTTCCATGTAGGACTGTTGGTATTAACTGAATGGTCTCTTTGTCAAGATGATGTGGTGTGAGCCCGGCTTTTCGTAGCAGTAGTTTAGCAGCATTGGCGCTTCTCAGGCCTCGATCCTTTTTCAGTCTTTTGTATACTTGTTTGAAATCTTTATCTGTTCCATTTAGTACACCAGGTTTGAATTTGACAGTACCTTTGGACCACTGTGAAAAGTCGGGACGACCGTTAACGAAAGGAATAGGCTCCCCTTTGGTTACTTCGTTGACCTCAGGAATGTCTGAGTACCAAGGGCTTTCCCCCGGTTTTCCTTTTCCGTCGGGCCCCCAGCGACCTTGGTTCCTTGGGAGTCGGGTGCGGGAGGATTTGCCTCTGATGCTCCTGGGCACTCGTCTAAACCTAACGGGTCCACCCAGCCAGTTGGATTATGGACATATTTATAATTATTCAGCCCCCCGCCAGTTTGATCGGATCCGGGGTCAAAAATCGTCCAGTGTTCGGATTGTAGTAGCGATGGCGATTGTAATTTAGACCTGTCTCGGCATCGAAATACTGACCCTGGAACCGTAAAGGGTTATCGATTTCACTGACTTCCAATACCGCGAGGTTGCCGTAAGCTCGGTATTTGGCCGACCACATGATTTCGCCGCTGTAGTCGGTGAGTTCCTGTGGGGGGCCGAGATGGTCGAGTTGGTAATAGAACGGTATAGCCCTGAGCGGGCCTTCGCCGTCGAGCATCGCCAATGGTCGGAAGGTACCCGGTTCGTAGATGTAGCTGCGATAGCGGTTTTCAGCGCTTTCCGCGATGGGGCGTTCGCCTTGCCACAGGAACTCGGTGGTGTGGTCGTCGACGGTTTTCTCAATACGACGGCCGAAGGCGTCGTACTTGTAGAAAATAAATCTGTCCCCTTTTTGTCGCTGTTCTACGGGCGGAAGTTGGTCGGGTAAGCGTTCGCTTCTGGCCGGAAGTGTACGATCGGGAGCGGCAGTTAACCGCCAAAAGCAAGCGCCTGTGAATGGCCGCAATCGGCTGAACCGAGATGCCTACCCCGAAAGGGCTAGACCCTTCCCGAGGAAATAGAAAGTTCGGCTCGCCAGAAATTTTTTTAGGTCGCAACTCCGCGGTCTGCGCCTGGCTTGAACATGAGAGATTCGTCTTCTTGTCTAGCTTTACAGCGCTCTACAAATATCAGCGCTGCGGACGGATCTTTAAGAAAGAGTTCGTATGACTCTCTGCTTATTTCGTAATACTCGTCATAGTCAACCAAGCGGTTGCTAACAGGGATAGAGACATAATACTTCCCACTGGCGGCTTCTATTCCTAAAGTGAATCGCTCGTCTGTATTGACAAAAGTGTCATTGAATTTCATGATTTCCCTCTATAGCGACAGTGGTGATATTTCAAGTTTCGGTGCAATGGGGCCTTTAGCGTCGACTATTGCTTCACTGTTTCCATTTGGCAACCTTCCACCCGGAATCCATAGGTCGTTAGCGCCGGCTTCATTTCCTGATGGAATTCTTAATTGAAGTTCCCTTGGGTTAGTGATGTCCACGCGCAATAATTGATTGTTGCTAAGAAAGCCAGGTTTAAGACCAAAGGAACTCTCAAAGAACAGAAAAGGGGACGGAAGCTCATAAAGTGCAGATTGCCTTCAGAAAAAGAAAACGTGGTTTGTCCCCCGTTTACGGTGCAATTATCCATATAGTAAGGGTGTCGTCAGGTGCTTGTCTTTGACATCGACGAGGCTAGTCACGAGCATTTAGGGTTGACGGGTAAAGGTCATCCGATGGGCACTTAGGGAAGTAAAAACTTCAATCTTTATCGGTTGCGTCTCATGTGTCCTAATCTTTATATTCAAACTGACCTCGATATGTAAATTCGATGCCTCGTAATATGTAGGCTGTGGTTTTTCCTTTATAAGCACAATCATAAATTGTAATAACAGTGTTTATTTTTTCAGGTGAGGTAGAGAGGTTTTTCTTTTTTATTTCAGCGATGATATCGGAGTCATAAGAAAAATCCTCGATTGCTTTTTCCAAATTTTTAGTTGGCTCTACGATATCAGCTTCAAAAAAGTCGTCGTCAATAAAGCCCAGAGAAAATGCATTGCTGAACTCCGATCCTAGAGATTCTCCATCGTCAGAATAGGCAGGCGTCACTATTTCCCGAAGAGTGGATTGCTGCCAGTCGGCGTTGCAGTCCAAATTGATACTGTTTTTTTATTACTCATCTTTTTCTCCTCAATTTTTAAGGCCAGATGGGAGAGAGTCAACTCCACCTTCTAACCTCCGACCCGGCCACTCATTGAGGGAAAAAAGGGGACAGATTTATTTTCATTTTTTAGAAAATAAATCTGTCCCCTTTTTGTCTTGTATTCTTTACAAGACTGTTGCACGAAATACTTATCTTAGGCATGTCAAAATTTCTCTGGAACATGCCGGTAAAAAGGGGGCAGATTATTTTTAATGGCTTTGGTTGATACATTTAAAAATAAATCTATCTTTTCATCTGCCCACTATTATCGATATTTGTGCTGGGCCTATTGTTTAGGCTATTTTAATGAAGCTATCGTTATTAAAATAAAATATGAACGCTTTGTAGGCAGTATCCATATCATATGAGGCGGTCTGTTCTTTTAGGTTTTTTATTATGGACGATAGGTCGTCGCAGAGTAAAACATAACGATAGCCTATTTTTGATAGCTCTGTCGGATTATCATCAGCGTCGTAGTCTTCAAAGGTGTCTGGGTTTTCGATTATTGCTTCGCAATTCAAACCCCACTCTTCTTTGTTTTTTGGTAAATACAATGCGTCTTCCCAATTTAGGTTTTCTGCATCAGAGAGAACATTAATAAATTTTGTTTTTTTCATTTGATCCACCATTTATTTTCGGCCGCCTCCCCAGAGCTCCATCCCACCTTTCTGGCCTGGATGTAGAACATCAGCAACTACCCCTCCGGATCTGTGTTGCGCCGTAGGGATGAGCTGCAAAATCCCTTCACGGTAGGCATCATGATGCCAGGTTAGTAGAGGATGTGGCTTTGACCTTGCGTGAGCGCCCTTCGGGCCAGGGCTGACTTTATCAAAAATGCCAGGATACAACGTTTCCATATGATCTTTGTAAACAGGATCATTATTCATAGTGTTGTAGAGCTGTTTATTGCCTTCCTGAAAGTGTGAAAGATCGCTTCTTCCAGGATAGTGAACGTCTTTTTCCAATGTGGCCTCATAAGCGACGCTATAGTGAGGGCTGGATTTAGGGCGGCCACTCGCATCCACAACAGGAGGTTCACACTCGATAGCCGTTAATCCCAACGGATCCACCCATCCCGTAGGGTTAGGCACATACTGATAGTTGTTCAAACCACCTGCAAGCTTGATCGGATCCGGTGTCAGAAACCGCCCGGTGCTGGGATTGTAGTAGCGGTGCCGGTTGTAATGTAACCCGGTCTCCGCATCGAAATACTGACCCTGAAAGCGCAGAGGGTTGTCGATTTCGGCGATGTCCAAGGTGGCCAGATTGCCATAGGCACGGTATTTCGCCGACCACATGATTTCGCCGCTGTAGTCGGTGAGTTCTTGAGGTGTGCCGAGGTGGTCAAGTTGGAAATAGTACGGGGTTGCCTTGACGGGGCCTTCGCCGTCGAGCATTGCCAATGGGCGGAAGCTGCCAGGCTCGTAGATGTAGGTGCGATAGCGATTCTCGGCACTTTCGGCGATCAGGCGTTCACCTTGCCAGAGAAACTCTGTGGTCTGACCATCGACGGTCTTCTCAATGCGACGACCAAAGGCGTCGTACTTGTAGCTTGCGGTGCTGCCACCGGGCAGCGAGACGCCAATCAGGCGATGCTGGCAGTCGTAGCGATATTCGGTGACCAGTTGCTGGCCGGTACCACGGCGTTCGCGACTAAGGTTGCCGTAGGCGTCGTAGTCGTAATGCCGGTCGCCTTGCATAAGCAGGCGATTGCCTTTTACGTTGGCGAGGTTCGCAGTTGGCAGATCGCTTTGGCCCAGCAAGTTGCCGGCCGGGTCATGAGCGAAGGTTTCGGGAGTGGCGCCGCGAACGCTGACCAGACGATCCAGTGGGTCGTAGTGGTAGCTGCGGTTTCCTTTGCGGCTGTCATCGATGCCGGCCAGGTTGCCGTTTGCATCGTAGGCGTAGCGGCGCTGGAACAGATTGCGATCCTGCTGACCTACCGTGTGCGCTTGAAGCCTTCCCTGTTCGTCGTATTGGTATTGGCTAAGCAGCACGCCTTGTTGGCGCTGCTGTTCACGGCCAGCGTCGAACTGATGCGTAGTCAGGCGCGACCCGTTGAGGTCAATGCTGCTCAGCCGACCGCCGGACAAGTGGCGGTAATCGAGTGTGCTGCCATCCGGCAGGCGGCAGTGATTGAGTTGGCCGACGCTGTCGTACTCGTACCGCGTGGTGCCCCAACCTTGGTGCTCAGTGATCAGGCGATCTTGTACGTCGTACTCATAGGCGAGGGGCCAGTGGCCGTCGTCGACGTTTACCAGGCGACCCAGGGCATCGTAGCTGTAATGGATTTCTTCGCCATCAGCGAGGGTTTTGACCAGCAGGCGACCAGAGGCATCGCGCTGATACTCGGTCACCAATTCACTGCCGTCGTCACCAAACTCGGTTTTCTTCAACAGTTTGCCGTTGAGGTCGTACTCATAAGCGGTACGGCGTCCGTCGAAACCGGTTTCCTGCTGGATCAGCCCGTTCGAGTAGTAATCCAGCTGATAGTGTTCGCCGCGTTCGTTTTCGATGTCGGTGAGCAGCAGACGCGAATTATCGTAGCGATAGCGCAGTTGGCTGCCGTCCGGGTTGATGCGACGGCTGACTAGATGCAGGTTATCGGCATACTCGTAACGGGTTACGCGGCCCAGTTCGTCGCGTTCAGCAGTGACGCGGCCGTATGGGTTGTAGGTGAACGCACGGGTAGCGCCGCCGGGCAGCGTGATCTGTGCCAGACGGTTAGCCGCATCCCACTGGTAGTGGGTGATTGCACCCGTTTCAGCCTGACGTGTGATCTGGCGACCGAGCGCATCGTAGCGGTATTTGCGCTGGCCGCCGTCCGGCAGGCGCTCCTCCAGCAATTGGCCGAGATTGTTCCAGCCCAGTTGGTGGCGGCTGCCGTCGGGATGGCGGATCTCCAGCAGGCGTCCTTGGCGATCATAGGTGTAATGCGTCGAGTTGCCGTCCGGGTCGACTTGCTCAGTGATGTCACCCTGATCGTTACGCCAGTAGATCCATTTGGCGGTACCGCGATTCACCACACGGACAAAGCCCTTGTAGTACTCGTAGGTGGTCGGCGCGTCTTCTGGCGGGATCACCGCGATCAAACGGCCGGCCTCGTTGTACTGATATTCAGTGACCGCACCCATCGGGTCTTTTTCGGCGAACAGTCGGCCTTTGTCGTCATAGGCTTTTAAGTGCTCGGCACCATCCGGATCAACTTTGGCGACGAGTCGCGCCTTGTCGTCGTGGGTATAGATCTCTTCGCTGCCATCGGCGTTGGTAACGGTGACGCTGCCTTTGTCATCCCACGCATAGTGCGCATCCATCTGAGAGAAACTGGCCCAGTGATGGATGCAACGTGCGGACTTGCCTTCCTTTTCCCACTCCCAGTAGAAGCTTGCGCCTCCGGCGAGCTGCCGCTCAAGAATGACGTTCTGTTCGTTGTAGGCATAACGCTCGGACTCTCCCAGAGCGTTTGTGGCTTTGATCAACCGATGTTGAGCATCGTACTCATAGGTGGTCAGCGTCTGAACGGTGTTCCAGGCGTCTTCGAGATTGTCCGCTGGAATAAACTGCTGATAGTCGATGGCGACAATATGCTTGCGGTCGTACCGCACAAGCAATGCACGACCAGCCCCGTTATCCACGCGCTTGATTCGACCATGGATGTCACGGGTGATGTGCAGGCGATTGTCGTAGTTGTCGCTGATGGCGATCAACGTCGCGCCTTTGCTGTTGAAGCGGAAGTGATAGAACTGCGGCTTTTCGCCGGCTTGAGTCAGTACGAGTTCGGACGGATCGTCGCCAATGAAAATCGCGGCTTCTGAAAGGCTGTTCGTGATTGCCGGGCGCTGTACGCTGGGCAGCGGAAAAGTGGTGACCCGGTTTTCGTGATCGGTCCACACGACCTCGTCGCCATTGATGTCCACCCGCTGAGCGAGAGCGTGACTCCATCCATAGCCTAGACCGCAGTCGATTTCAGCCGCGCTGGTTCGGTAGAGACGAGTCCAGATGAACGGCAGCAAGCCACCCAGTTCACCATCGGTAATCGTCAACAATTCCTCGCCAGTAACCATCGATACGGGGCAATTGTTAGTACAGGTTTTTTTCGCACTGGTTGCACTTTTATCGTCCGGGGTTTTCGACTGCGTAGATACGTCGTCGAGTTTTTCCTCCGGCTGGAGCGTATGTTTGTTTTGTTTCTTGTCGCGTGGAAATGAGGAGGCGTCCTTAACCTCTTGCTTCGGAGTGTCCGCCGTTTTGGGCAGCGGACTCTGAGCAGGCTTTTGCGCCACCTGACTATGCGAAGCTTCCTTCGCTGACTGCGGTTTAGGCGCTTCGGCGACGGCCTCATCGATCTTCAATGCGGCTGTTTTGGCCGGCTTCATTGGCACATTCTTAGCGCTAACGATAATTGGCTTCGACACTTCCGCATGGGCGGGCAAAGCGTGCTTGTTGCTGAGTGTCATCAGGGTAGAGGCGAGGTCCTCAAGGTACTTGACCGCTTCTCCCGATTTGATGGTGGAGAGGACTTTGGTGCCTGCTCTAACGGCCAACCCAGCGCCACCTGTCAGGCAGATGCCCACTAGGACGTTGATCAGGAATTCCGAGGCAATCGCAGTTACTACGTCAACTACGACTTGGGGAGGCAGCATGCCCACCCAAGCCACAATGGCTGAGATATAGATAAACATCAGGGGTTCGTCGCTGAGTATCAGCAATCCTGAAGCGATCGATTCCTTGGAGGCTGCATAGAGTTTGTCGATCTCGACGTCCGACAAGTATTTTTTCAGCTTTTCGTAATTTTTCCTCGGATTGGCGAGTAGCTCGAACAGGCTTTTGATGTCATCCCACAGCTGCAACAGAGCCTTTTCAAACCCCTCGAAGGCTCGTTTGAGCAAAATCACGGAACGCCCGGCACGATCCGCTGCAGAGTAACTGGCCCATTGCGGCTTGAACTTGCTCGACCATTCGCTCTGCAACCAGCCATCAAGCTTGCCGATAACGCCTTGATAGGAGTCATAGAGCGCCTTGACGTCGCTCTGGGATACGTTGGGGAAAAAAGTGATGCGGTAAGTCTGACCTCTCTTGGCCCCCTCGATCACTTTGATGCCGCTGGGTCCGATCGTGGTTTCGATGACCGGACCGGTAACGTCGTCGTAAAAGGTACCTTTGGTAACCGGTTCCAGTTTGACTGGCGTGTTGCCAATCGGCACAAAGCGCGCCGACTCGAACATATGAATCAGCGTGAAATCACCTACCAACGGGCACGTGGCGTAGGTCTTTACCGCACCTGTTTCGGTTTTCCGTTCGGTGATGCTGACTTCGTTGCCGACCTTGAAGGTCTGGTCGACGTCCAGCGCCCAGCCAGTCCAGAAACCGTCTGCCCATTCCTTGTAATCACTCAGGCAGTTTTTGAAGTCTTTGAGGATCAAGTTCACGTCAGGTTTTTTGGCGTCCAGCACACGCAGGACCAGGGTACCAATCGGGGTATTCATGACGTGACTTCCTTTGTCAGCTCTGCGGCGAGACGCTCTGCCATCTCTTCTGTGTTTGGGTTCTGGCGCACGAAGCGCTCAACCTTTCTGCGCAAGTTGGCTTCGGGGAATTCGAAGTACAACTCAGGGCAATCTTCGGATAGCCACTGCATCAGGTTTTCAACGACGGTGGTGTGGTCCTTTTTCGCGAGAGCATCCAAAAGCGTTTGGGGGATCTCCCACCAGGGCCACTCTTTTGCGGGAGGTACCGCTCTTCTGCCGACATCGAGCGTCTGTCCGTTAATCAGGTAGCGTTGGAACACCGGCAGCAATTCACCTGCTGTAGCACCTAACCCTTCGATGATCGGATGAAAATGTCGACCATCCCAGAACCTGAAAAACACCTCAGTGGCGTCCGGCATTTTTACCTGAGTCAGGCTACGCAAATGCTCCAGCACCGTTTCCGGCGCGCTGGTGGATACCGCTAGCCAACCCCAATCCAATGCATCGGTTTCAGTAATCCATTGCAGAAAACTGGCATTGGGGCTGATCTCGGCGAGATACGGCATTACAGGAAGCCAATCGGCGTAAGGTGTTCCACCCCATATGGGCTGCAGTTGTGGTGCGGCATCTTGCTGATAGAAAGGCTTGAGCGGCTCGGAATCACTCGCCGCGCTGATGACTAAATACAAACGCTCGCCAGTCTGCAACGGCTGTTGCGCCAGCCAATCCTTAGGCGTAATTCGATCAGATGGCACAGGCACCTGCCTTGCATTTTTCGCATTCTTCGCAGAACGGCGCGTTACGTTTGAGGGTGTTGATCTGGGCCGGGGTCAGGACCTGGCCGGCCTTGTCGGCGTCGGCCTGTTTCAGCACGCCTGGCATCAGCGGGGCGGCGCCGGTGCCGCTGCCGGGGCTGCCGCCGGAGTTCATGTTGATCACCGGGCCGCTCAGGGTCACGCCGCCGGCGTCGATCTTGATGAAGCTGCCGCCGCCGATCAGGGTCAGCTCTGCGCCTGCTTCCATTACCACCTTCATGCCGCTGCTGAGGTGGATTTCTTGCCCAGCGTCGATGAACTGGCCGGTGCCGATCTTGATGTGTTGGTTCACGCCGACGGTGAGGTGATCATTGGCGCGGGTTTCGACTTTGCGGTCGGCGTAGACGGTGTGGTGTTCTTCGGCTTTGAACTCGCTGTAGCTGTTCTTTTCGACGGTGTCGTGGCGTTCGTTGCCGACGCGGATTTTCTGGTCGTGCTCGATGTTTTCGTCCCAGTCGCGCTGGGCGTGCAGGTAGATCTGTTCCTGACCTTTTTTGTCTTCGATGCGCAGTTCGTTGTAGCCGCCACCGCCCATCGAGCTGAGGGTCTTGAAGGTGCTGCGGGTTTTGTTCGCCGGCAGTTCGTAGGGGACGGTGTTTTCCTTGTGGTACAGGCAACCACTGATCAGCGGTTGATCGGGGTCGCCTTCAAGGAAAGTGACCAGCACTTCCATGCCAATCCGCGGGATGGCGATGCCGCCGTACTGGGCGCCGGCCCAGGCGCTGGAGACGCGCAGCCAGCAGCTGGTTTTGTCGTCGGCCTGGCCTTCGCGGTCCCAGTGGAATTGCACTTTGACGCGGCCGTACTCGTCGCAATGGATCTCTTCGCCTTTCGGGCCGGTGACCACGGCGCTCTGGCTGCCGAGGATGCGCGGTTTCGGGTGGCGCAGGGGCGGGCGATTCGGCACGTCCCACGGGGTGGCCTGGAAGCGGTTGCGGTAGCCCTGATGGAAATCGTCTTTGAGTGCGGTGGTGTCGCTGGTCACCGATTCTTCGAGGACTTGCGGCTGCTTGCCTTCGTGGAGGACTTCGGTCAGTAACCAGAGGTCGTTCCATTTGGCTTTCGGGTGCGCGGTCAGCGCGAGGAAGTGGCCGCTGACCAGCAACGGCTGATCGCTCTTGCCTTCAGCCAACTGGAAGTCGCTGCGATGACGTTCGAGGGCGCGTTTGGCCAGGTGTTTGCCGCGCTCGCGGTCGACGAAGCGGCCCGGGTAGTCGTAATCTTCAAGGTCGGGCAGGGCGTCGCCACGGTTCTCGCTTTCGAGGGTGAGGCGCGGTTTTTCGAAGTCGTAATCGCGGCGGGTGGTGCGGCTGGTGCGGGTTTCCAGGCGCAGGTCGAAACGCTTGATCACCGGGTCGCTGGCGACCATGCCGGAGTCTTGCTGATAGGCCACAGGCTTGAGTTTCGGGAATACCGTCTGGTCATCGCCGAACACCAGTTTGTGCGCCGTCGCCGTGTGCTGGAAGTGGTAGTGAATACCTTCTTCCTCGCACAGGCGCTGGATGAAATGCAGGTCCGATTCATCGTACTGCACGCAGTAGATGCGCTCGGGATAGATCGAACCAGTCTTGAATTCGTAGGCGTTGCTTTGGATACCGTGCTCTTCGAGAACCATGCCGATGATTTTCGGCACCGTGAGGTTCTGGAAGATGCGTTGATTGACGCGATGCGCCAGGTACGCCAGTTGCGGGCGCAGGGTCACTGAATAACGGGTCAGGCGTTTGCCCGAGTCACCTTGCGCGGCGCGATAGATCTGGCCGTGGATGCCGCTGCCGTCGGGCGACAGTTGCAGGAAGGCCGGTTTGTGCAGCAGGGTTTCGAGGTCCAGCGACGGCTGCTCACTGACCAGCTCCACCTCGAAGACAAAAGGCTGGCTGATGGCTTCCCGACCGGTGAGGGTAAACACCTGGAAATCGGCGGAAAGACCTTCGATGGTCAGGGCAAAGTGGGTTTCATTGGCCGGCGCGAACATCCCTTGTTCCTCGTGCTGTACAGCGGCGTTCGTCGACGACCGCAAAGCGGCTCAACGTACGCGAAATTCTGGAGGGGCGTAAACAACATCGACCAGCAGAGCTGGCCGATGCTTGTAACGATCAGCCGTAATTAAACGACTGGAGCACGCCAGTCATCGGAACCCGAAGTACCGGATACTTCGTGGGTCCAGGTGATTTTACGGTAGGTGAACTGCACTTCTTCCAGGTGGGTGAAGTGCGAGTTGCCTGGATCCTGGCAGTTGTGCATTTTGTTGTTGATGGCGACGATGATCGCGTCTTCCAGTTTGGTGGTGTAGTAGTGCTCTTGGGTGCCTTGAGCAGAAGTACGGAACCACTGGATAACGATTTCGCTCATGCGCTCGCCGGAGGTCAGAGCGGCTTGCAGCAGAGGCGAAGCTTTGTCGTAGACCTTGGTGATCACAACTGGCTTGTGAACGCGCTGACCGGTTGGCTGACCGGATTGTGGGTCACGCGGGATGATCACGTCGTGGCTGAAAGCCTGAACCATAACCTGGTCTTCGTGGCCTTCCTGGTAGGTGTTGCCTACGGAGTCAGCGGTGAAAGCGCCTGCAGTGATCAGGCCTTGTTTTTCGCCGGTAACCGACATGTACGCTGGTGTTGCCATGGGGTGCTCTCCTTGCGGAATAATTTAAGGTGCCCGGGAGGCGAAATCGCCCGGTGGGTGCCTGACTGTTATCAAGGAGCGTGCCAACAATTGTGGCAGCCATACGGGCCGGGGTGTTTGACTGATTTTTCAGGCGCTTGTGCGAAATAAAGCGCTCGCTCAAGGCAAAAGTGCGCAAGAAGT